>JANXAU010000058.1 GCA_025061735.1 Candidatus Bipolaricaulota bacterium
GGCGTCGTCATCAACAACGGCGCGAGCCAGAACACCATCGGCCCGAATAATACGATTCGGTATCACTATTACGATGGCGTCCAAATTGTTGATTTCGGCACGAATAGCAATCAGATCATCCAAAACACGATCATCAACAACGGCTTAGGAGTCGTCGTGCTCAATACCTATCCCGGCTCGGATGCCCAGATCGGCCCTCCTACCCCAGGACCAGCCAACACTCTAATACGTCAGAACGTTATTAATAACAACAACAACGAGGGCGTCTTCATCCGACGCGACAACGGCGGTACGGTCATCAGCGAAAATCAGATTCAAAATAACAACGGCGAGGGCGTCTTGCTCATCGGTAGCTCGCCCTCTATCCGGAACAACACGATCTCCCAAAACGCCGCTAACGGCATCCTGGCGCTCGTCTACTTCGGCGCCAACGACTCCCCCAGCACCGCTACCGACGACGTGCTCTCTCAACCCTACAACATCGAGAACAACACGATCTCGGCCAACGGCGGCTTCGGCATCTTCGCCCTTGACACCCCCTTGGGCAATCTCAACGCGATCAACGCCAACAACAACTGGAGCCCCGATAACGCCCTCGCGCGCATCCAACAAGACTGGTATGGCTACGTACGCGTCGTAGACGCCTTCAACAATCCTGTGACGGGACTGACCGTCCAGATCAATCAGAACCCCCCTTGTGCCGGCTCGTACACGTCGGCCGTCTCTGATCCCAACGGCAACTACGGCCCCACAGGCTTCAACATTAATAGCGAGCGCACCTACTTCCAAATCCCCGAGGCGTTTGTCAGCAACGTAGGCGTTCTGAACATCTGCACGCCACAGACGGTGAACGACCTCCCGATCGTCTTGACTGGGATCTATGCCTACAACGGCGATTATCCCAATCCCGCTGCCGAACAGGGCGGAGCCATCGAATCTCCCCCCGGCTCTGGAGTCGATCGCTATCAGTTTGCGCTGTTGCAACAGCCGCTCTCAAACGCAGACTTGCGCCTTACCAAGAGCGATGCCCCCGACCCCGTGCTCGTCGGCACGGCCTTGACCTATACGATCACGGTGACGAATCTTGGCCCGTCTACGGCCACAAACGTATCCGTGAGCGACACCTTGCCCAGTTCCGTGACCTTCGTCTTGGCCACCTCCAGCCAAGGGGCTTGCAATCCTCCTGTGGGGAACATCCTCACCTGTAACCTGGGCAACCTCAACCCAGGAGATACAGTGACGATCACGATCACGGTCACCCCGCTGGTGGCGGGGACGATCAACAACACCGCGACAGTCTCCAGCAGCACCACCGATCTCACTCCCGGCAACAACACCGACTCGGAGAGCACGACCGTCGAAGGCCCCGTCGGCGGCGATCCCCCAATCTGGGGGACGATCATGGTCTTTCCCGCGCCCGAACAGCACCTGGGGCGCGGCCCCCATCTCGACCTGAATCGCAACAGACGCTTCAACGATTGCGTCTTGCGCTATACGGATCTGCAGACGGGTCGAGTCATCAGCACGCGGATCTTCGTCTCCTGTGCGCCGCGCGATCTCGATCTCTACGAGCAGAGGGTCGTGTTTGTCACGCCGGAGGGCAAGCTGGGCCTCTACGATCTGGCGTCGGGGGCGCTGACGCACACGGAGTTGGATGCTTCGCACCCTGCGATCTTTGGAGAGTGGGTGGTCTTTGAGAGCGCGGGTCAGATCGCGCTGTGGGACGGTAAGACCGTCAAGCTCCTGGGCGCTGGACACGATCCCGTCATTTGGGATAAAGTGATTGCGTTTGTTGGGCCGTCGCACACGATCCAGATCTACGATCTGAGCCGAGGCGAGCTGCGCGACACGGGCCTAGAAGGCGCCCAGCCGGCCCTCTACGAAGGGGTCGTGGCCTTCGTGGCACGCGATCTAAAGAAGACCCCAGTCATCCGGCTCTACGAGATCGCGACCGGGCGTCTGGAGGAGACCGGCGCGGTGGGGAGCTGGCCCGCGATCTTTGGGCGTTACGTTGTCTTTGAGACCAAAGAGAGAGAGATAGGGAGCGATCTCAACGGCGACGGCGACCGCGCCGATACGGTCATTCGCTACTACGACCGCGAGCGTGGGAGGGTCTTCAACACGGCGCGGGTCGGCTCTGAACCGGATATCTACGACGGGCTGGTAGCCTTCTGGGGGTATGAATCGGGCTATGGGCAGGACCTCAACGGCGATGGCGACTTGCTCGACCCGATTGTGCAGACCTATCGCATCCCGACGGAGACGCTCGCGGTGCCCCTGCGCGTGACGCGGATCGTGCTGGAGCGTCTGGATCGTCAGGGCGTGCGCTTTGTGGTCGAGGGTGAGGGCGTCGAAGCGGTACGCTTGGAGGTCTACGATCTGCAAGGGCGTGTGCTCTATCGGTCGGAGTTTGTGCCGGGGCAGCGCGTGACCTGGCACGGACGCGATCAAGATGGAGCGCTCCTGGCCAACGGCGTCTATCTGGCGGTCCTCACGGTGAAGGGGCACGACCGAGTGGAGCGCAGCGCCGTGCAGAAGATCGTCGTGCTGAGATAGATATGACAAGACGGGCAAGCCAGAGCGCGCTCTGCGGCGCTCTGGCTTTTCTATTGTTGTGGGTCTGTGCTCAAGGGGCGGAGACGCGCTTAGGGGTGGGGGGATGCTGGGGGGTGACGCCTACGAATTTTTCGTTGGTGGGGGGAGCCGTGCGGGGGGAGCTTCTCTCGAAGGGGAAGAGCGCTCTTGTGGAGGGTACGATCTTACAAGACCTTCGTGCAGACGATTGGGTGCTCTATCTGGACGGAGCGTTGTTGCTTTACTTTGAGAGTTCGTACTTGGGGGTGGGGATGGGCTGGGCGCGCTGGGAGGACGCTTCGGGGAGGGATCGCGGCGTCTGGTCGCACGTCTATCTCAAGCTCTTGGGGGGCCACAATTTAACGCTATTCTCGCTTCCGGTCTACGTGCAGGTGAATGTCACGTTGGGGGAGTGGTCTTGGCCGCAGCCGGCGGTGACGGTAGGAATTTGGTTCTGAGCCGGTTGTTTGCTCAAGCCCAACCGGTCTGCTATGATGCTGTTTCAACGCAAAACACGCGGGAAGGTGCGCCCTATGAGAAGAAGCCTCACGGTCGTTGTTACTCTGATACTAGCTGGAGTGATGCTCCAGTCGAGCGTGAGATCATCCACCATGCAGCTGAGCTTGTCTTCGCTGCCTCACGGGGGCATGTTCATCCTGGGCGAGCCAATTCGTCTGTATGTTTCATCCGTCCCCAGTTGGGTTCGATATCGTCTGACCGATGCCTATGGGCCGGCGTTCTGGACGGCCAACGGCGACGTCTTCGAGGGGGATGGCCTCGTCCAACCCAGTGGAAGCGGGGCTTGGCTCGTGCTCCCCACAGATCGCATCACGCGCTATGGGTTTTATCGTTTAGAAGTCTTCACGAACCAAGGCAATCTCCACGATCTCTTTATAGGCTTGGTCGATCCCGTCATCCCTCTAGGAGCAGACAACTCATCTCCCGTAGGGTTTATCATTGCTATAGATGACTATCAAGGGTTCGCGGAGCAGATCGCGCGCTTGGGCATCAAATGGGTGCACTTTGATATCCCGGTAAACACTGAGAACGACGTGCTCACGGCGCTCGATCCTCCGGTTCCCGGTTTTGTCGCTCAGGCTCTGGCTAACGACGTCGTGCCCGTCTTCAAACTCATCGGAGGTGCTCCTCCCGGAGCAGACAATTATAACAGCGCTTTTTATCAGAACTTGCGCACCGTTGCTCAAGCGTATGCCGGGCAAGTTCGCTACTGGATCGTGGGGAACGAGATTGACGGCTGCGGCTGGTGGAATCCGTGCGATCCGTCGCTGTACGTGACGTTTTTGCGTGGAGTAGCTCAGGTGATTCGCAGCGTCGAGCCAAACGCGCGCATCTTGGCGGCCGATCTCTATCAGGGCGACTCGCAAGTGCTGCAACAGATGCTCGCAGAAGAACAGAGCGATCCATCTTTTACGCTCTTTGACGTTCTGTCTGTGCACTACTTGGAAGAGGGAAATGGCCAAGCCCTCTCTCCCGATGGCTGCTGCGGCAGCATCGAAACTTATAGTCAAGTGATGCAGCAGTATGGGGTTTCCAAGCCCATCTGGAACACGGAGGCGCTCTCGCCCCTGCGCGGCGGCCTCCACTGGTTCCAAAACGAGACGAGCTACTTTCGCGGCGGACAGACCGTGCCCCTCTTGTCACCGGCTAAGACCGTCGTAGGGAATCTCGCCGTGGGAGCTAAAAAGATCTTCTTCTTCAGCTACAACTACGACCAACAGCTTTTAAGCACTCTGGAGAACCCCGCGCGCACCCTAACCGAACGCGCCCTGGCTGTGCGCGCCCTCGCCGATCACCTTCAAACTGCTACTTATCTCAGCCGTCTCCCGAACACTCCTTCTTTTGTCGAAGGGCACTTCTTCACAAACGGCAGCGAAACAGTTCTCGTCATCTGGAGCAACGAGTCTGGTCAAGATATCGAAGCCTCTATGTCCGTAAACGGCTCGGCAACGCTCTTTGATCCCCTCGGCAATGCGTACCCGTTGCGCGTGCATAACGGCCAAGTCAAGTTCCGAGTTCACTACGAGCCTCAATATATTCGGGGCTTTACGAATACACCCGCGCTGAGCTTTGGAGCCTCCGCCAACGATGCCCCCTATTTTGTCTCCAAGCCGATCACCACAGCAAAAGTAGGACGTTCTTACTATTACAATGCTCATGCTTACGATCCCGATCCCACCGGCGAGCTCCACGCGCTCGTTCCCGTGACGTATACGCTCGTGCAAGGCCCGTCGGGCATGCAAGTGGACGGGACGAGCGGCGTTGTCACGTGGACGCCTACGCAAGCAGGGCAGTTTGCCGTCACTCTGCGGGTGCAAGATTCTCAGGGGGCCTCGGCCACTCAGAGCTTTACGATCACAGTAGTCAGCAGCTCGCAGAACGCCGCTCCTCAAATCTTATCCGAGCCGCGCACGACCTTTGGCGTGGTCGGAATCCCCTGGGCTTATAACGTCAACGCCTTCGATCCAGAGGGCGATTCTATGACGTATGAACTTCTCCAAGCCCCGCCATGGTTGAGCATCAACGCCAGTACTGGGTTCATTTATGGGATTCCTTCCCAGGCCGGAACTGTTCAAGTCACAGTGCGAGCACGGGACTCCTCTGGCGCTTTTGAGAATCAGACCTTCGCGCTCACGGTGGCCCAAGGGTCTGTAGGCCCTAGCTCCGGAAGCTACTCTCTGCGCTTTTACGGCAACGGCGTCAACGACATTGACCGGGTCAAGATTCAGATAGATCCCCACAAGCCCGCCGACGTCGGCGCGACCGACTTCACGATCGAATTCTGGATGAAGGCCAACTCTGGCGAGAACACCGGCACCGTCACGTGCAACACCAACGACGGCTGGATCACGGGAAATATTATCATTGACCGTGACATCTGGGGACCGGGGGACTATGGCGACTTTGGCATCTCCCTGAACAATGGGAAGATCGCCTTCGGCGTCAGCTACGGCAACAGCGGGAACACGATCTGCGGGAATATCTCTGTTACCAACGGCCAATGGCATCACGTCGCGGTGACGCGCCAGTACAGCACCGGGCAGCTCTGTATCTTTGTCAATGGCCAACAAGACGTCTGCGGGCCGGGCAACGTCGGAAGCAATCGAGACGTGAGCTATCGCGACGGGCGTTCTACGAGCTATCCCAACAGCGATCCGTTCTTGGTGTTGGGGGCCGAGAAGCACGACGCTGGCCCAGCCTACCCGTCGTACAAGGGTTGGCTCGACGAGCTGCGCATCTCGAACGTTCGGCGCTACACAGGGAATTTCACGCCTCCGTCGGTGCCGTTTACGCCCGACGCCAACACCGTTGCGCTCTACCACTTCGACGAGGGTTCTGGAAATACTATCAATGACTCGTCAGGGGCGAGCGGAGGCCCCAGCAACGGCGTGCGCAAGTACGGCGGCTCGCCCGCTGGCCCCGAATGGTCCACAGATACGCCCTTTGCATCCAATAACACGCCGGCGCTCTTTCGAGTGGAGCGCGCGACGGGGAACGTCTACGCTGATGGGGCGTTCTTGGCGGGGGGCGCTGACGTCGCTGAGTACGTGCTCGTCTCTGAAGCCGTAGAACCCGGCGACGTCGTCGAGATCGACCCCGAGAATCCCAAGCGCTATCGCAAGGCGCGCGCGCCCTACAGCAGACTGATTGCTGGAGTGATCTCTCTCAAGCCGGGCTTGATCCTAAATGCAAGCGGCGATAGGGATTCACAAGCGCTGTTGGCGTTAGCGGGGCAGGTCTGGGTGAAGGCTACTACAGAGAACGGGCCGATTCGACCGGGAGACTTGCTGACCAGCGCGTCCAAGCCCGGCTACGCCATGCGCTGTGAGAGCGCCCAGACGTGTGAGGGCGCTCTCCTCGGCAAAGCCCTCACGGCCCTCGACCAACAGCTCGGCGCTGTCCGTATGATCCTTGCAAGATAATATATTGACTTCAGCCAAGTAAAACGCTATAATTCACTCAAAAGATCTAAAAACAAGGGAGGCCGCGTTTATGGCGCGGATAGTTCTAGCCGTATGTCTTCTC
>JANXAU010000019.1 GCA_025061735.1 Candidatus Bipolaricaulota bacterium
AATCGCAAAGCGCCCCGGCCCGCACGCCAAATCTAAGATCTTCGCACCCGGCTGAAGACCGAGCAACGAAACTAAAGCGTCGCAGCTTTGTTCCGCCCGCTGCCACGCTTCTTCATAAAACATAATCTGCCCTGTCGTCTCGTCGAAGAAGCTCTGCCACCATTCCATATATGCTCTGTAATACTATAGCCGATTCCTGGTGCATCTTCAAGTGAGAGAGGGTCATTTATGAAAGATTGCGAGGGCTGCAAGAGAGCCCAGCTTGTTGCGGGGGAGCTTAGGCTGTGCAGAGAGTGTATCACCGTGAGCGATACAGCTCAGCTGCTCAAGCCCCATATTCGAATAAGAGAGAGCTTTCATCTTCCTCCTTCTGTCCCCAAGGGCGGAATACCATGCACCTTCTGCAGTAATCTCTGCGAGATCCCCGAAGGCGAGAGGGGCTATTGCGGCCTGAGAGAGAACATTGCGGGTAAGATGCACCATCTCGGCGGAGTTCACTACGGCTTAGCCCATACGTACTATGACCCCATCCCAACAAACTGCTGCGCCGCGTGGTTCTGCGCGCCTTGCCAGGGCAGACACTTCGGCTTTAACCTCGCGGTCTTCTTCTACGGCTGCAACTTCAACTGTCTCTTCTGTCAGAATTGGCAACATAAACTTCTCGACGAGGGCAAAAGACTCTCCGTTGAGGAGTTCGTCCAGAGGGCGCTTCGGCCTCAAGTCCGTTGTATCTGTTTCTTCGGCGGCTCGCCGGAGCCCCAATTCCCCTTCGCTTTGAAAGCGAGCGAAGCCGTGCTCCAAGAGACTCAAGACAGAGAGATGCGAATCTGTTGGGAGTGGAACGGCTGCGGCAACCCTGCTTTCGTGAGAAGAGCTGCTGAGCTCTCGCTGAGATCAGGGGGCACGATCAAGTTCGATCTCAAGGCGTGGGATAAGAATCTCGCCGTGGCGCTCAGCGGCGTCCCCAACGAGAGGGCTTACGAGAACTTCGCGATGATCGCGCGAGAGTATTTGCCTAAAGCCAAGCACCCGTTGCTCACGGCAACAACGCTTCTCGTGACGGGCTACGTGGACGCAGAAGAAGTCTTTTGCATCGCGCGCTTCATCGCTAAGATTAACATAGAGATTCCATACAGTCTGCTCATCTTTCGCGGGGACTTTGTTATGAGAGATCTGCCGCCTACGCCCTTAGAGCAAGCGATTCGCTGCTATCGAGCAGCCAAAGAAGCAGGACTGAAAAACGTTCATGTGGGCAATCTCCATCTGTTGAGGATTTATAGCATGGAAGACTTTGAAGCCTTGGCAAGATCATAGACCAAGGCTTCATCTGTGCCGTGCAGGGACTCCGCGAGCAGACGCCCATCTCTGTCTACGATCAGCGCGCCGCCGAAGCTCACGTCTTCTTCTGCGACTTCGAGAGCGTTCACGATAGCAGTCATGATGCTCACAGCTTTGACGCCGTCGAGATAGACCTGGCGCTCCTCGCGCAGCCAGCGCTCAATATCGGGCGAGCGCTTATCAAAACTGCGCGCCATCGGCACAAGCAATAGATCTATTGAGCGATCAAGCTGAGAAATTGCGTCTTCGTCGAAGAGATCGCCGCAGATGAGCACCGACAGACTCCCTAGCTCCGTCTTTATAGTGTGCACCGTCGTGCCGTTGGTGAAGGGCGGATGCTCGCAGATCTTGCGATGGTGCAAGAGAATCTTCCCGTGACGATCTAGCAGCACGGCTGAGTTAAAGAAATTTTTATCTGAGACTTCAAGCAGTCCAAAGCACAGAAATATTTTATGCTCTCGCGCGAGCGTGCCCATGCGCTCCGTTGTCGGGCCGGGGATCGGCTCAGCAAATCTTGTGACGTCTGCGTCTTCGTAGAGATACCCTGTGAAAGCACATTCAGGAAGACAGACGAGATCGGGACGATAAGGCGCGACTTCGCGCAGACGCCTCTCAAGCTCTGCAAGATTTGCAGCGACGTCTCTGGGGGTGATCTTCAACGGGATGAGACAGAGGCGCACTTTGCATCACTCAAGCTATCAGTCCGCATACTCCAAGGGAATCCCACGGTGCAGCCCCAGCGAGCGCGCATACTCGACGACCTCCCAATACTCTTTGGAGGTGATCCGTCGCGACAGCTC
>JANXAU010000023.1 GCA_025061735.1 Candidatus Bipolaricaulota bacterium
TTCTCTAACACTAACGAGAAGAGCATCAACGGCAAGATCGGGGGAATGAAGACGAGCGAGAACCCAAACGAACTCGCGCTCTGAAGATCGTCGCTCATGATAGCGCTGAGCGCCGCCGAGAGCGCCGCGAGCAAGAGATACCCCAGCACAAAATACGCCAAATACAAAAGCAGCTTCTCCCACGCCAGAAACGGCAGGATCGCCAAGCCAATCGCCGTCGTCGGGATGCCCACATACGGCCCGCCCACAAAGATCACGGTCAGCCCCACCACCGCCCAGATCGCCGCTTGCACCAACGCCAAGCCCCCCAACCCCAAGATCTTCCCGCTCATCAGATCATAGGCCGTGATCGAAGAGAGCAGAATCTCCACAACGCGATTGCGCTTCTCCGAGATCACGCTGTAGAGAATCCAACTGATAGAATTCATCGTGATGAAGAACAAGAGAAAGATAATAGCAAATCCTACGCTGATCGTAAGCCCGGCTTTCATCTGTTCGAGCGCTGCTTCGGGGGCCGCGGCGACGACGATCTGCACCCCTTGGCTCAGTTCGTGCGCTCTCTCTGAGGGAAGGCCGGCGTCTTGCAGCGCGCGCGCTACGAGAATCTGCGAGAGGGCCTCGCGCACGGCACGCGGCGCGCTCTGCGGCTCTAGGTTCCGAAGATTGATCTGGCGCAGCCCTTCACGAGGCTTGGGCACATACCGAGCTTGACGACTCTCAAAAAAGTCTGCTTCTATCACGAGATAGCCGTCGAATTCCCCGCGCTTCATCTGTTGGGGCAGATCGGCTTCTGGGCCGCTGACCGCGATCAAGCGATAGGTTGAATCTCTCAAGCGATCTTGCAGTTCGCTGAAGACCCCCGCGCGATCAAGAACGGCAAGCTGGGTCTCGCCGTTCCCGGCAGCCGTGCGCGTGATGAGAATCACCAGAGCTATGAAGCCTATGCTGATAAGCGGCGTGGCGAACGTCGCGATGAGAAACGTCTTGCTCTTGAGGCTCTGCCAGAACTCCCAGCGCGCTACAGCTAGTGTCTCTCTCATTTATTCTCTTCTCTCCCCACCCTCACCCGGCCCTCTCCCTCCTAGGGAGCGGGTACGGTTCCCCGCGTCACCGTCTCGACAAAGATATGGTGCAACGGCGGCTTTTTGATGGCGATCTGCTCGATCTCGAGCCTGCCCATAAGCTCAGAGAGAAACTCTTTAGGGCGCACGCCCTCTCTTAAGATGAGCTGCGCTCGCCCGTTCTCGATCTGCGCCGACTTCACCAAAGCGCTCTCTTTGAGAAACCTTCCATCGCCGCGAAAGTCAAGGGTCACCCAGTCTTCGGCCCACGCCCGCTTGATCTCCCGCAGATCGCCATAGAGCACCTGACGACCTTTGTTGATGAGAAAGATGCGATCACAGAGGTCTTCGACCAAGTGCATCTGATGGGCCGAGAGCAGCACGGTCGTATTCTGCGCTTTGAGTTCCAGAATGAGATCGCGAAAGAGTTCTTGGTTGATAGGATCCAGCCCGGCAAAGGGTTCGTCCAAAATCACTAGATCGGGCTCGTGAAGGATCGCTGCGATCAGTTGGATCTTCTGCTGCATCCCCTTGGAGAGTTCCCGAATCTGGCGGTTGAAGTACTTCTGAAGTTGAAGGCGCTCCAGCCACAGGAGCGCGCGCTCGCGGGCTTGCGAAGCGGGCACGCCCTTCAGCCCGGCTAGAAAGATCAGCGTGTCGGAAACTTTGCGATTTTCAAACAGCCCGCGCTCCTCAGGAAGGTAGCCGATCCGTTCGGGTTGAAATCTCCCATCGGGCGAGAACGAAAATCTAATCGTGCCAGAGTCTGGTTCGAAGATGTGCAAGATCATGCGGATGAGGGTCGTCTTGCCGGCGCCATTGGGGCCCAGCAGCCCGAAGATCTCCCCTTGGTTGACCGCAAAGCTCACGCCGTCCACCGCCTTGGTGCCATCAAATTGCTTGTGGACACTCTCTACTCTGAGAATCGCTGACATATGCTTTTTAATATACGACGTCAGAGGGATGATGTCCACTCGTGTTGCATCTTGAGAGAGTGTGTGTTATGCTCTTGGCGGAGAACGGAGACACCCATGATCGTCGAGAAGCCTTGGCTGAAGCACTATCCCGCCGATATCCCCCAAACGTTGAACTATCCCGATCAACCGCTCTTTGCGCTGTTGGACGAGGCCGCCCAAAAGCACGGAAAGGCTACCGCGCTGATCTACTTCGGGCAGAAGATCTCTTACGAGCAGCTCCAGGAGATGACCGAGCGCTTCGCAGCGGCGCTCGTGCAGATCGGGGCCCAGCCCGGCGAGAAGATCTCGCTGATGCTGCCCAACATCCCGCAATTTGTGATCGCGTTCTACGGCGCGCTCAAAGCGGGCTTGACCGTCGTCCAGACCAACCCCCTCTACACCGAAGACGAGCTGCAAGTCGTCTTGGGGGACTCGCAAGCCGAGACGCTCATCACGTTAGATCGCTTCTACGAAAAAGTCTTGCATCTAAAAGGGAAGGCGAATCTGAAACGCATTATCGTTACAGGGGTTCAGGAGTTCTTCCCCGGTCTATTGCGTTTGGGGTATCTGCTCAAAGAGCGCCCCAAGCGCATTCGACCTAGCCCGCCCAGCGTCTATCTCTTCTCGGATTTGATACGCCACGCCCCGGCCCACCCCCCAAAGATCTTGGTGCGCCCCAGCGAGATCGCGCTCTTTCAATATACAGGGGGAACGACGGGCATCCCCAAAGGAGCGATGCTCACTCACAAAAATCTCGTGGCCAACACGCTGCAAGCGCGCGCGTGGTTCCCTCGCGTCCAGCCCGCTCAAGAGACGTGTCTGTGCGTGCTCCCTCTCTTTCACGTCTATGCGATGACCGTTGCGCTCAACCTCTCGATGGCCATCGCTGCGGCTCTTATCTTGGTGCCGCGCTTTCAGATAGACGAGCTGCTCAAGACAATAGATCGCCAACGGCCTACGCTCCTGCCCGGCGCTCCCACGCTCTACGCCGCGATTGCCAATCACTCGCGAGTAAGAGAGTATAACGTCAGCTCGATCAAGGCCTGCATCAGCGGCTCGGCCCCGCTCCCCTTGGAGGTCAAGCGTCGTTTTGAGGAACTGACGGGGGCATCCCTCGTAGAGGGCTACGGGCTTTCGGAAGCTTCACCCGTCACGCACTGCAACCCGCTCTATGGCAGACAAGTCGCGGGGAGCATCGGGATTCCCTTTCCCGACACCAATGCCAAGATCGTAGACCCGGCTTCGGGGCGCGAGCTGCCCGTCGGCGAGATCGGGGAACTCGTCATCCAAGGCCCCCAAGTGATGGCCGGCTACTGGAATCGCCCCGAAGAGACCGCGATGGCGCTGCGGGGCGGCTGGCTCCACACCGGGGACTTGGCCCGCATGGACGAAGACGGCTACTTCTACATCGTAGACCGTCTCAAAGAGATGATCATCTGCTCTGGGCTGAAGGTCTATCCCCGCGAAGTCGAAGAAGTTTTATATAAACACCCCAAAGTGCTGGAGGCCGCTGTCGTGGGAGCGCCCGATGCCTATCGCGGGGAGACGGTGAAGGCGCTGATCGTGCCACGGCCTGGGACAAGCCCAACGGCTGATGAGATCAAGGCCTTCTGCGCCGAGCACCTAGCGAAGTACAAGGTGCCGACGATCGTCGAATTTCGGGAGTCGCTGCCCAAGAGCATCATAGGAAAGGTCTTGAAGAAAGAGCTGCGATGAGAGAGATAGCGCTGCGCTGGATCACCCCCGACGACCTGAACGCTCATCTGCTGCGATACCGGTTGAGCGA
This sequence comes from Candidatus Bipolaricaulota bacterium, assembly GCA_025061735.1. Taxonomy (GTDB): domain Bacteria; phylum Bipolaricaulota; class Bipolaricaulia; order RBG-16-55-9; family DRXL01; genus SKYB132. The sequence goes on from JANXAU010000023.1 coordinate 3,804, forward strand.
GTGGCTGACAGGCGACGAGTTGCGGCTCTTGGGGCGCCTGCGCTCGCCGCGACGACGGCGCGACTGGCTGGCGGGGCGCCTGGCCGCAAAAGAGTTAATACAAGCCACGCACGCCTTGCCCCTGCGAGAGATAGAGATCTTGCCAGACGCCCACGGAGCTCCGGAGCCGCGGTGTGTAAACGTAGCTCTTTCTATTGCGCACAGTGCTGGGCACGCGCTCGCGGCCCTGGGGCCTGCGGGGCGATCGGTGGGAGTGGATCTGCAGCAGATTCGTCTGGTGCGAGGAGACTTAGCATCCAGAATTCTCAGCGAGCGTGAGCAGAGACAGCTTGTGGCCCTCACCCCCCTCCTCTCTCCCGTCGTGACCTACGGGAGAGGGGGGCCCGCAGGGCGGGGTGAGGGCCTTTGCATCTTCTGGGCGCTCAAAGAAGCGGCGCTCAAGGCGTGGAGAACTCGCCCGGTACCGCCGCTGCGCGAGATCGCGGTCACGCTCACCGAATCTGGACACGCCGAGATTCAGATGCGCTCTCGGAAGCTGACGGCTCGGTGGGGCCGCTGGAGAGACTTCATCTGGGCGTGGGCCGGTTAGCCCAACTCGACGATCGTCACGCCATCGCCCCCTTGGTTGGGTGGCGCCGACTCAAAGCTCTTCACGATGGACAACGTCGCCAAGTGTTTTCGGATCTCCCGGCGCAAGACCCCCGTCCCCTTCCCGTGCAGCAACCGCCCGCGCTTGAGGCCCGTGAGCAACAACTTGTCCAGATAGAGATCGATCTGACGCAGCGCTTCACTGACGGTCAGCCCGCGCAGATCGAGCTCCGGCGGCGGCGCCGCGGTCGTCGTCGTGTCTACAAAGACCCTCATCCTGCGGCGCTCCTGCTCGTTGGGCTTAGCCGTCGTCGGCTGGACCAAATCCGACAGCTTCGCCCACAACCGTACCCCTCCATCCAGCTCGACCTCGATGCGCTCGGCGCTCACGACCTGACGAACCGTGCCCAAGCGCTTGGAATCCCTCAGTTGCACCCGCACGCCCGCGCTCAACTCCTCCAGCCGCCACGGGACCTCAACTTGGGACTCTACCCGAAGCTGCTGACTCGCCTGAGCCAGCTCGGCTCCCACGCCGTGCACGCGCTTGAGCGCCTCCCGCAGTTGCGATTCGTCGCTGGTCTGCTTGGCCCGATGGAGCGCCTCTTCCAACGCTGTGCGCGCTTCTTTGAGCTGCTTCTCAATCTGACGCAGCTCTTGGGTGAGGGCCTCTTCTTTGCGCGCGCGCACCTGATTTAGCCTCTCGGCGTACTCGCGCTTCTGCGCCTCCAGCTCGCGCAAGTGCTGAGAGACCCTCTCGTGCTCTTGCGCCAGCGCGCTGCGTTCCCGCTCCAACTTGGCGATGATCTCCTCGACATGGACTTGGCCTTCGGCCAGGTGCGCCCGTGCGCGCTGCAGGATCTCGTGGGGCAGGCCCAAGCGCTCGGCAATCGCAAACGCGTTGCTCGCCCCAATCCCCTCGACCAGGCGAAAGGTCGGAGTCAGCGTCTCGACATCAAACTCGACCGAGCAGGTCTTGAGCTTCGGATGCCGATACGCGAAATGCTTGATCGCGCTGAAGTGCGTAGTCGCCAATATCTTAGCGCCGCGCTGGAGCAGGGTCTCTAAGATCGCGATCCCCAGCGCCGCTCCTTCGGTGGGATCGGTGCCTGCGCCCAGCTCGTCTATGAGCACGAGCGTCTGAGCGTCGGCGTGTTGCAGGATCTTGAGCAGATTCTTCAGATGCGCCGAGAACGTGCTCAGGTTTTGTTGGATAGACTGCTCATCGCCGATGTCGGAGAAGACCTTTTCGCAGAGCATGAGCGAGCTATCGGGGGCGGCGGGGATGGGGATGCCCGAGTGGGCCATCAGCGTTAAGAGGCCAACCGTCTTGAGGGCGACGGTCTTGCCCCCCGTATTAGGCCCGGTGATCACGATCCCCTGAAACGGTTCGCCGAGCTTCACTTCGATGGGCACGACCGTCTCAGGGTTCAAGAGGGGATGCCGGGCCGCGATCAGATGAATCTGGCCATCGCGCCGTAGCTGAGGGCGATAACAGTGAAAGTGCAACGCGAATTGCGCTTTCGCGTAGAGCAGATCCAGATAGGCGATCACGCGCAGCGTCTCCTCGATCTTGCGGCTCTCGGCTTGTAGCCTTTGAGTCAGCTCCCGCACGATGCGCAGCTTCTCGTCACGGATCTCCCCCTCCAGCTCGCGAATCTGATTGTTCTCTTCTACAACGGAGTGGGGTTCGATATAGAGCGTCTGGCCCGAATCGGAGCTGTCGTGCACGACGGCATCGAGCTCGTGACGGGCGCTGCTCTTGATGGGGATGACCAGCCGTCCCGAACGGCGCGTGATCAGCGTGTCTTGCAGAATCCCGGAGAGCTGGCCAGACTGGATCAGCGCCTGCAAGCGTCGCTGGACGCGCTCTTCAAGAACGCGCTGGCGCGTGATCAACTCGCGCAGCGTGGGCGAGGCACTCTCGCGGATCTCTCCGTCTTCGTCGAAGACCCTGAAGATGTTCTCTTCGAGTTCTCGGAAGACCTCTAGGCGTTCGCCCAGCTCGCGCAGGTGGGGCTGTTCGTCCAGGGCGAGCAGGCGTTCGCGGGTCTGGCGCACGTGGCCGAGCGCCTCCCCGATGAGCAAGAATTCTTCTCCCGACAGAGAGGTTGTCTGGCGGGCCTGCTGCAAGAGCGGGCGAATGTCGGGCAGGGCGCTTAGCGCAAAGCGCGCCTGCGTGATCGCGGCGCACAGCTCCTCCACGCGATCCAGCTCGCGCTCTATCGTCTCATATTCTGCCGACGGCCGCAGCGCGGCCACCAGCTCGCGCCCCATCGGCGAGACGGCAAAGCTCTGAAGAATCTCTTTGAGCTTGCCGTACTCTAAGTCTTTAAGAGTCTTCTCGTTGGTGAGGATGTTCACACTTTCAGGGTGAGGCCGCCATCAGCGATGATGACCTGTCCACGGATCGTCTCGGCGTCGTCGCTGCACAAGAACGCCACGATCTTGGCGATGTCGTCGGGTTTGAGCAATCGTCCCAGGGGCGTCAACCGCGCCCAATGGGCTTTTTCGCTCTCTGGGAGAAATTCGCTGAACCCCGTCTCGTCCACCAAGCTGCCGCAGACGGCATTGACGTTGATATGGGGGGCCAGCTCGACGGCGTAGCTGCGCGTCAGCGATTCGATCGCGGCCTTGGCGGCGCCGAGCGCCCCGTAGTTGGGCAGGTACTTAAAGCTCCCTAGGCTCGTGATGTTGACGATCGCCCCCTTGGTCATGAGCGGGACGGCGTGCTTGATGCAGAGATTGAGCGCACGGAGGTTGACGTCCCAGACGTGCTCCCAGTGCTTCTCTTCTAGCTGCAACAGCGGGCGAAAGACGGCCGAGGCAGCGTTGTTCACGAGAATATCCAGCTTGCCGAACTCGTTCTGGATCTGCGCGAACATCTGGGCGACGTCTTGAGGGTCGGCGACGTCGGCTTTGATCACTAAGGCGCGACGTCCCAGCCTCTGCAGTTCTTGGGCCGTCTCTTCGGTCATGGCGCGAGTGCTGTTGCGCCGGTGGTTGAGCACGACGTGCGCGCCGCGGCGGCCCAGCTCCAGCGCGATGGCGCGCCCAATCCCGCGGCTCGAGCCGGTTACCAGCGCGATTCTGTCTTGCAAATTCATAACGCTCTCTTCTCTAGCATAAGCGATGACACAAGACTTTGCAAATCTTTAAACGACCAGCTGCTCATAAAGATGTCTCGCCGCGTCCTGTTCGGCGGCCTTCTTACTCGACCCTCGCCCCAGCGCCGACAACCCGTTCACCTCGACCCGCACCGTGAACTCCTTGCAATGATCGGGGCCTTCGGCGCCCACTAAGATATAGACGGGCTTCTGGTTGCGCGCCTGCGCCCACTCTTGCAGAAGTGTCTTATAATCCCGCCGATGCTCCCCCGTCGCCACGCGCACGATCTCGTCTTGGAGCAGCTCTAGCACCAGCTGCGAGGCCCGACGATACCCCAATCGCTCAAAGACCAATCCCATCAACGCTTCAAACGCGTCCCCTAAGAGATTCTCGTTGGAGCGCCCGCTGGGCTCCTCCCCGCGCCCCAGATACAAACAACCGTCCAACCCCAGCTCGCGAGCCTTTTCCGCCAACACCTTGCCGCTGACGACGGCCGACTTGATCCGCGTCAGTTGCCCCTCCGAAAGACGAGGATAAGTCGCAAAGAGATACTCGGCGACGGCCAGCTCGATCACCGCGTCCCCTAAGAACTCTAGCCGTTCGTTCGACTCGATGGGATCGGGGCTTTCGTTCACATACGAGCTGTGATAGAAGGGGCGTGCTAACTCTTCAAGGGGGATCTCCCACAGGCCGAGAGCCTCTTGCAGTCGTTCGAGCGCGTTCACGGGCGAGTACAGGGGTGCGAAAGGGCTGAAGGGCTTCAGCCCTTGCGCACCGCCGCACTTTTTGGCACCTCTGCTGGGGCGAGAGGATTCGAACCTCTACTTTCGGCTCCAAAGGCCGACGTGCTACCCTTGCACCACACCCCAGAGCACCCCCATCTTAGCAGAGAACGGGTTCTCTTTGCAAGTGACGCGCACTTTGCTAACCCCCCTCTAGGGCTGTTATAATACGAATTCGATGAGGTGATCGCAAACGATGTTCTTCTTCAGTCCCTTGGATCTGCTCTTTCTGTTGCCGGCGTTGGCGTTCTCGCTCTTTGCTCAGTACAAAGTCTGGTCTACGTATAGCCGCTACTCGCGCGAGCGGGCTAGCTCGGGCTTGACCGCGGCGCAGGCGGCACGACGACTGCTAGATCGGGCCGGGCTGTACCATGTCAAAGTCGAAGCCGTTCCTGGTCAGTTGACCGATCACTACGATCCGCGCTCCAAGACGCTGCGGCTCTCGGCCCCCGAGAGCACCTCGGTCGCGGCCATCGGCGTCGCGGCGCACGAGGCCGGCCACGCCATCCAAGACGCTCAAGGCTATGCGCCGCTGGTGCTGCGCAACGCGATGGTGCCGGTGGCCAACTTCGGCAGTATGCTGGCCTTCCCGTTGCTGATCGCGGGCTTTCTGTTAAACATGGGCGGCCTGATCTGGATGGGGATCATCGTCTTCTCCGCGGCCGTCCTGTTCACGCTTATCACCCTGCCTGTGGAGTTCGACGCCAGCCGCCGCGCGGTGCGCATCTTGAGTGAGGGCGGGGCGATCGTCTCTCCGTCGGAGCTGGGCATGGTGCGCAAGGTCCTCAACGCGGCGGCCTTGACCTATGTCGCTGCGGCCGCGACGGCCGTGCTCGAACTCATCCGGCTGGTGCTCATCGCGCGCAGCAGCGAACGGTAAGAGAGATTTGTGAAGTTCGCGCCCTCGTTGCTGGCCGCCGATTTTGCTCGCTTGGAGGAGGCCGCCCGGGCCGTTGCGGATCTGTCGGATTATCTCCACTGGGACGTGATGGATGGGCACTTCGTGCCCAACCTCACGTTCGGCCCGGTGGTCGTCAACGCCCTCCGAGAGCGAGTCTCTACGCCGTTTGATATTCACCTGATGATCTCCGATCCCCAACGGTACGCGCCGGAGTTTTGCGTCCGGCCCGGAGATCTCGTGTCGTTTCACCTAGAAGCCGTGCGCGATCCCGTCTCGGTGATCGAGACGATTCGCGGCTTGGGGGCGCGGGTGGGGCTGGCGCTCAAGCCCCAGACGCCCTTAAGCGCCGCAGAGCCTCTCATCTCCCAGATTGACGTGCTTTTGGTCATGAGCGTCGAACCCGGCTTTGCCGGACAGAGCTTCCTCCCCGACACGCTCGACAAGATTCGTCAAGCGAAAGCGCTGATCGTTACAAAGCGCGCCAACGTCGAGATCGAAGTAGACGGGGGCGTCAATCGGCACAACGTCAGAGAGATCGCGCAAGCGGGGGCCGATATCGCTGTCGCGGCGAGTGCGGTCTTTGGCCAAGAGAACCCGCGCGCGGCGCTGAAAGCGTTGCGACAGGTGGCTTCTTTCTGATCTACCCCCCTCTCTCTTGACATCGTAACAGTGTTATGTTATAATGGGGCTATCTCACTCTAAGGAGGTGGTCAAATGTACGAGACTCTCAACAGTTGGGATCTGATGATCAGAGTAGAGCACCAATATCGCCGTATGCTGGAAGAAGCTGAACAAATGCGCCTGTGGAAGGCGCTCCAGAAAGACGAGAGGGGTTCAAAATCCCCCCAATTCCCCGGAATCTTCGAACTGTTAGGGGTTGGGAAGAACGGTCGGTTGCAATGGAAGCTCTAAAAATTTTTGCCCTTGTCATTGTAACAGTGTGACGTTTCCCTTGGTGGCCCCCAGGCCACCAAGGGGGAGGCGGTATGGCCGAAGAAGAGCTGATCAGCAAGAAAGAAGTTCTCGAGCGCACGGGGATCTCCTACGGGCAGTTCTATCGCTGGAAGCGCGAGGGGCTGATCCCCGAATCGTGGTTTATTCGCAAGTCTACGTTTACCGGACAAGAGACGTTTCTGCCCAAGCAGAAGATCTTAGAGCGCATCGAGAAGATCAAAGCCCTAAAAGACACAAAATCCCTAGAAGAGATCGCACAATTGCTTAGCCCAGAACTCAAAGACCGGCGCTTCACGCGCGAGGAGGTCTTGCGCCTGAGCTGGATCAGCCGCGAGGTCGTGGAGTATTATGAGTCGGTCCGCAGAGAGTCGGGATCTTTCAGCTTCCGCGAGCTGATCTTTCTCGCCGTGATGGAGTCCCTGCGGCGGCACGATCTGGACCCAGAGGAGCTGAATCTGGTGATCTCAACGCTGCTGTCGAGCGATTTTTCCAAGCTGCAATCGAAGGAGTTTGCGTGGGTGCTGGTGCTGGTTCGCAAGGACTTGCCGGGGAGCTTTGCCCTGACGAGCCGCAAGCCCTACCTGAGCACGTGCCTGCTCTACACGCAAGAGTGCCTCTGCGACCCCCAAGCGCGGGTCGTGGCCAAGATCGAGCTTAGTAGAATCTTAGAAGACGTTAAACTGAAACTAGGAGCGCCTTGACTCCTGCGGGGGTGAGGGCAGCAAAGGAGGTCGTGGTGAAGATCCGCGTCGGGAACTGGGAAACCAGCAGTTGGCTGGGATGGCTCATTGCTATCCCCGTGCTCGTACTCGTTGGGATGGTGCTCATCCCCATCTTGGTGGGGGTTGGGGCGCTTGTCATAGGGATCATGCTCTTTGTCGGAGTGGTGGTCTTGGCCGCGGTGGGCATCGCGCTCCTGCCGATCTTGGGAATTCCGTTATTGATCTTGGCGCCCATACTCTTGCCCCTCGTCTTGGTGGGGGTGGTCGTCAGCGTGTTAGCGGGTTCGCCGGTCTTGATCTTTCTCTTTGTCGCGGCCTTGGTCTATCTCCTCTATCGGCTCTGGCAGGCGCGGCGCTAGGAGGCAGCTATGTCTGAGCAGAAGCGCACCAACGTGTACGTAGCTGGCTCTGGGCGCATCAGCGGCGGCATCTATGACACTGTGACCGTCGCTGGGTCTGGACGGATCGAGGGCGATGTGGACGCCTATCTCATCAAGACGGCGGGGGCGTGTCGCATCGAGGGCGACGTGAAGACGAAAGAGCTGAAGACGGCGGGGGCATGTCGCGTCTTGGGAGACGTGCGTGCCGAGCGCATGAAGACCGTCGGCTCGTGCACCGTCGAGGGGGATGTCTACGCTGAACAGATCCACGTTGCCGGGACGCAAGCCGTCGAATGCTCGGTCAAAGCTAAGGAGATCACGAGCGCGGGATCGCTCACCGTGGCCGAGGACGTCGAAGCCGAAAAGTTCTTATCGCGCGGGAGATTTGAAGTCGGGGGGCTGCTCTCGGCCGAAGAGATCAAGATCGAGCTGGGCAGCGGCAAAGTCACGGAGATCGGTGGGACGCGGATCGAGGTGCGACGACGAGGGCGAGCCCTTGGAGGAGAAGGGCGGGAGCCGCGCGTGCATATTCATCTGGAGCGTGGGTCGGAGGGGCTGCTGGAGAGCCTCTTTGAGGGGTTGGGGCAGATTGGCGAGGAGGTCGAGCGCGCGGTGAGCGAGAGCTTGGGCCAGGCGCTTGGGTGGGCGAGAGGATCTGGGTATTTAGAAGCCGAGACGATAGAGGGCGACGAGATCTTTTTAGAGAATACCAAGGCGCGCGCCGTCCGGGGCAAGAAGGTCCAGATCGGCGAGGGCTGCGAGATCGAGAGCGTCGAGTACTCTGAGAGCCTAGAGATCGCGCCAGGAGCGCAGGTGAAGGAGCAGAAGAGAGTATGACGACCAAGCGCGGCAACATCTCCATCTCCGGGTCGGGCAGAGCGACGGGCGGTCTCTACGAAGCTATAAAGATCTCCGGCAGCGGCAGGATCGAAGGAGCCGTCGAAGCCGAGACGGTCACGATCTCGGGCGCGGGGGCCATCGAAGGCGATCTGAAAGCAAAAAATGTCAAGATCTCCGGCTCCGGCAAGGTCGCGGGCTCAGCAGACGTGGGAGAGATGCGCATCTCCGGTTCGGGGAAGATCTTAGGGGATGTTCGGGGGGACAGCCTGCACGCATCGGGGAGTTGTCATGTGCAAGGGTCGGTGCGAGTGGGCGAGCTGAGCACTTCGGGGTCGGTTCAAGTTGGACAAGATGTTCATGCTCAAAGCGCGAGATTTCTTGGCTTTGCCCACGTCGGGGGCCAAGTAGAGGTCGAGCGCTTCTATGCCAGCGGTGCGTTTCACGTAGAGAAACTGCTCTCTGCGGACGTCGTCGAGATTAGGCTATGGGGGCGCTGCTCGGCGGGCGAGATAGGGGGAGGCAAGATAGATATTCGCAAGGGAGAAGCGAGATGGTGGTTTTTGCGGTGGTTTCGCGGCAGCGAACACCTAGAGACCGACAGCATCGAAGCTGATGAAATTTATCTCGAGGCGACGACAGCGAAAACAGTACGTGGCAAGCGCGTCACGATTGGGCCGGAGTGCCGCATCGAGCGAGTCGAGTATTCCGAGTCGCTGCAGATAAACCCCAAGAGCGCGGTGAAAGAACAAGTACGAATCTAAATCGGGAGCATCAATGAAGCCAATTCGGCTATCTGACCATGCACGAGGGTATATGGCTCGGCAAGGGTTCACAATCGCTGAGGTAGAAGAGGCCATCCGCACTGCTCCTTGGGGCCCAGCGGAACTTGGACGCTTGGAGTGTCGCAAAGACTTCACCTATGGAAAGGAGTGGAATGGGAAAATCTACGCAACAAAGCAGGTCCGACCGATCTTCGTCGAGGAAGAATCTGAGATTGTTGTCGTGACCGTTTATACCTACTTCTGAAGGAGCGTGAGAAGATGAGGATCACCTATGACGCTGAGGTAGACGCCCTGAGCATCATCTTCCGAGAGACGACGGTAACTACTAAGCATCTGGCTGAGGGCATCGCTGCAGATTACGACGCCCAAGGTCGTCTAGCAGGCATTGAGATTCTCAATGCCGTGAAGAGATTTGGAGATTCGCAAACGTTGCGGCAGATCGTGCTTGAGGGAATCGGCCCCGCCGTGAAAACATAGCTTTGGGAGGCGAGCGAGCCTATGGCGCGCCTAGAAGATCGCTTTGAGCGCACGCTCTCGGTGAGCGGGCCGGTCAAACTGATGGTGGAGACCGGGAGTGGGGATATCCAAGTTCGTCGCGGCGCCGAAGGCACGCTCGTAGTGCAGGGGCGCGTCTTCATCCACGCCCTCAGCAGAGACCAAGCGCACGAACTTGCCGCAAAAATCAAGAGCGATCCCCCCATCGAAGTCTCAGGAAACACGGTCAAAGTCGGCGATCTGAGCAAATATCGCGAGAGCATCTCCTGGTTTCTAGGGCCGTTTCTCGGTATAGATTTTGATATCCAAGTGCCCTATGAGACCGAAGCCAAGATAGATTCCGGCTCTGGGGATCAGCTCATCCGGGATATTCGTGGGCCGGTGCGCGCCGAGGCCGGCTCCGGCGATATTCACATCGCTCATATAGAGCGAGAAGTCACGGTAGATACAGGGAGCGGCAATATCGCGGTGGTGGGATCGGCCAAGGTGAGTGCTGACGCGGGCAGCGGCGATATTGAGCTTCGCGAGATTGCCGGCGATGTGCAGATAGACGTCGGTTCGGGCGATGTCGTGCTCCAAGAGATCGGTGGCAACATTGACGTTGACACGGGAAGTGGGGATATTCGCATAGATTCGGGGTTAGGAACAGGCGTTCGCTGGCAACTCGAGACGAGTTCTGGGGATGTCTCCATAAGCTTGCCGGCAGAGGCGCGTTTTGCGCTTGCGGTGGAGACCAGCTCCGGCGATATCGAGGTGGATTTCCCGTTGACGGTGACTGGCAAGCTCAGCACGCGTGAGTTGCGTGGCACCGTGGGCGACAGCCCCAGCGCCCAGATCAAGATTGAGACCTCAAGTGGGGATGTTCGCATCCAGAAGAGATAAGCTACGGAGGTGAGTGTCCATGCGTCGTCGCGGGATCTTCATCGGGTTTGACTTTCCGTTTGGGTTCTATGTGCACCGTGTTGGGCCGTTCCGGGCGTTCGAGCCGTGGCGCTTCCCCAGACGAGAAGAGTATCTGAAGATGCTGGAAGAGTACAAACGCGATCTGGAAGGGTATAAAGCTGAACTTGAGGAGGAGCTGAAAGAAGTGACAGAAGAGATCGAACGACTGAAGAGATGAACGCTATTCAATACGCTCGTTTCTGAGAAAGGAGTTCATGGATGGCTGATGAAACCGTGCTACAGGTGAAGAATCTCACGAAAGTCTATCGCAGTCGTCGTCGCGGCGACATCGTCGCGGTGGACAACGTTTCGTTTAGGGTCTATAAGAACGAAGTCGTGGGCTTGCTCGGCCCCAACGGCGCCGGCAAGACCACGACCATTAAATCTATCTGTACGATCTTGCGCCCAACTTCTGGGGAGATCTGGGTGGACGGTGCTGATGCCATCAGAAACCCGCGCGCGGCGCTTGAAAAAGTCGCCGCTGTGTTGGAGGGCAATCGCAATATCTATTGGCGTCTCACCGTCAGGGACAACTTAGAGTTCTTCGCGGGCCTGCAGGGGCAGTCGCTGCGCTCGGTCAGAAGCTACATTGACGAACTGATCGAGATGTTCAATCTCCAAGAGAAAGTGAAAGAGCAGGCACGAACGCTCTCGCGCGGAATGCAGCAGAAACTCGCCGTCGCCTGCGCGCTCGTCAAGCGCACCCCGATCTTGCTTTTAGATGAACCAACCCTGGGCCTAGACGTAGAGACGAGCTATGAATTGCGCTGGATTCTCAAGCGCATGGCCGAGCAGGGCCAGCGCACTATTCTGCTATCCAGCCACGACATGAACGTCGTCCAGGACATCTGCGAGCGAGTCATCATCATCAATCACGGCAGAATTGTCGTAGACGACAGAATAGAAAATCTGAAGAGGCTCTTCACGGCGAGCGCCTATCGCTTCGAGGTCGAGGGGCATCTCAACCAAGCGCAAGAGCAGAAGCTCACCGAGCAGTTCGATCTCATCAAAATTAGCAGAGACAGTTCGCGCACGGTCATCGAAGCGGAGCTGCTCGACGATCAGAAAGTCTACGAGATCATTGACGTACTCAAAGAGAACGGCTGTGGCTTGGAGTCGGTAGGCAAGCAGTATCCCGACTTGGAAGAGATCTTTCTGCGCATCGTGAAGGGAGAGAAGGGATGAATCTACTATTTGAGCAACTTGAGTCGCCGCAGGTCGGCCTCTGTCCAACCGACGTCCTTGATCATAGCACGCAAGGTGCCGGGGCGAAAGGTCTCACCAGAGCGGTGGAAGAGCACAGTCACTGTCCGGCCGTCGGGATGACGGTACGTCTGATGGCTACCCTTTTGACGCACAAGGACAAAGCCGTCTCTCA
>JANXAU010000026.1 GCA_025061735.1 Candidatus Bipolaricaulota bacterium
CTCGACACGCGCGAAGTCCTGCCCAATCGAGAGATTCTGTTGCCCGAGGGCGCCAAGCTCGTCACCAGCGAAGAAGTCATCATCGCGGGCGTCAAAGCCGTGAAGGGAGTCTATACTCATCCGAAGTTTGAAGATCAGCGGGCGATTATCGCGATCAGCGATCTGGAATCGCGCAAGATCTTGCCGTATCCGCCGCTCTTGCGCATCGAGAAGCGCGAGGGCGACCGATGGATCGTCACGGCCTTGACGGAGTTGCTGAGCGTGAGTCAGACTAGGCCGTAAGTACGGTTGAACCCTCACCCGCCTCTGACGAGGTACCCTCTCCCTTTTAGGGAGAGGGAAGGGGTGAGGGTGAAAGGAGATCACAATGATTCAGTTAAAGAACGTTCAAAAAGTCTATCCGATGGGGGAAGTGAGCGTCCCAGCCCTGCGCGGCATCGATTTGACGATTCAGCCCGGAGAGTTCGTAGCGATCATGGGGCCGTCGGGATCGGGAAAGTCTACGCTGATGCACGTGCTCGGCTGCTTAGATCTGCCCAGCGGAGGCGTTGTGCAGCTCGATGGGCACGACGTCACCAAGCTCGACGAAGACACGTTGGCTCAGATTCGCGGGAAGAAGATCGGCTTTGTCTTTCAGACGTTCAATCTCATCCCAACGCTGACGGCTCTAGAGAACGTCGAGTTGCCCTTGTTCTTTCAGGGAGTCCCGCGTCATGAGCGCCGCGCCCGCGCCGCAGAACTCTTGAGCAAAGTTGGTCTCGGCGGGCGGCTGCATCACAAGCCGGCGCAGCTCTCCGGCGGAGAGCGCCAGCGCGTCGCTATCGCTCGTGCGTTGGCCAACGATCCGGAGATCATCTTAGCCGACGAGCCTACCGGCAACTTGGATTCTGAGTCCGGTGAAGCAATTCTCGAACTCTTAGCGCAGCTCCATCGAGAAGGGAAGACGATTATCTTAGTGACGCACAACCCCGAAGCAGCGGCCTATGCTCAGCGTATCTTGCGTATCAAAGACGGACGGCTGGTCGAGGAAGTCACCAACAATATGGCTGTCGGAGGAGATGTCTATGCTTCTCGATAATATCAGGCTCTCTGTGCGCAATTTACGTCATCGCCCCAAGCGCAGTTGGCTGACGATTCTCGGCATCTTGATCGGTGTCGCTGCCGTGATCGCATTGGTCTCCCTGGGCCAGGGGATGCAGAAGTCCATCACGCAAGAGTTCGAAGCCTTCGGCTACAACGTCGTGATGATCGCGGGACACGGCGAGCATCGTCTGGGCATGGGCGCGCTGCTGGGCGCGCACACGTTTCAGTTGGATTTAGAGCCACTAAAGAAGATCTCTGGGGTTGAAGCCGTAGGTGGCGTCTTGATCAAGACGCCGTATATCAGCGCGGGACGGCGCGAAGGGTATCTTTTGACGTGGGGGATAGCTCCAGAGCTGATGCGGTCTTTTGGCAGTTACTACAAGCCCGCGCTCGGTCGGGCGCTCTCATCGGGCGAGGCTCGGTCAGCCGTCCTCGGAAGCACCATCGCCCAAGACTTGGGGCTGTCTGTAGGCGACAGATTCACTATTGAGACGCTGGAGTTTGAGGTCGTCGGGATCTTAGAGAAGCGCGCCGATCCCGACGTCAATTACGCAATTATGATCCCGATTGCGACGCT
>JANXAU010000051.1 GCA_025061735.1 Candidatus Bipolaricaulota bacterium
GCCTCCGAGCTTTCGGTGCCCGAAAAGAACGCCAGATGCATCACGTTCTCCAGCGAGAACCGATACGAGCGGTACGCCGCATCGGCCCAACTTACACCCTCCTGAGCAGGAACACCGACACATCCTAGAACCCCTACAAGAAAAACCCCCAGCAGATGGCGCAGATAGCGATGCATGAGTACCCTCTCCCACCGTGATAAAGTTCCGAGTGATTATAAGCGCTTGCGCGCGGCGCGGTCAAACCCTTAAACTTATGCGCATGAAGACAGCCAATTTGGACCAGAAACTGATGGAGCTTCGCGCGCTGATGCGCAGCTACGGCAGCGCTGTTGTCGCGTTTTCGGGAGGAGTAGACAGCTCCGTCGTGCTCGCCGTTGCCAAACAAGAACTCGGAGAGCGCGTCTTGGCGGTGACGGCGCACTCGCCCGTCTACGCTCAGCGTGAACTAGAAGCCGCTCAGAGATTCGCCCAAGAGCTGGGCGTCGCTCACGAGATCGTTCTCACCCGCGAACTCGACGACCCCCGCTACGTCAACAATCCCCCAACTCGGTGCTTTCACTGCAAGCAAGAGCTGTTCAGCAAGCTCACGGAGCTTGCCAGAGCACGCGGGTTCGCTGTGGTGCTCGACGGGACGAACGCTTCAGACACGAGCGATTTTCGTCCGGGGATGCGCGCGCTCCAAGACTATGGTATTAAAAGCCCGTTGCTGGAAGTGGGGCTGACCAAGCCGGAGATTCGCGAGATCGCGCGCGCGATGAATCTGCCGACGGCGGAGAAGCCGGCGATGGCGTGCCTGGCGTCGCGCCTGCCCTACGGCAGCGCGATCACGCTTGAAAAGCTGAGACAGATCGAGCAAGCCGAAGAGCTTCTCTTTGGGCTAGGGCTGACGCAGGTGCGCGTGCGACATTATAACGAGATGGCGCGGATCGAAGTGCCTCCAGATGAGATGACGAAAGTCTTGGAGCATCGTGAAGAGATCGCAATAGCCTTGAAAGAACTAGGGTTTCGCTACGTGACGCTCGATCTGATGGGCTATCGCAGCGGGAGCATGAATGAGGCCTTGGGAAGAGTTCGCTCGTCCTGATGTGGAACGCGAGGGCCGCTGCGGGGTCGCCGAAGTTGTCTTCTGCCCCGGCAAGACCCCGGAGCAGATCGCGGCTATTATGAGAGCGCTGCGCCAGAAGACCGAGCCGGTGCTGGCGACGCGCGCGACGCCCGAGCAAGCTCAGGCCGTAAAAGCTCTGCTGCCTGAGGTGATCTATCACGAGCACGCACGAGTGCTGACGCTGGGAGCACCGAAAGAACCAAAGGGCGGGACCGTGCTCGTCGTTACTGCTGGAACTTCAGATATTCCCATTGCCGAAGAAGCTGTAGTTACGGCGCAGTATTTAGGGAATAGGACCGAGCGGCTCTACGACGTCGGGGTTGCGGGCGTGCATCGGCTCTTGGCGCATCGGGAGAGACTCAACGCTGCTAAAATCTTGATCGTCGTCGCAGGGATGGACGGAGTGCTGCCCAGCGTCGTTGCGGGGTTAGTAGAGAAGCCGGTGATCGCCGTGCCCACAAGCGTCGGGTACGGTGTGAGTTTTGGAGGGCTGTCGGCGCTGCTGACGATGCTCAACAGTTGCGCCCCCGGCGTCGCTGTGGTCAATATAGATAACGGCTTTGGTGCTGCCGTGCTGGCGACGAAGATCAATAGACTATGAAGATCGCTTATCTAGACTGCTTTTCCGGCATCGCCGGGGATATGTTTCTTGCCGCGCTGCTCGACGCGGAGCTGATCGCGGCTCAGTTTTTGAGCGAGAAGCTGTCGCGCTTGGGCCTAGGTCCCGTGCGCGTTCACACCGAAAGAGTCTTGCGCCAAGGGATCGCGGCGACGCACCTGCGCTTCGAGACGAGTGCTGATTCTCACGATCACCAACATTGGTCGGAGATTCGCGCGCTGATCGAGAAGAGCGCGCTAACGGCTTCAGAGAAAGCACGAGCGATGGCGATCTTCAGCACGCTCGCCGATGCCGAAGCGAAGATTCACGGTATCCCTATAGACAACGTGCACTTCCACGAGCTGGGTGCCCTCGACTCGATCTTCGACATCGTCGGCGCGGCGATTGCCATCGAGGCGCTGAGGATAGATCGCTGGTACGCTTCACGGGTTAACGTTGGCTCTGGGACGGTCGAGACGGCGCACGGGAGGCTCCCCGTGCCTGCACCCGCAACGCTCGAATTGCTCAGAGGCTTTCCCATCTATTCGTCGGGGATTGAGACCGAGCTGGTCACGCCGACGGGGGCAGCGATTCTGAAAGCTCTCGCGCCGGGCTTTGCTATGCCAACGGCGCGCCCTTCTCAGATCGGCTACGGCGCGGGCACCAAAGACCTCTCCCAACAGCCCAACGTGCTGCGCCTCGTGGTCGGCGACAGCGACATAGCGCTGGAGAGCGACGAGACAATCGTGATCGAGACCGAGATTGACGACATGAACCCCGAACTCTTCCCCTACGTCCAACAGAAGCTTTTGCAGCACGGGGCCAAGAGCGTCAGCGCTCAGAATATTCTGATGAAGAAGGGGCGCCCCGGACTCCTAGTCCGCGTGCTCTGCGACGCTGTTTTAGTCGATAAACTCTGCGAGCTTCTCTTTCGAGAGACCACGACGCTGGGGGCGATTTACTATCCCGTGCAGCGCAAGAAGCTCGCCCGAAAGATCATCGAGGTCGAGACGCCGTACGGCCGAGTGCGCGTGAAAGTTGGGATGCTCGGCTCGGAGGTCATCAACATCGCGCCGGAGCACGAAGACTGCAAGAAGCTCGCCGACGAGAAGCGCGTTGCGCTCAAGGAGATCTATCGCGCGGCGACCGAAGCGGCCAGCCGCCAGCCCCTCTAGAGGGGACAACCGTCCTTGGCAGATCCCCGCGCCTCTGGCACGCTACAAGCCAACGTACTGGCATACCGTCAAAGCGACACCCGAGGTGAGAGGGATGCGCAAGATCGCGATTATCAATCAGAAAGGGGGCACGGCCAAGACGACCACGGCCGTCAACCTCGCCGCCGCGCTGGCCGCACACGACCGTACCGTCTTGCTGATAGACATGGACCCGCAAGGGAATATCTCTACGTGGTTCGACATCGTTCCTCAAAAGTCGCTCTATCACGTCTTGCTGGACGAGACCGTGACGCCCGAAGAGTGCATCGTTCCCGTGCGCCAGAATCTCTACGTGCTGCCCAGCACGAAGATCGCCGCGCAAGCCGAGCTGATCTTGACGGGGCTGCCGGGGCGCGAGCGCGTCCTCAGCCGAAAGCTCGCCAAGCTGGGCGGCTATGACTTCGTCTTCTTAGACTGCCCGCCCAGCCTCAATCTCCTCAATCAGAACGCGATGACCTATGCCGACGAGGCGTTCATACCCGTCAGCATGGACTATCTGGCGCTCGTGGGGGTCAAGCAGATCTTAGAGAACCTAAAGATGGTGCGCGAGATCTTGGGGCACGAGATCGACGTCTCGCTGGTCATCCCGACGTTTTATGATCGGCGCAACCGCAAGAGCCGTGAAGTCTTAGAGAAATTAGAACTGCACTTCAACGGCAAGGTCACAGACCCCATCCGCGCCAATGTGCGCTTGGCCGAAGCGGCAAGCCACCATCAGACGATCTTTGAGTACGACCCCACCTCGCTGGGCGCACGCGACTACCAGAGGCTGGCCGAGCGCGTGCTGGCCGAGACGCCCAGCCGTCCAGAGAAGGTGATGCAGCGATGAAGGCCCGTCGCTCGATTGCGCACGACCCGCTCGCCGAGAGCGAGATCATGAAGGCCTTCTACAAGCCCAGCGCGGTCAAGAACGCTCACGAGCCGGGATTGGTGAAGGCCACGTTCTACCTGGCGCCAGAGGACATCATCGCGCTTGAGGAGTTGCAGTTGCAGATTCGCAAGCGCGAGGGCCGCAAAGCGAACAAATCCGAGCTGATGCGCGAGGCGATTGCGCTGCTGGTCAAAGAGTACTCCAAGTGATAGGATGGGCGCGGAGGCGCCCATGCTGCCCGATATCGAGACGATCACGCTTGAGCTTGTCGCTCAAATCCCCAAGGGCAGAGTCGCAACGTTCCGCGAGATCGCCCTTGCGCTGGGCGACCCCATCGCCGCGCGTGCCGTAGGCTCGATTCTGGCACAGCACAAGCGCGACAGCCCCAGCCATCGCGTCGTCAGCTTCGATGGAAGAGTTACAGAAGAGCAAGCGAAGCTCCTCCAAGCCGAAGGAGTTCCCATCAAAGACGGGCGCGTGCTCTCTCTAAATAAATTTCTCTTTCGAGAGTTTCGCAGCGACAAGCCCCTCCAACGGCTTCAGCAGATCCAACACGAGATCCGCGCGCGCATGCGCTTAGCCCCCGATAGAAAGGAGTATCGCACCGTGGGCGGGATTGATCTCTCGTATGCAGGGGAGCATGGCGTCGCGGCGTATGCGCGCCTAGAGCTTGAATCGCTAAGAGTGCTCGACACGCAGACGCTCGCTCAGACCGTGCGATTTCCCTATATTCCCAGCTATTTAGCGTTTCGTGAACTCCCCGTTATGCTCGCGCTCTTGCACAAGCTCAAAGATCAGAACGCTTTAGCCGATATGACGTTCGTAGACGGCACCGGGACGCTGCATCACCGCCAAGCGGGGATCGCGTCGCAGCTGGGCGTGATGCTCGATATTCCAACGATTGGGATCACGAAATCGCTCTTGCACGGCGAGCCTGAAATAGATCTAAAGACTCTAGCCCCAAACGAGATCTGCTACATTCGCATCGCAGGGGAGCGCGCCGGCGCAGCGCTGCGCCCCAGCGAAGACGCTGAGCCGTTCTTCATCTCGCCGGGGCATCGCGTCGATTTAGAGACGGCGATAGAGCTAACTCTGCGCACGCTCACGAGCGACTCAGCACTCCCAGTACCGATCCAACACGCACACGAGACAAGCCGCCGCGCTGCGCAAGCGCTGAAACAACAGACCGCACAGACGCGCAAAAGTTCTCAGTTGGGTCTGTTCGACAAGCTCTGAAGAATCCCGTAAAATACTTTTTAATGCGAGGGGATGGTCATGACGCGCTCCGAAGCCTTAGCGCTTGTCCACGAATACACGAAGAACCAGAATCTGATCAAGCACATGCTCGCGGTGGAAGCTGCCATGCGCGCCTACGCCAGAAAATTCGGCCAAGACGAAGAGAGCTGGGGACTGGCCGGACTGCTCCACGACTTCGACTACGAAAAGTACCCCAATAACGAGCATCACCCTACGCAAGAGCACCCGTCTTTCGGGGTACAGATTCTGCGCGAGCGCGGCGTCTCCGAAGAGATCTGCCAAGCGATCTTGGGGCATGCGACGTACACGGGAGTTCCCAGAACGTCGCTCATGGCCAAGGCGCTCTTCGCGTGCGACGAGCTGACGGGACTGATCGTTGCTACGGCTCTGGTACGCCCCAATAAGAGCTTGGCCGAAGTCGACGTAGCAGCGGTCAAGAAGAAATGGAAAGACAAATCGTTTGCGCGCGGGGTCAACCGAGAAGAGATCGAGCAGGGCGCGCGCGAGCTGGGCGTCCCCCTCGACGAGCACATAGAGTTTGTAATTCAAGCGATGCAAGGGATCGCCCCTCAGCTGGGGCTTTAACACGGACACCGCGCACTCCCGGCTCAGACAAACGGGAAGCCCTGCTCACACCCTAGACCTCGTTTCTCGAGTCGCCGTCTCTTTAGATAGGAGTGTGATCGCCGTCACCTTGATTTGCCTCGTCCAAGGGGATTATGATATGCTCAGGGTGCGGAATAGAGTGATTTCGGTCACTGTCTGGCAACAGATGCGGCGCTATACTCAGAACACGAGTTAAAGGAGGTCGTGATGCGCGTCGTCCGACATATTTTAGGTCTGCTGATGTTGATCGCGGGGATGGCCCTCCCTGCCGCCAACGGTCAACAGAATGACTCTGTCTTCATCCTTGCCCGACAGGGCACGTTCGCCACGCCCATAACCCCGTTGACCGAACCGGGCCGGTCTGCCGTAGATTTCTATCAGTTTGCCAACGATCAGCCCAACACGCCGCTGGCCATCGCCCGTCAGGCGTTGGTCTTCTTCTATCGCGATCCCAACACGCGAGATCTCAGCTTGGTAATTATTTTAAGCGCGCCCCAAAATCAAACGGGCGGCGAAGCCACGCTCTCGTTCTCGGGGCTACCCCCTACCGCGCAGATCGCCCTGCGCGACGACCCAGCCGACACGTATAACTTCACGCCGCCCACCGCTCAGATGAGCTGGCGCTGGCTCCCCGAACGCGCCGACGGCGTCATCATCAGCGGCCTGGGCAACGAGTTCGAGATCGTCATTACTCCAACGTTTACGCGCGGCATCGAGGGCTGGCAGGTCTTGAGCGGCTCCCCGACCAATCCCGATCGCTTCGTGCTCCCCTCGATCAACGAGCCGCTGGTGCTGAGCGCCAGCCGCAACTCGCCGCCCACTCCCGAATTCAGCTTCACCCCCACTACCGTGAGCGTCAATCTCGCCGTGACGTTCGATGCCCGCGCCTCGGTTGATCCCGATGGCAAGATCGTCAAGTACGAGTGGGACTTCGACGGCGACGGCGTCTTCGAGGTCTCTACCGACAAACCCACCGTGCAGCACACGTTCACCAAGACGGGAGAGTACAAAGTGACGCTGCGCGTCACCGATGATAAAGGTGCAATTGCGACTCTCACTCGGACGATCACCGTTGGGGCGGAGATCGCCTTTGCCCGACGCGAGGTGAGCACCACTCACGCCGCGCCGGGGACAACGTTCAGAGTCACCGTGACGATCACGACCCGCGCCGCGATGAGCGGCTTGGGGTTGGACGAGGACCTGCCCGCCAACTGGCAGATCACCCCGATCGACAGCGGCGGCGCGACCTTCAAAGCTGCGCAGATTCAATGGGTCTTCCCCACGATCGTCCGGGCCGGCGAGACCCGGCGGATCGTCTATGACGTGACGATCCCGCCGACGGGCCAGCTCGTGGGCGGCCCGCTCCCCAGCGACTTCGACATCGTCGGCCGCATCTCCAGCACCGTCCCCGACGTCAAAGAGATCCCGGTGCTGGGCGAGACCAACGAGACGTTCTCGCGCGTCTCGGTCGTCACGTGCTTGCCCGCCGCCGTTGCCATCGCGCACCTAGATACGACTACAGATACGGTGGATCTCCGTCTCTCGGAAGAGATCACCTACGAGCAGATGCGCCGCGCGGTGGCGTTCTGGCAAGAGGAGACCCCCGTGCCGGGGACGTGCGATGCCCCGCTCTCCACCGAAGCCCTCAAGCAGATCGTCGCGCACCATCTGGGCAAGGTCCCGGTAGATCGCGCCTTTGCAGAAGACACAAGCGTCGGCGGGACGGCCCTGCGCTCGATCCTCACGCCGCTGCCCTTCTCTCAGGTCTACTTGCGCGCGCCGGGGGGAAATATCTTTAGAGTGCGCGTCGAGATCCAAGCCGAGAAAGATCTCTTGGGATTGGCGCTGACCGAGAAGCTCCCCGAACGCTGGGAGGTCAAGCCCATCGAGAGCAGCGGCGCGGCCTTTAAGCCCTCCGACGGCGCGTGGATCTTCACCGAGAAGATCGCCGCGGGCACCAAGCGAAGCATCCTCTACGAAGTCACCGTGCCCACCGACGAACTGATCAACAGCTACATGCTGATCGGCTTGATCGAGGCGTTCTTGCCGCGCTTTGAGCGCGACGTGGCGCAAGATCAGCTCGTCAACGTCGTGGAATGCTTAGAAATCCCCGTGGCCATCGCGCGCCTGAACGTAGATCAAGATGCTATAGATATGTCGCTCTCGAACAAGATCAGCTTTGCCCAAGTGCAGACAGCGATTGCTCTCTGGCTTGAAGACGAAGAAGTCATCGGCACCTGTGGCAAGACGATTGATTTCCGAATGCTGCAGACGCTGATCTCGCATTGGCTGACCGATACACCCGTAGACAAACCCTTGCCGCCTTCGGCACGGTGAAAGATATCCTCTCCCTGCCCTCTCTCTGAAGTTAGGGAGAGGGCAAGGGCGAGGGCGGGCTAGGATAAGACGGGAGGACTCTGTATGAAGCGCCGACTTCGCGAGCTGGCCATCGCGCTGGGGCTGCTTGGCTTGGGATTGCTAGGGGCGAGCGCTCAGACAACACCCTCGGTCGTCGAACTCTCTTTCAGCGCTTCCCCAGCGACCATCTTCGTCAAAGGCTCTGCGGCCACCCCGCAAGAAGCGACTCTAACGCTCAAGCTCACCGCCGGAGGCCCCGAACAGATCGCCGCCGATATCGTGCTCGTGGTTGACCGATCCTCTACGGCCAACATCCGCGAGATCCAAAAGATCGGGACGGAGATCGTCAACGCGCTGCCCGCGCAGCATCGGGTGGGGCTGGTCTCCTTCGGTACCGAAGCGACGCTCGACGTCCCCCTGACGTTCGATCACGAAGCGACTCGCCAAGCGCTCAAGCTGCTCAAGCCCCTGGGCCGCACCGCCGTTGGCGAGGGCTTGGCAACAGCGATAGACGAACTGATCTTGCGCGGGCGCAAAGAAGCCGCTTGGGCTATTGTCTTGGTCAGCGACGGGCGCTCGAATATCGGGCGCACGCCCCTCTCGCAAGCCCAAGCCGCTCTCGAGCACGGCATCGCCATCTCGACAATTGCGATTCGCACGCTGGGGCGCAGCCCCGATCTCGCCACCCTGCGCGAGATCGCCCGATTGACCAACGGTCAATTCTTCGAGAGCTTCAGTGCGACCGTGCCCCAACGATTATTAGAATCTCTCACCAAGCGAATCGTCGCTCGTCAGATCAAGATCACGCTCGTGCTCCCAGCGTTTCTCACCTACGAACTCGCCACGTTCAACGCTCCCAACCGCGTCGTCAAAAACCCCGATAACACCACGCTGGTCGAGTGGCTGCTCTTGGAACTCTCCGCCGGCGAAGCGTGGGAGGCGAGCGTGGTCGTCAGCGGCGCTCAGATTGGGACTACAGAATTGAAGCCAGAATTCAGCTACGTAAACGGCCGCGGGCGCACCGTGACCCCCAGCGTCCGCCCCGTGAGTTTTTCAGTCCGCGGCCCCAACCGCCCACCAACAGCCAACTTCGAGTTCGCCCCCGCCGAACCGACCGTCAACGACCAACTGAGCTTTGTGGATCGCTCCAGCGATCCCGACGGAAAGATCGTCGCGTGGGAGTGGCAGTTCGGCGACAACAATTCTTCAAATGAACAGAACCCCGTCCATCGCTACGCCGCTGATGGGGTCTATACCGTCACGCTGACCGTCACGGACAACGACGGTGCAACGGCGACTCGGACGCGCTCGGTGCGGGTCTTCACCCCCAAGCTCGTCGCCATTCGTTCGATTGAAACTTATCTTCCCGGAGATCAGACACTGCCAGGGGAGAAGGTCTTGGTGACGCTCTCTATAAGAGCCAACACGCGCATCAACGGGTTCAGCGTGGTCGAGCGCATCCCCAAGGGCTGGGAATACAATCTCTTGCCCGCGGAGAGCGGCGTGCCCAAGCAGAAGAAGCCCGGCGAGATCTCGTGGGTCTTCTTGGAGACGCTCGATGTCGGACAAGTCCGCACGATTCAGTACGAACTAGCCGTCCCGGAGCCGGACTCGCCCGCCCCCAAAGTCGAGAAGCTCAGCGGGGTCGTGAGCAGCGCCTCCCCGGCGTTTGAACAGACGATCGCCGGAGAGACCGAGATCAACATCGTGACCCGGCTCCCCATGAGGGTCGTCTTCGCGCGCATGGACACCAGCGACGCTGCCAACCCCAGAGTCGTCCTCAGCTCGGCGAATAATATCATCACCTTCGATCAGATTCAGCTGGCCGTCTCGTTCTTCTGGCTTGAAGACCGCGAAGTGAAGAATCGCGAGGCCGGCGGAAAAGTCGTCTTCGGCAAGATTGACCTGAAGACGCTGCAAGAGCTGGTCGCCTACTGGCTGACCGAGACGTCGGTCTTTGAGTCGCTGCCAAAGTAAAATCCGTGAAAGCGTCTCTGTAGGAGGTCGTGTAGAATGCGAAGATCTGTTAAACTCTTGATGATCGTTCTCGCTCTAGCGAGTCTGATCGCGCACGCCCAGAGCAACCAAGCGCCGCGCGCGGATTTTCGTACCTCTCCCGCTAATCCCGATACGAACACGCTCGTGCTCTTCGACGCTACGGCCTCTCGCGATCCCGACGGCCAGATCGTCAGATACGAGTGGGACTTCAACGGCGACGGCAAGTTCGACGAAACCAAGACAACCCCAACGACGTCGCGGCTCTTCGACCGCGCCGGAGACTGGCGTATCAATTTAAGAGTCACCGACAATCGCGGCGCAACGGCCTCGATCAGCAAAGTGATAAAGATCAGCGAGGCTCCTGTAACGGTACGGCGCCAGATCGCGCTGCCGGCGAGCGGGCGGGCCACCGCGGGCCAGACCTTACGGGTGACGATCTCCATTCGCATCAACAGGCCCATCAACGGGCTGGGGCTCGACGAAGACCCCCCGTCTAGCTGGACGGTGCGCGAGCGCGAGAACGCCGGAGCTGTGCTGAAAAGATCCCAGATGCAATGGCTCTGGTCGCGCCGCTTTGAACCCGGCCAGACGCTCACGGTCGTCTATGAACTCACCGTGCCCCCGGGCACCAAGCCCAGCGTATTTAAGTTCTCCGGGCAGTTGACGAGCTTCTCGCCGCGCCTGGCTGTCTCCGTCGTCGGCGACACCGAACTGCAGACGTTTTAGAGGGCTGATAGCGGATTTCGGTAGCCGATGCAGCTGATTCTTTTACTAAATCTGTTCAATTAGCTACTGAAATCTGCTGTCAGCTTCTGCACTCTCTTCTTGTCTCTTCTCTCTCTATCTTGTATGATTTTGTCTTGATTTACCTATGCCGCGCCGCCTGAAACCCGAAGAGCTGCGCCGTCGCTGCGATCCCGAAATCTTCGGGGTCGAGACCACGGCGGAGTGCGCCCCGTTGGAAGGGGTCATCGGCCAGGAGCGCGCCGTGCGCGCCCTCGAACTGGGGCTGGGCATCAAAGATTTTCGCTACAATATCTATGTCGCCGGCAGCCCCGGTACGGGCAAGACTTCTATCGTGAGAGCGTTCCTGCACCGAGTCAGCCTGAACGAACCCTCTCCTCCAGACCTGTGCTACGTCCACAACTTCGACGATCCCTACTGCCCTCGTTATATTATCTTGCCCGCGGGGATGGGCAAGAAGTTCGCCCGCGACATGGAGAATCTTATCAAAAAACTACGCGAGCGCCTCCCCGCGTCCTATCGCAGCGAAGATTATCGCAAGCGCCGTCAGAATCTGGACGAACAGTTTGAAGAGCTGCGCCAGCGCATCTATCGCACGGTAGAGACTGAAGCGCAGCGCCGCGGCTTTCTCTTCCAACCCACCCCCATCGGCATCAAAACCATCCCTCACAAAGACGGCAAACCCCTCACCCCAGAGCTCTTCGCCCAGCTCCCCGAGAAAGAACGCCAGCGCATCACCCACGCCCAACAAGAGCTGCAACAAATCATCCAAGAGGCCCTGCAACAAGAGCAACAGATCGAAGAGCAGCGCCTGAAAGCTATTCGCGAATTAGAAGAAGAGATCGCCGAATACACCGTCCGTCCCGTCATAGACGCGCTCCAAGCGCGCTACAGCGAGCACCCGCGCGTCGTGCAGTTTCTCAACGACGTCGAAGCCGATATCCTCCAGCATATTCAAGAGTTTACCGAGCCGCCCCAGCAGAACGCCGAGGGCCAAGGCGTCCCCCTCCCCACGGGAATGATAGACCTCTTCAAGCGCTACACCGTGAACGTCTTAGTAGATCACAGCAAGACCAAAGGGGCGCCTGTCGTCGTGGAAGAGAACGCCACGTACACGAATCTCTTTGGCAAGATCGAGCGCCGGGTGCAGTTTGGCGTCATGACCGCGGACTTCTCGATGATCAAAGCCGGCTCGCTCCACCGCGCCAACGGCGGCTATTTGGTCCTGAGCGTCGAAAACCTGCTCAAGTACGGGATCAGTTGGGAGGCGCTCAAGATCGCTATTCGATGCCGTCAGATTCAGATCGACGATCCCGCCAACATGCTCGGGCTGACCACCACCGAGGGCCTCAAGCCCGAACCCATCCCCCTCGACATCAAAGTGATCCTCATCGGCAGCCCGGAGATCTACTACGCGCTCCAAGCCTTGGACGAAGACTTCGGCAAGCTCTTTAGCGTGCGAGCCGACTTCGACGACGAGATGGACTGGAAGCCTGAGTATATTAAATTATTTGCACCGTTTGTCGCCGCGCGCGTGAAAGAACGCCCCGGATTAAAGCACTTTCACAAGGGCGCGCTGGCGCGCCTGGTCGAATATGCTGCTGAGCTGAGTGGCGACCAGGAGAAGCTCTCGGCGCGGTTCTCCCATCTGATGGCGATCATTCGGGAGGCGTCGTACTGGGCGGAGCGCGAGGGGGCGCGTCTGGTCAAGGCCGAGCACGTCGAAAGAGCCATCGAAGAGAAGCACTATCGCGACAGCTTGATCGAAGAGAAGATGCGCGAGCTGATCGCTCGCGGCGACATCTTCATAGATACGCAAGGGGCGCGCGTGGGCTGCGTGAACGGGCTGTCGGTCTTACAAGTGGGGGATCTGTCGTTTGGGCGACCAGTGCGCATCACGGCCAATCTCTTTACGGGCAAAGACGGCGTGATTGACTTAGAGCGCGAAGCCGCGCTCTCGGGGAAGCTGCACACCAAAGGGGTCTTAATTTTGAAGGGCTGGCTGGGCGAGAAGTTCGCCCAAGATCAGCCGCTCAGCCTGACGGCGAGCTTGACGTTCGAGCAGAGCTACTCTAAAGTAGATGGAGACTCAGCATCAAGCACCGAACTCTATGCGCTGCTCTCGGCGCTTTCGGGGGTGCCGTTGAAACAGAATCTTGCAGTGACGGGTTCGGTCAACCAAAAGGGTGAGATTCAGCCGATTGGCGGCGTCAATGAGAAGATAGACGGCTTCTTTAAGATCTGCAAGATCAAAGGGCTTACAGGCGACCAAGGGGTCATTATCCCCGAGCAGAACGTGCATCACTTGATGCTGCGCCCGGAGATCGTAGAGGCCGTAAAGAAAGGGCAATTTCACGTCTACGCGGTGAAGACCATCGAAGAGGGCCTAGAGCTGCTGACGGGAATAGAGCCGGGGCAGCGCGGTCCCGACGGAAGATTCCCCGAAGGCTCCCTCTACGCCCGTGTCGAAGCGAGGCTGAAAGAGATTCAGAAGAACCTAGAAACCGAAGAAGAAGAGGAGGAGAAGACCTAGATGTCCGAACTCAAGCGCCAGTCCGAGATGAGCATGCTGGAGATGGCCCAGCATTTCTTCGACGTGGCCGCTGATCGTCTACAGCTTGAAGCGTCGTTGCGCACGCTCTTGCGCTATCCCAAGCGCAAGTTGATCGTCGTCTTCCCTGTGATGATGGACGACGGCAGCGTCCAGCACTTTGAGGGCTATAGGGTGCAGCACCACCCCGTCTTGGGGCCGACCAAGGGCGGGATTCGCTATCATCCCGACGTCTCGCTCGAAGAAGTCGAAGCGTTGGCGATTCTGATGACATGGAAGTGCGCCGTTGCGCAGTTGCCCTTTGGGGGAGCCAAGGGGGGCGTCAAGTGCAATCCCCTCGAGCTGTCGATGGGCGAGCTTGAACGCATCACGCGACGCTACGCCGCCGAGATCGCGCCGATTATTGGGCCAGATATAGACATCCCCGCCCCCGATGTCTTCACGGGCGAGCGCGAGATGGCCTGGATCGTAGACACGATCAGTATGCATCATAACAGCATGTTCATGCCCGGCCTGGTGACGGGCAAGCCCAAGGTGCTTGGAGGTTCCGAGGGGCGTGATACCGCTACGGGGAGAGGCGGCTACTTCGTGCTGCAAGAGACGCTCAAGCAGATGAACATGAAACTCGAGGGTGCGCGGGTGGCCGTGCAGGGCTTTGGCAACGTGGGGTCGAGCATCGCGCGCTTCTGCGTCGAGGGCGGTGCGAAGCTCGTGGCCGTCAGCGACGTGCGCGGCGGGGTCTACAATCCTAAGGGTCTGGATCCCATCGCCCTCAAAGAGCACGAGCGCCGCACCGGCTCGGTGGTGCGCTTCAAAGAGGCCGAGGCGATCACGAATCAAGAGTTGCTCGAGCTCGACTGCGATATCCTCGTCCCCGCGGCGATCGAGAACCAGATCACCCAATCGAACGCCGATAAGATCAAAGCAAAAGTAGTTCTAGAGCTGGCCAACGGGCCGACGACTCTGGAGGCAGATCGCATTCTCTATGAGCGCGGCGTGGTCGTCGTTCCCGATATCTTAGCGAACTCTGGGGGAGTGACGGTCTCGTACTTTGAGTGGGTGCAGGATCGGGCGTTTTATTTCTGGAGCGCGGATCGCGTAGATCGTCGTCTGCGGCGCTTCATGGTGAATGCGTTTGAGCGGGTCTGGGAGACGGCGCAGCGCGAGCGCGTGGATCTCCGGACAGCGGCGTATATCGTAGCCGTAGATCGTGTGGCGCGGGCGGCGCGGGCGCGTGGGCTGTATGCGTAAGATTCTAATATTGCTCTTCTGTTTAGCACTGGGGGTGCTTTGGGTGAGCGCGGAGGAGCCGCGCAGCATCCCGTGTTTGATCGCGCGGCTGCGCACGATCAATCACACGATTGACGACGAAGAGATTCTGATTGCGATCAATCTGTGGATCGCCCAGAGCCGCCATCCTGAGCTGCCTCAGCCCATCAGCGATAACATGATGATCAAGATTATTGACTTGTGGGTGCGCGGGGGAGATTGTCGCGAATCGGTCAACGGATAGCAAAGAGCTGTACTATCACGTAGAGCACTTGCTACTGTTGGCTGGTCTAGAGAGTAGCGGCTTGCAGCTTTTCTTTGATCCAGCGTCGAATCAAGACGGTGGGATCTGTGCCCAACCGCCGCGCCAGCTTTCTCAAAGAGATGAGGTCACTCCTATCCAACGGAACGGGCACAACCTGGCGTCTACGGCGGGCGGTCGTAACCTCCACAGGGACTGTCTCTTCCCAATAGTCCGCCGAATCATGGTTCTTCCAGAAATCGTGAATCTGTTGGTCAGACCAATCCGTCATGTCGGGGAGTTCTTTAGGCTTTCTCTTCATCTTGGACATGGGTTTTAGCTCCTCGTTGGACTTGACGATACAGCCGGCGCTCGGACCGCGTCATCGGGCGAGCTGTGATCACCCGCCCGCGATGCTGCCCTAAATATCGCAAGACTACAAACAAATAACGTCCCGCTGCGGTTTGGCCGTACACTTGATAAAGCGTTCTGCTACGTCCACGCCGATAGTGCGGTGCATCTTCAAAGATCAGCTCTTCGACTTCACGGGGTTTGACCTGATGCTCAGCGATGTGCGCGCTGTTTATATCATCCCACTCCAGTTCGTGAATCTTCAAGGCTCTTTATTTTATCGCATCGCACGTGAATTAGTCAACAGATAGCAAAACGGATTAACGGATAGGGAACTATCTCCTATCCGTTAATCCGTAGCTATGTCATCCGTTGACGGATCTTCACTGCCGCACCTTGAAGGTGACCAACTGAATCTCCGTGCTCTGTCTGGACACGCCTCCCACGGAGACGATATAGACCGTCCCGTCGTCGCCGATGGCCATCTGCGGCTCATCAAACGGCCCGGTCGTATTGGGGATGACAAGCCGGGGAGCGAACGTCTTGCCCGCGTCGGTCGAGTACGTCAGAATCACGCCCGTTCCGCCATCGGCGATATTTTCGGCAGCGACGTAGACGTTCCGGCCCTTGCTGCCAATCGTGGGGAAGGCCCCATCTTTGAGGATCGCTCTCGTCCCGGACCAGCTCTTGCCATCGGTAGAGACCGTGAGGTTGATATCGGCGTTATCGGGGTTGGTCGTCGTATCGTCGTTGACGCAGAGCAGAGAGTCCCCAGAGACGGCACACTCCACCGCATCGGAGAAGCCGGGGTTGTCGGTCGCCTTGACGGGATCGGAGAACGTCTTGCCCCCATCGGCGGAGAAGCTCACGTAGATATCGCCAAAATCGTTCATGCCGTCGGCCCACGCGAGCAAGAGCTTATCTTTGAACGCCGCGGGGGTATCTTCGGCATCGAGCAGCTTTAAGAAGGGAAAGCGCGGGAGGATCTCGTTGCTCTTCAGCTCTTGCGGGGCAGAGAAGCTCCTGCCGCCGTCGTTGGAGACCGAGAGAAACATCTTCTCGTCTTCGAGTTCCGACCAGACAACATAGATATTTTGACCGTCTTTGCTCATCTCGATCCAGAGATTCCCTGCCCAGTCGTCGCCGGTGAAGAGCGTGATCCATCCTGAAGCCGTGTCGTTATTAGAAACGTTGACGGGTTGGCTCCACGTCTGAGCGCCATCGTTGGAGCATGACACCCAGATGTCCCAATTCGTCCCGGCGATCCCCTCCTGCCACGCGACGCAGAGCTTATTGCCCTTAGCTGCTAGCGACGGCTCAATAGAAGGCCCCTGCGTTTGAGCAACCGCAACCGGGGTGATTTGCACCTGAGGGGAGGTCGCGTTCTCGACCTTGGCCACGATGATGTCGCCGCCGGGGTAGTTATTGGCATAAGCGACATAGGCAGTGTTCCCCAGAACTTTCACGTCGGGATTGATCACGAAGCGATTGCGGCCCCAGCCCCCCGAGGCGATCTTGTGCACCGGCCCAAACTGCACCGGTTCCTGAGCACGATCCACAAACCCACCCGACGAAGCAGCCACTAGCACCACGACCAAGAGAGCAACCGCCCAACTGCGATATGACATACTGTCTATCACCTCTAGAATTTTGAAATGCCCTTATTATAGCAGATGACCAAGAAGCCCTGACGCTCGCTTGAGAGCAGCCCACAAAACAAAAGAAAGAGCTGGGAGCAGCCCCAGCTCTTTCTCGGGATTTCCCAGAATAACAAAACTACTTGCAGTCTGCAGGCCGGGTGCTCAACATGATGCGGCTCTTGCCCTCCTGACGGGTGGACCAAACGACATAGACCGTTCCACCGCCAGCGGCAATGCGGCTGCGCGAAAACGTGATGCCGAAGTCGGGATCGCGCACGCCATAGGCGCTGGGCCTGGAGTTGGGGATGTCGTCCTGACTCCAGTTAGCCCCCTCGTCACACGAGTAGCCATAGTAAGCGCCGCCCGCGTGATTATCGGCGTTTACATAAAGCCCCTTGCCGTCGGTAGCGATATGGGGAAAGCCGCCGCCTTTCAGAACGACCTTGGTCTGGCAGCCACTCGCACCGTCCCCCGTGATATTGCAGATGTTCACGTGAATATCGGCATCGCTGGGGTTGGTCGTGTCGTCGTCGTTGGTCTCATAGAGCCTGTTCCCCAGACGAGCCAGGCCCGGAGCATCGCTGAAGCCCGCGTTGTTGCTGGTATTCTGGGGGCCTTTCCAACTTGCGCACCCGTCGGTGGACATCCAGACCAAGATATCGGGTCTCTGATTAGCCTGAGCCGATGACGCCCAGACCGTGCCTTGATCGTCCACATAGACAGTGGGATACCGTATAGCGTCGCCGGGCTGATTGGGAATCTCCCCACACGCGGCCCAGCTCTTGCCGTCGGCAGACTTAGCAGCTTTCAAAGTATCATAGTTCTCGCCCCAAACGACATACGCCGTTCCGTCTTTAGCCATCGCGTTGTCGAATCCTCCGCTCCACTCGCCTTGAAGATCGTGCTGACCCGCGACCTTCCCCGCTTGAGAGATGAGCACCGAATCGCCCAACCAAGCCAAATCGGCAGCGTTGGCGCAGCGCTGATAAACCCCGAAATCGTCTTGCTGCCACGCGACGCAGACGCGGTTCTCTGAAGCCGCTACGCTCGTATTCAGCGCCCGCCCACCGCCCTTGTAGGCCTCGACCTTGCGGTCCCCCTTGACCAACCAGACCGTCTTAGCAGCGTCTTCTGCGTAAGAGATATAGACCGTGCTGCCCACCACTGCAATATCGGGCGTGATGACGCGCTGTCTAGAAGCATCGGGGCCTTCCGCTACGATCTTGGTCGTCCACGCCGACTGAAAGGCTTGGCTTCCCCACCCGATCGCTAGCACCGTAACCACCGCGACGATAGACCATTTCCACCAAGAACTGTTCAACATAAGAAAGATCCTCCTTTGGAGATAGATTAGCAAAACCTAAACCCCGATGGAGCGATTAAGACCAACCCCGGTAACACCTCCTCTCACAACCTAAAATCCATTCTAGCGCAGCGAAAAGCTTTGTGTCAAATGGCTAAGATCCACTCTCGCCTTCAAACTCCATCCTCCCCAGACGCCAAATCGCCGCTCCTAGGCTCACAACGACGATCCCCCCCAGCACGATCAACGCCGTCCCCATCGGAATCTCCGAAGAGTTTCCCAAAAGCGCTTGCTCGAACCCCAACAGATACTTTCTGACGCTCAGAAACGACGCCGGACGCGACAGATTCCCCAAAGCCCCTTCCCACAACAATAAGTACCCCAACCCCCACAGCACCGCTCGCCTCATCCAAAGCCCCAACGCCGTGAAGAACGTCCCGTAAGCCAAAACAGCCACAACTCCCACCATCAGAAAAATCATCACGCGACTCTCCTGAAAGACCAGACTCACCGAGATCAGATTCAGCGCCATCAATAACAACAGCACGAGAGAACTAGCGGCCACAGGCGCCAGCACCAAGCTCGCACGCGCTAGGGGCTTGAGATAGAGATAGACGATCGTCTGATTTTGAATCTCTTCGCGCAGCAGACTAGAAGCCACGAGCAACGCCAACACGGGCAAGACCAGCGCCAGCGTCAGATCGTTAAACAGCCCCAGACTCATCTCCAGACGATCTACTCTATCTTGAGCGAAGGCCACACCCAACGTCGCCAGCCCCGCCGGCAACAGCGCGAGCACCATCCAAAAGCTCAGCGCCCCCCAGCGATGCCGCCCGATCAGTTGTCGCAGATTGAACCGCAAGAGCGCTAACATAACATCACTGCACCAGATAGCGAAAGACACTCTCTAAGTCTTCGTCTAGCCCGACAAGCCGCTCGACCCGAATCCCCGTCTCTGCTACCAGCCGAGGCAGCCCGCTATAAAAGAGCGCCGGATCGCGCACTTCGACGATCAGCTCGCTGTCTGAGATCGTCACGCCGCTGACGAGCGCGCGCTCGGTCAGCAGGGCTGCTAAGCGCTTGGCGTCAGCCGTCCCCACGAGCACCCGGTGCGGTCGGTCGTAGAGTGCCTCGCGAATCGCGCGAAAGTCTCCCGCTGCGACCAAGCGCCCACGATGAATCAAGAGAATCTCTCGGGCCATGCGCTCGACTTCGTACAGGACATGCGAAGAGACAATCACAGTTCGGCCCTGCTCCCCCAGCTCGCGAATGATCTCGATGAGCAGCACTCTTTGTGTCGGGTCGGCCCCCTTGAGCGGCTCGTCTAATAATAAAATCTCCGGGTCGTGCAGCAACGCTTGAGCCAACTTAATTCTCTGGCGCATCCCGCGGCTGTAGGCCCCGATCTTCTTGTCTTTCTCTCTGGCTAAGTGAACGCGCTCCAGCGCGCGCCGCGCGGCCTCATCGGGGTGGGGCAGCCCGTGCAGCTCAGCATTAAATTTGAGAAACTCCAGCCCCGTCATAAAATCATAGAGACTCTCCGTCTCGGGGCAGAAGCCGATCTTGCGATACAGCGCGGGCTTCGCTCGCACCGACTCTCCCAGCACGCGCACCACTCCCTGATTGGGCACCAGCAGCCCGGCGATCATCTTGAAGAGCGTCGTCTTCCCCGCGCCGTTGGGACCG
This sequence comes from Candidatus Bipolaricaulota bacterium, assembly GCA_025061735.1. GTDB lineage: Bacteria > Bipolaricaulota > Bipolaricaulia > RBG-16-55-9 > DRXL01 > SKYB132. The sequence continues at coordinate 19,793 of JANXAU010000051.1, forward strand.
AGCAACCCCGTCACCCCCGGCCCCACTTCTATCGAAAGGTCGCTCACGGCCACGACCTGACCGTACCACTTGCTGACGTTCTGGACCACAATTGTCGGGGTCATACTTTAGTTCAGGCCCTCACCCCCAGCCCCTCTCCCGTGAGTGATCACGGGAGAGGGTGGCCGAAGGCCGGGTGAGGGCCTTCACGAGCGCTCCTTCGCATAACTGAAGAGCACAACGCTCAAAGAGAACGCTATCACGGCACTGTAGGCCAGAAGATAAATAGACCAGTCCAACGGCTCCAGGGAGAAGCTGCGATCCCCAAAAGTGATCTGCACGTTCTGCGCACCATAAGAGACCCCAAAGAGGGCGCTCTTAAGGCCCGCGGGCAGGCTATCTAAGTCCAATAGCTGAAAGTATTGGCTCTGGGTGAGAACCAGAATCAAGGCTGCGCCTAGCCCCAAAAAGAACGGCAGCGCGATGATCGCGCCGGTCGCCAGCCCGCGCCGCGTCGTCAACGACGAGATGGCCATCGCGAAAACCGTATAGAAGAGCGCGTACAGCCCGCTGCTGAGGATGAGCGCTCCCAGATCGCGCGTGTGATGAGCAACATAAGCGACAGCATCTTCGGCGGTGAACGCCTTGGCAGCGAACAGCCCCAGTTGGGGCACGAGAGCGGCTACCATCAGCAGACCGAAGAGCGCACCGGCCTTGGCCAATAAGTAGTCATACAGCTCGATAGGGCGCACCAAATAGAGCTGCAGGGCTTTGAACTTGCGGTCGTTGGTCAGCAGATCGGGAGCGACCATCGCGCTGAGAAACCAGAGGATCGTGCTCATGAGATCGAAGAGAAAGCTGTACGGATGGCTGAACGCCGAGGGCGTTTGGGGCACCCGCTCGGTGACCAGCGTGACAAAGAAGACGAAGACCGTCTGCACGGTGATAATCAGAAAGAAGAGCCAGAGAAAGACTTTATACCAAAGGCCCTTTTTAATCCCGAGAGCGCGTCCGAAGTCGGCGCTCAGCAGGCTCCAGATCGCATAGCCGCGCCCGCGATAGGCCCCTTCATAGCGCCGGTATCCCCGATCGTAGATCACGCCTTTGGGTGTCATCATACTATCGAGAAGGCTTCGACACTCTGAAATCAGCAGACACGGGAACAGTGCGCTCTTGTTTGTGGAGCGTGAAGCGTCGGACAAAGCTCAAGATCGTGAATCCCAGTATCTCACCGCTTTGGGGATCAACCTTGAGCCAGATATCATCGCCTAGGTCTTTCGAGATCGCTCGCCGAGGCTTGCCTTTCGAGATCTCTAGAATATCGCCTTCGGCATCGTAGCTGAATCTTAATTTCTGGGCCATATCGTCGCTCCCTTCTTCACCCTGTCAGTCAGATAGGCCGTCAGCACAAAACTGCGCTTGGGACTCCATTTTACAACAACAGTCACGTGCTTGCCGCCCTCTAGCATCTCATAAAATTTATAGAACAGAACGACTTCAGGATCGTAGTTGCTGCGCTTGATGACATCAGGAGATCTCAGCGTCTCCCGAATTTTCGCAAGCTGATCTTGCATAATGGGGTGCTCAAATCGAATATGTTCCCAACGCTCCTCGGTTAATTCGACGACTCGACCAAGAACGCTACGAATCCGCTGGGGAAAGCTCATTTCGTCGGAGCAGCCTTGTGCAAGCGCAAGAAGAGCTGCTCCAGCGTGTGGCCCTGACGCTCTACGCGCCGAACCTGCACGCCGTGATTCGCCGCTTCGCGCCATAAAATCTCATAGACGCGCTCCCCGTCAAATTCTAAAGCTAATTCTGAACCGATCACCGAGACGCGCAAGCCCGCGCTCTGCAAGCGCTGCGCAAACCCGTCCAGATCCCCGGAGACGCGCACATAGACCAGATCTTCAAAGCCTGCTAAGAGATCTTTGAGATACCCCTGAGCGATTAATTGCCCTTCGCGCAGGATCACGACCGCGTCGCACGTGCGCTCGACATCCACCAGCAGATGCGTCGAGAGCAAGATATTGATCTGCAGTTTCTCTCTGATGCTTCTGATGAGCTGGAGCATCTCGTCGCGCCCCTGGGGATCCATCCCACTGGTTGGCTCGTCGAGAAAGACCACCTTGGGGTCATGGACGAGGGCTTGGGCTAGTTTGACTCTCTGCTTCATGCCCACGCTGAACCCCTCAATAGGGCGAAAGCGTTCTTCCCCTAAGCCCACCAGATAGAGCACGTCGTGAGCGCGCTCCATCGCGGCGCGGAAGGGCAGCCCCGAGACGCGCCCCAAGCGCACCAAGAGATCCATCGGGCTGAGATCTGGGGGAAGGACATCGTCTTCGGGCATATAGCCGACCTTGCGGCGTAGCTCGCGCTCGGTGTTGGCCATCCCCAAGACGCGGGCCGTGCCGGACGTTGGTGCAAGCAACCCCAGACAGATCTTGATGAACGTCGTCTTGCCTGCGCCGTTCTCGCCCAGAAGCCCGATATTCCCCTCGGGGATCTGCACGGTGACGTTCTGCAGCGCCGGCGCTCCACCCCTCTGATAATATTTAGTTAAGTCTTGGATCTCGATCATCATAGCTCAGTAAGTTTAGAATAGCGCATCGGATCTCATCAAGCAAGCTCAGATTCGCCTTTGCAAAGTGCGCACTTTGCAGCCACTTTGCAGGGGTCTGGTATGCTGCAGGCGTTGAACGCAAATCTAAATCCCAAAGGAGGTAGATCAGAGATGTTCAACACAAAGTTGGTGCGGACGGTAGCGGCGTTGGTAGTCGGGTTGGTGCTGATGGGCGGGGTCTTCTGGGGCGCGGCTCAAGAGAACGGGTACCCCGATATACAGCAATTGAATGACGCGGCAGCAGCGTTTGTCAACTATTTCAAGATCGGCAACCGGCCGCCGGTCATCACCGTGGCGGAGATCGAGCAACGGATTAGTCATCTCCCGGACTTCGGGGAGAAGACGACCGATATTATGAAGAAAGCTGCGCCCATCGAGACGGTGAGCAAGCTGCTCAGCCTCAAGAACAGCAAGGGCAATAAGCTCTTCACGACCAAGCAGGTGATCTTGCTCCTGGCGCTCTACAACCTGAAGCCGTAGGCCGGATCTCTAGACTCACCTCTTGCCCCATCCCCGAATCTCAATCAAGGGGATGGGGCAAGGGTTTTTAAGCCTCCTTGGTGAACCGCACGAAGCCATCGGCGCTCTTCTCGGCGTAGTAGGCTTCGATCGCTATCGGCAGCGAGAGCTGACGTAGAGCTTGCACAATCTCCCTCAGATCTTCTCGCTGACGGTCTTTGAGAGATCGGCCCACGCCGAGCCTCTGCAAAAACGGTGGGATGAATCGCTCTTCGCTGTACCACGCGCAGTCTTGATGCGCGATCACGATCACCCGCCGGAGCCGATGGCGCTCGACTAAAAACTTGATCCAGCGATGACCCACCCATGCGAACTTGGGCAGATACTCCGTAAGCAAGAGAAACTGCCCACCCCCCGGCACCGCGAGCAGATCGTAGCTTCCTTCTGGAAGCCCTAAGTGCCTCTCCAAAAACTCGCGGGTGTAGGGCAAAAACGCGTTGCTGGTGCACGCGATGACCAGCACCGCGCTCTCGCGCTCTGCAAAGGGCGCCTGCGATCGGTACACCGACTCTGACATAAACGCCTCTCTTCGCTACCCTTTCTTGTTGCTCTTCCCTTCCGTCTCTTCTGTCTTGACACCGATCTTGCCCAACAGCCCACTGATGTCAATCCCCACGGCTTGCGCCGCTTGCATGAGATTGAACATCGTCGCGGGGACGGTGTTGGCCAAGCGCGTCAGCGTGTTGGTCCCATCGGCCGAGCCACCACTGTCGAGCATGACCAATTTGTCGATATTGCCCAAGGGGGCTGCTACCGCCCCGGCCACCGGCGCGAAGGCTTTGATCACCTCGGGCAATCTTTCCAGCACGAGCATTGTCTTGGCCGACTCGTCGAGCTTGGCGAACGCCTCGGCCTTCTTGAGTGCGCCCTCGGCCTCGGCTAGGAGTTTGGCCTTCACGCCTTCGGCTTCGGCCAAGAGCTTTGCTTTCTCGCCCTCGGCTTCGGCTAAGAGCTTCGCTTTGATGCCCTCGGCCTCGGCCAATAATTTGGCACGCATCGCGTCGGCCTCGCCGATGCCCTCCAGCGCCAACCGCTGCTTCTCGGCGTCTGCAATCACGATGATCGCCGTCTTGCGCCCTTCGGCTTCGAGAATCTCTTTTTGCTTGTTGGCTTCGGCTTGCAAGATGATCTGCTGTCTTTGCGCTTCGGCGGGCTTGATCACCTCCGCGAGCAATTGGCGCTCGCGGCGCACGGCTTCGGCCTCGGCTACTTCGATCTGCTTCTTCGTGCGCACCAGCTCGATCTGAACCTCTTGCTCCACAACCTCTTGGCGAGCCTTGGCCTCGGCCAGTGGCCCGGCTTGACGGGCTTTGGCCTGCTGCGCTTGCACTTCGGCTTCAAATTGAGCTTTCTTCACATCGCGCTCTTTCTCGGCCTGAGCGATCAGCGCTAAGTTCTCGTTCTCGCGCTCCTTGGCCTCGCGCAGCGCCGTGCTCGATTTGATGATCGCCTCGCGCTCGGCCTCAGCCTCCCCCACGCGGGCGTCGCGCTTCACCTCGGCCGTGCGCTTCTTCCCCAGCGCCTCGATATAGCCCTCGCTGTCGCTGATCTTCTGAATCGTCAGAACGTCTACCCCTAGCCCAATCTTGGCCAGATCGGCGGCCGCTTCCGTCAGGACTTCTTGGTTGAACTTCGCCCGGTCGCGCACGATCTCCTCTATTGTTAAACGTCCCACAATCGAGCGCAGATGGCCCTCTAAGTTTTTATAAGCGATCTGTTTAATCTCTTCGACGCTTCTCCCCAGAAATCTCTCGGCCGCTGCGATCAGCGACTCCTCATCGCTGCGGATCTTGACATTCGCGACCGCCTGAACGCTCACCAAGACCCCGTCTTTGTTGGGGACGTCGCGCACGTCTAGATCAATGGGGAAGATCGTCAGATCGAGATATGTGACGTTCTCGACGATGGGCCAACGAAAGGCCGCGCCCCCCGTAACCAGGCGAAAGCCCACGACGCGCCCGTCAGGGAGCCGGTGCTTGCGCCCGTAAAACACCGCGACTTTGTTGGGCGGGACTTTGATATAGTTGCGCGTGGCCGTCATAAAGACGACGATCACCACGAGCGCTACTAAGACGAGCAACAGCGGCAAGACGGTCAGCATTCTCCCTCCTTTTGGAGCTTATATTCTCTCCACGATAGCGACATCCCCTTGGACTTCGAGAATGCGCACGAGCGCCCCTTCGGGGATGGCTTCGTTGTTTTTGGCGCGTGCCATGCGGCGCGTGCGCTGCGCCTTCACCGTGCAGCTCACTTCACCCAAGCCGTCAGGGGGAATGGCCACCGTGACCCGCCCGGTCAGCCCCACCAAATCTTGGCTCTCGATCAGCGAGCTGGCCTCTTGGGAGCGCACCAAGTTCATGGCGAAGACATAGATGCCGCTCATCGCCAGCCCCGCCAAGATCCCCCAGAGCGAGCTGAGCATCGGTCGCAAGTTATAATAACTTCCAATAGCTCCTACCGTGCCGAAGACCGTGAGAAAGACCGCGATCGAGCGCAGACTGAGAAGGCCGTGCCCGCCGCCCTCGACCTCGGGGGAGGCGTCTATGTCTTCAAAGAATCCGCCGAGCGTCGAGAGCAGCAACAAGAGCAAGCCCACCCCCGCGATGACGATGAAGACGATCATCGGCCCACTCCTTTCGACGCTATTATATACAGCACACGCCCAATTTATAAATATGGCCCTCACCCCGGCCTGACAGCCCCCCTCTCCCGTAGATAACCTACAGGAGAGGGGTCGGGGGCGAGGGCCTTCACAACGGGATATTCCCGTGCTTTCTCCAAGGGTTCGTATCGCGCTTGGTCTCTAGCATCTCAAGAGATCGAATTAAGATAGATCGCGTCTGCGCTGGCTCGATCACGTCGTCTACGTAGCCGCGCTCCGCTGCGATATACGGGTTGGCAAATTTTTCGATATACTCCTGCACGAGCTTCTCTTCTAAGGCTTCCGGGTCGCTGGCCTGCTCGATCTCTTTTCTGTAGATGATCTCAACGGCTCCTTTAGGCCCCATAACGGCGATCTCCGCGGTGGGCCAAGCGAAATTAAAATCCCCCCGAATGTGCTTGCTGCTCATCACGTCGTAGGCCCCGCCGTAGGCCTTGCGCGTGATCACAGTCACTTTGGGCACAGTGGCCTCAGCGAACGCGTAGAGCAGCTTCGAGCCATGTCGGATGATCCCGTTCCACTCTTGGTCGGTCCCCGGCAGAAAGCCCGGCACGTCTACAAAAGTGATCAACGGGATATTAAAGCAATCGCAGAATCGAACGAATCTTGCGGCCTTCACCGACGCGTTGATGTCCAGCACCCCAGCTAAATGCGCCGGCTGATTGGCGACGATCCCCACCGAGCGCCCGTCTAGACGCGCAAAGCCCACCACGATATTCTGCGCCCAGTCTCTATGAATCTCTAAAAAGACCCCGTTGTCTACGATCCGTTCGATCACTCTTCTGATGTCATAGGGCTGGGTGGGGCTTTCGGGGATGATCTCGTTGAGCGCTGGCTCGTAACGATCGGGGGGATCGTCGCAGAAGATACGCGGGGGCGACTCGCGATTACTCTGGGGCATATACGAGAGCAGCTCGCGGATGCGCTCCAAGCAGCTTATCTCATCGGGTTCGACGAAGTGGGCTACACCGCTCTTGGCCCCATGCACGTCCGCGCCGCCGAGCGTCTCGTGCGTGACGTCTTCGTGGGTGACGGTCTTGACCACTTTCGGGCCGGTGACGTACATATAGCTCGTGTGCTGCACCATGAGAATAAAATCTGTGATTGCAGGGGAGTAGACGGCACCGCCGGCACACGGCCCCATGATCGCCGAGATCTGGGGGATGACCCCTGAAGCCAGGACATTTCTCAGAAAGATTTCGGCGTATCCCCCAAGGCTGACGACGCCCTCTTGGATGCGCGCGCCCCCCGAGTCGTTCAGCCCGATCAGGGGCACGCCGGATTTCATGGCCAAGTCCATCACTTTGCAGATCTTCTCGGCGTGCGCCTCGGAGAGCGAGCCGCCAAAGACCGTGAAGTCTTGGGCAAACACATAGACCTTTCTGCCCCGGATGCGCCCGTAGCCCGTCACGACGCCGTCGCCGGGGATCTTTTCTAGTGGGAAATCGCTGGTGCGATGGACCACGAAGGGATCGAGTTCGACGAACGAGTTATCGTCCAACAAGACTTCGAGGCGTTCGTAGGCGGTCAGTTTTCCGGCCTTGTGCTGGCGCGCGATGCGCTCGGTGCCGCCGCCGAGCCGGGCGCGCTGGCGACGTCGTTGCAGCTCCTCTAAACGATCCATACGCTATTAGCTTAGCGCATAGAGCCGCACTGGGCAAGAGGGGCGGAGGGAGAGGGATTCGAACCCCCGGCGCTCCTCGCGCTACGGTTTTCAAGACCGTTGCCTTCGTCCGCTCGGCCATCCCTCCAAGGCTCATAGAGATTCTAAAGCGCATCGGGCGATTTTGCAAGATATCGGGTCAAGGCTGTAAGATTGTAAGCTATGCTCTCTCGCGGAAAGTTCGCGCTCTGGGTTACGCTGATCGCGCTGGTCTTGATGGCCCCGTTGGCGATCGTCTTCGCACAGCGCATGAGCCAAGAATTGGAGCGCGAGTTCTTGCAGCGCAGCGAGCTGCTCGCCAACAATTTCGCTGACCAAGTACGCTTTCGCCTCCAGGCTCGAGCGTCCGAAGACCCAGCTCAGTTGCACCGCGAGCTGCAAGAGATGACCAATACGTTCGTGATGGGCTTAGTGCTGTACGCGCAGGTCGTCTGGCGCGGGGAGGTCCTCGCTCAGGACGTCGCCACGTCGGTGCTCCCGGGGGACTTGCTCAACCAAGCCCCTCCTCCAGAGCCGATGACCAAGCACCAGCGAAATGGCCTAGAGTATCTGGACATCTGGAGGGAGCTAGAGCCAGAGCAGAGCTACGTGCGCTTGGGGGTCTCGCTGATCTACTTGAGAGCGGCGATCTGGGAGGCCCTCTGGCCGATGATCGCGTTGGGGGTGGGCTTGGTCATAGCGATCGGGTTAGGGGCGTATCTGGTCGGGCCGCGTTGGGCAAAAGCTCGAGAGCCTGGAACGGCTTCTGAACGGTCTTCACCGGCTGCGACGAAAGCGCCCGAGCCGATTCGCTTAGGGAAATTAACTATTGACGATCAGTCTAAAGAGATTCGTCTTAACGGCACGACGATCCCGGTGACGCCGCGGGAATATGCGTTGCTCTATCTATTGGCCTCGGAGCCGGGGCGGGTCTTCTCCCCTCAAGAGATCATCGCGCGGGCGTGGGGCGACGAGCGGTTTATTGCGACCGAAGACGTCAAAAAATATATCTATCTCTTGCGCCAGAAGCTGGAGCGCGACCCTCAAAAACCCCAATGGATCGTGACCGTGCGCGGCTTTGGATATAAGCTTCAGATCCCCGATTGACTCAGCTTGACCCAGCTACGACCGCGCACTCACCCCCAGTGACGGGCTTTCTATTCCCTGCCCATACTCTATATCTAATTAAAATACCCACCGGAGGGATGGTTAATGAAGATCTGCTCTTTGGGATTGATGCTGGCGCTGCTGTTAACCCATCTTGGCGCGTCTAGCTACGCTCAGAGCGAGCTATTGCTCTTCACCGATCGTTTGGTCGCTCAGGTTCAGAGCGCGTTGCAGAACGCTTCTTTCTCGTTCTTTGCGCTCACGGCCAATGATGCGCAGTGGCATGCACAAAGCGTTATCAATCTCCTAGAAGGACCGTCGTCGTCGCGCTACGACCCTAGATACGGGGCGCAGACAGCGGACGTCGGGGCGATTGCGCTGGCCAAGCAACTTGCAGAACAGATCAACCGAAGTGAATTTGCTAACGATCTGCGGGCTGCGGCCGATCACGTGGTCGTCTTCTTGAGCGCGGCCCAAGAGCGGGCGGTCTCAGCTCGCAATAACAACAATCTTGCGCAGATTCGCGCTCAGATGCAATTAGCGATTGCTTTTCTGAAAGCAGCCCTAGGCTGCCCCGACGATACTCTCTCGCTGGGTGGGGCACGCACGATCCAAGAGTATCTGCGCAAGCGACGAAGCTAGCCTGAGCGCAAGCGTGGGCAAGAACGTTTTGAACAAGTCCTAAGAGAAAGGATAGTGAGGGAGAAAGACCGTTACAGCTACAGCAATGATGAACTCGTGGGTCAGGAGGGATCGATTCTATGCGTCTTGTCAGAGTCTGTCTGTTGGGAGCCATCGTATGGTCTTTATCGGGCTTGGGAATAGCGCCCTCAGGACAGTCGAGCGGCACAGTAGTTGACGTGAATATTCAGAATTTTGCTTTCGTTCCCCAGAATATCACAGTTGCGCTGGGGACTACCGTGCGCTGGACCAATCGAGACAGTGCACCCCATACCGTGACCAGCACCGCGGGGATCTTCGATTCGGGAACGATGAACCGCGGGGCGACCTTCACGCACACGTTCAATACTCCCGGCGAGTTCCCCTATATCTGCGCCTTCCATCCCAGTATGACAGGGAAGGTCACAGTGGCCGTAGGGGTCGCGTTGATTCATAGCCTGAAAGACAGCGCGATCTACCCCTCGGTGATAGAGCTGAAGCTGGGACAACCCGTGCAGCTCTTCAACACCGCGACCGATGGCGTCCTCCCCGGTGTCGTCATCAGCAGCGACGAAGAGGGCCGAAACCCCGTCTTCGGAGTGAGGCCGTTTAACGTAGAGGTGGGCAAAGTAACGACCGTCGAGTTCACGCCCGATAGGGCCGGGACGTTCTTCGTCACCCACAGGCCGCATGGGCACAATATCGTGGGCCGGATTGTCGTCAAGAATTGAAAGACTCTTTAAGAGAGACGATAAAGGAGGCACCCATGACTAAGATGCGTGTACTCAGTTTGTCTGTTCTGGCGTTGGTGATCGTCTTAACGTTCGCGCTTGGAGAACGAGCTTTGGCTCCCTATCACGGTGGCTCGCCCCACCAGACGCAAATCCCAAGCGCCCAAGAGGTGATCGTGCGCATTGAAGGGAGCAACGATCCCTATGGATACGGAACGGCCTCGTTCAATCCCGCTACCGTGAATATCGCGCCGGGGACGACCGTGACATGGGTGAATGAAGACTCTATCGCGCACAATGTGACGAGCCGCGATGGACTCTTTGACTCGCCTGTGCTCAACCGCGGGCAGCGCTTCAGCTATAAGTTTGATCGCCCCGGCACTTACGGATATTTCTGCAAAATTCACCCCGCGATGACCGGCCAAGTGATCGTCGCGGGTCAAGCCGGGCCAACGCTGCTGACGGCTGTGCTCACGGCGGGCCAAGAAGTTCCAGCTCCTAAAGCAGAGACCCCGCTGGGAGCTATCGGGGCAGCGGCTATCGTGCTGAACGCTAACAGGACCGAGCTAAGTTTCTTTCTGGGATATAGTGGGCTGAGCGGTTCCCCAACGGCGATGCACTTCCATCGCGGCAAGCCGGGCGAGGCCGGCCCGATCGTGCGCACGATCTGCCCGGTGCTAGGGGTAGCCTGCCCCACAGGCACGAGCGCGACTCTCAGCGGGGTTTGGAGACGGGACGACGCTCGGGAAGCGCTCACGTCTGATCTTGTAGATGCGCTGCTCAAGGGCGAACTCTATATTAATATTCACACGAGTCTCAATCCTCCGGGCGAGATTCGCGGGCAGGTCAAACCCTATCAGCCGTAGAGAAGTCGGTCACCGAAACGGCCGTGAGCAGTGGCTAGTGCCTCGCACTAGCCACTATTCACGTATTCGCTCATCGCTGCTTCAAAGTTGACAGCGTGTCGGCTATGCGTTATCTTAGCTTTCAGGTGATCTTGAAAAATGAACTATATTTGGATGATTCTCGGGATCGTCGTAGTGGCGTTGGGGTTGGTCTTCTTTCTTGCAGACGCGCCCAAGACCGGCGTGACCTCCGATCAGCAGATCAAAGTTACGTTGAAAGAATGGGCGATCCAGACGGATCTGAAAGAGATCCGTGCCGGTGCTGTGCGCTTTATCATCTGGAACAACGGCGGCCGGCCTCACGGTCTGGCGGCCATGGCGCTTCTGCAGGGCAAGGAGCAGAGCGTCCTGATCGTAGACCAGGTTGATCCCGCCCAGATGCGCTCGGTGCTGGTGGAGCTGAAGCCGGGCGAATACACGCTCTACGATCCCCTCTACTGCCGCAACCCCTTCCGCGGCAATTGCGAGAAGAACGCGATGGCGATGCTGGTCAAATTGAATGTGCGTTAGAGTCTTAGAGTGATATGAAGAGTTGGTGGCTCTCGCTGGCACTTCTGGGGGGTTTGACCGTCCCCAAGCCCGCGCTCGCCGAGCCTGCGGCTCTTGCGCTCTCCAAGACGCATTGGGTACTGCTGCACGGCGTCTGGCCCGGATCGAGTCGCGATTGGCGCCTGGTTGCGCCTTTGTTGCAAGAGCAAGGAGCAACCGTCTGGCGCCCCACGCTGCCGGGACGCGTCGGGCTCTTTCCCTGGGCCGACAATATCGCCCACTATGTGGTGGAGAACGCTCCCTCCAATCTCTACGTGATCGCTCACAGCTTCAGCGGCGCTGCAACGCTCTTGCTGTTGCGCACCGCGTATGAGCTTCAACACGGCGATCTAGAAGCACTTATTGCACACTTAGACTGTGACGCGTTTACGGGTCGCGCAGCTTATGCGTGTCGTCAGCTTCGGGAGGGCTGGCAGCAGCTCGTAGCAGACCGAGCGCGTGCGGCGCGTTGGATTCAAGCGGCGCAGAAGATCAAGCATCTCTTTCTCTATCATCCGGCGTTGCGGGGGGCCTGTGGGGCGTGTTGGGATCGGTGGGGCTTGTGGGGCGGCGACGCCACGGCTTCCCTCTGTCTGCTGGCGAAGATCGCCGATTGGCTCTTCACGCCCCTCGAGCGCGTCACGTGGCGGGGCGCGATTGCCATCACCAATCTCTACGGCGGCTCCGAATGGATGCTCTCGCTCTGCGGCCTGCACCAGAACGATCTCGTCCTGGGGCTGGAGCAGCAGCGCTTATTCGTAGAGGGGCATGGCTACCGAGAAGTCTTGGTAGGGAATCAGTTGCACTTTTCGTTTGCGATGCGACGCAGCGCGGCCCAGCGGCTGATAGAGCTGCTGGGGGACCGCGTGCAAGTCCCCCACGAGCAGAAGGAGGTCTCCGATGGGCTTCTCCGGCGTTGATTACTTCGGGTTAGATGCGCTCTTGACTCCTGAGCAGAGGCTGATTCGCAACACCGTCCGCCAGTTCGTAGATGAAGAAGTACTCCCCATCATTAAAGAGTCTTTTGAAGCCGGACGCTTCCCTACCCAGCTCATTCCCAAGATGGCCAAGCTGGGCTTGCTGGGCGCGACGCTCAAGGAGTACGGCGGCGCGGGGATCGACGCGATTGCGTATGGGCTGGCCATGCAGGAACTAGAACGCGGCGATTCGGGGGTGCGCAGCTTCTGTTCGGTGCAGAACGGCTTGGTGATCTATCCCATCTATACGTTTGGCAGCCCAGAGCAAAAAGAGCGTTGGCTGCCCAAGCTCATTCGGGGCGAAGCCGTGGGCTGCTTTGGGCTGACGGAACCCGAGCACGGCAGCGACCCCGGCGCGATGGAGACCGTCGCCAAGCGCGACGGCAATTATTTTATTCTCAACGGCACCAAAGCATGGATCACCAACGCGACGCTGGCCGACGTTGCTATCGTCTGGGCCAAGCTCGACGGGGTGATCCGGGGCTTTCTCGTAGAGCGCGGCACCAAGGGCTTCTCCGCGGCGAAGATCGAGCACAAGCTCTCGATGCGGGCCTCCGATACGGGAGAGCTTTATCTGAACGATTGTCGCGTCCCCAAGGAGAACCTTCTTCCCCATGCCGAAGGCCTCAAAAGCCCCCTGATGTGTCTCAACCAAGCGCGCTATGGGATTGCGTGGGGGGCCGTCGGCGCGGCGATGGCCTGTTACGAAGAAGCCCTTCAATACGCCAAAGAGCGCATCCAGTTCAACAAGCCGATCGCGAGCTTCCAGCTCGTCCAGCAGAAGCTCGTGGAGATGCTCACCGAGATCACCAAAGCGCAACTGATCTGCTATCGCTTGGGGCAGCTCAAAGAGGCCAACCAAGTGAAACACACCCAAATCTCTCTAGCCAAGCGCAACAACGTTGCTATGGCGCTACGCTGTGCCCACCTCGCTCGCGACATCCTAGGGGCCAACGGCATCACCCTCGACTACCACGCCATGCGCCACCTGGTCAATCTTGAGACGGTCTACACCTACGAAGGCACGCACGATATCCACACCCTGATCCTCGGTTCTGACATCACCGGGATCGAATCGTTTCGCTGAACGCGCCTTGGTGAATGGAAGATCTTGACGCTCTGGGGAGACTGCTGCGCAAGCACCGCGAGCAGGCGCATCTGACGCGGGCGCAGTTGGCACGCCGCGCGCGGATCTCCGCGAGCTTTGTCACGTATCTCGAACAGGGCCTCCGCCGTCCTTCGGCCGCGATGATCGCGCGGATCGCCCAAGCCCTCGGGCTGCGCCCCGATCAGCAAAGAGAGCTATTGCAGAGCGCCGGATACGCTTCCCCCGAAGAGATCGCGCAAGTTTCAGGGATTCAGGGGATCTTGGAGGAGATCGCCGCGCTCTCTCCCCCAGAGCGCGAGGAGCTGATCGCCGAGATACACCGGCTCTTAGGGCGCTGGCAGGAGCTGCGCGCCAAGAGCCTGCGCAAGGTCGTCATCCCCGTCGCGGGCTGGCAACCCCGTTTGCTCTCGCCTTCTCAGCTCGGGCAGATGCTCCGCCCTGCCCTTGAAGAGATCGTCACCGCGGGTCTTAAAGAGGCGATCTTGGTCCTCGCTCCCGGCCGCCCCGCCCCGCAGATCGCTCCCCCCAAAGACCTCAAGGTGCGCCAGATCGTGCAAGAACCCCAACTGGGCCTGGGTCACGCGATCGTGATCACCCAGGGCTTGGTAGGCGATGAACCCTTCGCGATCCTCCTGCCCGATGATATCATCCTAGAAGACCGCGCCCGCCCGCTCCGCCGCATGATCGCGCTCTACGAGCGCTACCGCTGCAGCATCGTGGCGGTCACCGAGGCCGAAGAGGCTGCTGATTTTAAGAACTACGGCGTCGCTACACTGGGGGAGCGCCTAGAAGAAGATCTCTCTTGGGTAGAAGCGCTGGCCGAAAAACCCCGCGGCCGAGAGATCGCGGGCCTGACCATCGTGGGGCGCTATATCGTCACTCCCCAGATCTTCGAAGCACTGCAAGCAACCCCGCCCGACCCCAACGGCGAGCTTCAGCTCACCGATGCGCTCAGTTTGCTCTTGCAGCGCCAGCGCATCGGCGCCTATCGCTTTGAAGGGCGGCTCTTTCGTGTCACCCCCATCAAGATGCTTCTAGAAGCGCTTATCGAAGCGCTCGACGATCAGCAGCCCGGGCGCTTGGAGCGCGCGATGGCGATTACTAAGAACGCGCTCCAAGAGTTGGGCAGGCTGCGCGCGTGATTGACGTCTCTGGGTTTATCTGTTAGAGTGTCAAGCGGGTGATGAGTGTGACGGCACGCGAGGCGTTGGTACAGACCCTCAAGGAGAACGAGATCGCGTTGGTCACGGGCGTCTACGGCGACCCTGTCACCGCACTGTTGGATGAGATGGCGCGGCAGGGGCTGCGCGTGGAGATCAGCATCGAGGAGAAGGTGGCGTTTGCGCAGGCGCTGGGGGCATCGGTGGCCGGCAAGCGCAGCGTGGTCGCCGTGAAGCAAGTGGGGATCAATGTGCTGGCCGATCCATTGGTGACGTGTGTGACTCACGGGATCGGGAACTCTCTGCTGTTGATCGCGGGGGATGACCCCGGCGCGGAGAAATCCCAGAACGAGCAAGATTCCCGATGGTACGCGAAATTGGCGCAGATTCCCGTCTTGACGCCCCCCGGCCCTGAACTGGTCAGCGAGGCTGTCGTTGAAGGGTTGGATCTGTCGGCGGCGCTGGGGATCCCGGTGATGCTGCAAGTGACAGGGCGATTGCTGCAAGGGCCGGGACGCGCGAGTGAGACGCCGGTCGCTGCCGATGGGGCGTTTGTGCGCCAGCGCGCGTGGGGGAATCTCATCTTGGATCGCTATAAATATTTCTATAAAGAGATCTATTCCCAACTGACGGAGCTGGTCGAAGATTCTCCCCTGCATCAGATTAAGACGGCGTCGGGGGCGCGGCGCGGTGTGATCTCCTGTGGGTTTGTCTCCACGCTCGTAGCAGAAGAGCATCACTTTGCGCTCGGCTATGCCCATCCGTTGCCGGAGCGCCAGCTGGTCGAGTTCTTGCGCCCGCTGGAGAGCGTCTTAATCGTCGAAGAGATCGCCCCGATCGTTGAGGAGGCCGTGGGTGCTCTAGTGGCGCGCCATCGGTTGCCGACGAAGGTGCTGGGGCGGCTGACGGGGCACCTGCCCCGCATCGGCAAATTAGAAGCCGAGCATCTCAAACAAGCGTGGGAGCGCCGTCCTGATGGGCCACATCTGGATATTCAGCCCCACGTAAGCGGCGGGATTTTAGAGCTGCCCTGCGGCGGGTTCGAGCCGCTCTATCAGGTCTTGGACGAGCTGCTCCCCGAAGATTACTTGGTCGCCGGCGATGTCGGCTGTTCGATCTTGCACGGGTTCTTCCCCCCGTTGGTGGTGGACACGGCGTTCAGCTTGGGGACCTCGATCTCGACGGCGGCGGGGCTGTCGCTGGATGGGCGCAAGGGAATTGCGATTATCGGCGACACGGGGTTTGTTCACTCCGGGATCACGGGGCTGCTAGACGCTGTTGAGCATGGGCACAATATTTTGGTGATCGTGCTCTATAATAGAGCTTCGGCGATGACGCCGGGAGCGCAGCCGATTCCGGGGCTGGGGCGCGTACCGGAGCTTATCAGAGCCTGCGGGGTGAGCGCCGTTGACGAAGTAGAGATAGAAAAGATCTCGGCCGAAGAGCTGAAAGCGCTCTTGCAGAGGCGTCTGAGCGAGCGCGGGGTGCACGTGCTGCTGGCGCACGCGCGCCCCCAGAAATTATATAGCTAGAGCTCGCTATGAGAGAGGACTGGGCCCCATGCCATAGGCCAGGAGGGTTGAGGCCTTATTCGCGGCATCTGGCGGGCGAGGCTGTAGATGGCTCTGGCTGGGGCCCACCACAACGTCGCTGAGGAATCCTCATGCTGGTCCTCTCTGTCTCTTGACTACAGCACCACTATGCCGACGGAAAGCGTTCAGTGCAATGAGAGCCATCATAACCAAGGTTGATCTTCATCAATTCTGATCGCGCGGTTTAGGGCCGACAGTATTTGTCAGCGATTTGGTAAGCGTCCATCGCGCTAGCGACGGCCCAGCCCAGATAGAGCACCGGCGCAGCGAGCAAGAGCAGATAGCTTAAGAAGGACACGGCGGGAGCGAGCAGGATCGCCCCTAAGCCCACGACGCTGGGCAGCGCGATGGCGATGATCAAGTGCGTCAATCCCTTGCCGTCTTGCCCGTTCAAGAACTGCCCCAGCCCCGGAATCAGAAACGACGCCGCACCGGGGATTAACGGATCGGCTCTCAGACGACAACGCACCGGCTCCTGCAGCGTCGGTGCCCCCCACCCCCACGGCGAACTGCTCCACACCAGCACCAGCGACAGCAATATCACCGAGACGCGCACCCTAGATCACCTCAACCGCACTATAAGAGATTCGGGCTTCCGGTGTCAAATTCGTCTTCTTTATCTCTTCCACCGAATTTTCACGCTCTCGGTACAGACCTGCCACGTCTTCAGCGTTATCTTAAAGACATCCCAAGCCAAGGAGGTATGGCAGCTATGTCCAAGAACAGAGTTCGTTCTCTGGCGGTCTGGGTCTTCGTCTTCTCTTTGATCGGCATCTTCTCACACGCGCAACAGCAGCAGACATTGAGCGCGGGTGCTCAGCTGAATTTGACGGGGGAGATTGTCGCGCTGGCCTCGTGCGCCAACGGGAGCACGCTCGTCGCGGCGAGCGCCTCCGGGGGCGCGACGCTCTTGCAGCGCATAGATACCGCTACCAAGAAGCTTGCGGGGAGCGCGGTGAGAGTGTCTGTTGCCGATCCCAGCGCGCTGGCGCTCAGCCGCGACTGCGGCACGGCGTATATCGCAGACAAGAGCGCGGGCAAGGTCTATGTCGCCGCTTTGGCCAACGGGCAACTGCGCGCCGAGATCGCCGTAGGCAAGAGCCCCATCGCGCTGGCCCGCGCTGCTCATAATGCCGATCTCTACGCGGTCAATCAGGGCGACGGCACCGTCTCGGTTATTGACACGCAGCTCAACCAGCTCAAAGCAACAGTCCGCGTGGGCAACACCCCCACGGGGATCGCGCTCTACAGCAACGGTGCGCACAATAGAGCCTTCGTCACCAACACGGGAAGCAACAACATCAGTATCATTGACATCAACGACGATCCCAACAATCTCAATCGCTATCGAGTGATCTTTACGGTCGCGACCGGTCCACAGCCGACGGCGATCGCCACGATCGTGCCCACGCCGGTCGGCTCGTGGTTGGGGGACATGTTCGCGTACTTCATCAACAGCGGGGACAACACGCTGAGCCGGATTTGGATCACCGTTCCCCACGCAGTAGATTCCGTAGTGCCCTTGGGGGAGACGGCGCTAGCCGTGGCGCTCGATCCCGTGCGCTCGTGCGCCTATGCCGTGACCGGCAGCGGGACGCAGAGCACGCTTGCGGTCGCAGTAGCGAAGTTCTTTGCCACCCCCAATCCCACGGTGCCTGTGGGCCAAGACCTGTATCACGAGTTGAATAAATATACTTTATCGGAGAGGCTGAGCGCGGTGTCGCACTTCATCCCGCTGATCGTCTCGGAGCGGGTGCCGGGGAATCCGGAGCCGGTCTTCCGGATTGAGCGTCAGCTCTGGATGGTGACCAAGCCCAATCAGCTCAATCTCTACGTCTTAGACGGGAAGTGCCCGCAGTTGCGCGGGGATGAGCCGTAAAAATAAGAACATAATAAGAGCAGACAGAGAGAGGGTCTATGGGACCCTCTCTCTGCTTTTTTTATTCAGAAGTGTCTGATTATTTTAGTTTACCAAACCTTCCAGATCGCTCAGCTTCTCCTCCGGCCCGACGACGCTCAAACTTAATGCCCCCGGAGTGAACAGCTCCCGCGCCAACGTCTGCAGCTCCTCAGCCGTCACCGCCTCGATCTTGGCTATCAAGTCCTCAATCGGCCCGTGAATGTTATAGAGCTCCCCAATCCCCAACCGCACCATGCGCGAATGGCTGCTCTCTAAACTGAGCAAGATGTTCCCCTTCAGCTTCTCTTTGGCTAAACGCAGCTCGTCTTTGGTGACAGGTTTCTGTGATAGGCTCTCTAGCTCCGCAACGCTGATCTCTACGGTCTGGCGCGCGTTCTTGGGTTCTGTGCCGACGTAGATAATAAATAACCCGCTGTCAGTGAAGAGCGTCGTACTGCTGAAGACCGCATACGCCAAGCCCAACTCCTCCCGAATCTTCTTGAAGAGCCGCGAACTCATCCCCCCGCCTAGGATCGTGTTCAGCACTTCGAGAGCGAAGCGACGCTCGTCTTGACGCCCCACGCTGGGCACCCCCAGCACTAAGTTCGCCTGCTGCACGTCGCGGTCTTCCAGATAGAAATGCGGGTGTGGCCGAGGAGCGTAGCGCGGAGCCAGCGCGGGGCCGGGAGCCAGATCGCCAAAGTGCCGTTTCACGCATTCTAAGACCCTTTCGGGTTCAATCTCGCCCGCCGCGGTGACAATAAAATGCGCGGGATGATAGGCCCGATGAAAGTCAAAGAGACTTTGACGATGGATCGTCACGACGGTCTCCGGTCGCCCTAAGATGGGCCTTGCCAAGGGATGCTCGTCATCCCAGATGCGCTCCATGAAGAGATCGAAGACCTTCTCTTGCGGGTTGTCCTCGCTCATGCGGATCTCTTCGAGTACGACCCCGTGCTCTTTTTGAATATCGCTCTCGTCGAAGCGCGGGTGCTTGACTAAGTCGGCCAAGATGTCCAGCGCTGCCTCTAAGTGCTGAGGGAGCACGTCAATGTAAAAGAGCGTGTACTCTTTGTGGGTCATCGCGTTGATGTAGCCCCCAAGCGCGTCTACTTCTTCAGATATTTGAAAGGCCGTGCGGTGGGTCGTCCCCTTGAAGAACATGTGCTCGGCGAAGTGGGCGATCCCCGCGATGGGTTCGTCGCGGCTGCCCAGGCGCGTCCAGATCCCTACCGACAAGGGCCGGTCGGGCCGAGGCTCGACCAGGACCCTTAAGCCGTTCTCCAGCGTCGTCGCGTAACAATTTGTGTATAGCTCGTGCATATCAGAATAGAGCTAAGAAAAGCACCCTCACCCGGCCTACGGCCGCCCTCTTCCTTCTAGGGAGAGAGACAGTAGGGTGAGGGTGGCTCATGCTATCTCCTTCTCAGATCAATGTAGAGAATATTCCCACAGGCGATGACGCTGTTGCCCGCCGGCACATCGAACTCTACTACATCTCCGGTGGGCAACGTCACCCTAATTTTTTGCGGCTGAGTGTCTTTATTGGTGTAGGCCAGGCAGCCATCGCGCTCGCTGCGCGCCCACGCCGCGGGATTGACAAACTCGAGCTTGCTGAAGATCAGCGAGATCACGCCCTCGGTGGGCAGCGCCTCGCGAATCTCGATGCGCACGGGAAGCGTCAGCGGGCTGTTGCTGGCGTTCTCAGCGGTGATCACGATCGCGCTCTCATAAGTGCCCGGACCCAGCTGAGATATATCTAGACTGACGACGATCACCGCGGGAGCGGTTCCGCTCGTCGCGGAGAGCGTGAGCGCCGATGACTGAGCTTGGGCCGTCCAGCGCAGTTCTCCGCTGCCCAGATTGGTGATCTCCAAGAGCTGCGGCGCGGGGTTGGGGCCCTTCGCGACGGCGACAAAGCGCAGCTCGGTCGGGAAGAGTCCGATGCTCGCCGCAGCGCCCTCTAGCCGAACGACAACGGGGAGCCTGAAGGGGCTGTTCGGCGCATCGGGAGATGTGATCTCCACAGCGCCTTCGTTGGTGCCCACTTGGAGTTTCGTGACGTCTACGGTGAGCGTGACGGTCGAGGGGGCGGTGCCGCGCGTGGGGTTGAGCGTGATCCATGGGACGGTCGCTGTAGCCGTCCAATTCAGGGTGCCGCCGCCGGCGTTGCGAATCTGAAAGCGCACGGCCTCGGGGGCGGGGCCGCCCACGCGCGCCCGCAGCTCGACGCGAGTGAGGTCCGTAGCGATCACGGGAGCCGCCGTGATCGTGAGCAAGACCCTGACGGTCATGGGGCTGCCCAGGGCTCGCTCCGAAGAGATCTTCACTTGGGCTTCGTAGCGCCCTTCTTTCAGTTGGGCGAGATCGGGCTGGAGCGCCAGCTTCGCGGGAGTCGTTCCCGAGGTCGCGCTGAGCCTGAGCCACGGGACGTTGGCTTCGGCGGTCCAAGTCAGCTCGCCGCTGCGGGCGTTGGCGATCTCGATCTCTTGAGGAGCGAGCGTCGCACCGGTGCGGCCCTCGAAGCGTATCAGAGCGGGGCGCACCAAGAGCGCGGGTTCATCGGGCTTGGGGGCCGTTCCCAGGGCGATTCGTCCCCACCCCGTTGTGTTATCAGGGCCGGGGCTGCTTATGTCGGTCGCGCGGGACGCCAAGAAGTTCGCGATCTGTTCGGGTCCCCACGCGGGGATGGCGCCCTTGACGAGCGCGGCGGCTCCAGCGGCGTGGGGACTTGAAGCCGACGTTCCAAAGAAGGGCCGGAACGTTGTGTTGCGGACGCCGTCGGGAGCGGCGAAGTCGGGCTTCATGCGGCCGTCTTGGGTCGGCCCGCGCGAGCTGTAGCGGCGCGGGGCATCGCTGCGGGGATCGGTCGCGCCGATGCTGTACGCGCTGGGCGAGAGCGCCGGCTCAAAGATGCTGACGCTCCCCTCAAAGATCATATATTCGGGGTCAACGTTAATAACCGAGATGTCTAACTTCGCGGGACGCGTCCCGCGAACGCGGCGCACTTTCAAGTGATAGGTCCCGGCCTCGCGCACGTTGAAGAAGATCAAGCGCAGGGGGTAGTTAGAACGAATTTGGCTGCCGCGGGCCCGTTGCCGGTCGTTGCTGTCGAAGAGCAAGAAATCGTAATTGTCGGCTGCGCCGCTGCAGCGGTCTTCCCAAGAGAGGGTGGCGCGGATCGGGCCGGTCTCGTTGGGGTCGGCCTCGAACGAGAGCGTCTCGTCTTTATCGGCGAAGTTGTGAAAGCCGTTGTTGTCGGGATCGGTGAAAGTTCCCTCCCAGTGCTCGGTGGCGTGATTGCCCACCGAGACGGCCCAGAAGATCCCGGCGGCGCGGGCCTTGCGCACGATCGGCTCGATGATCCCTGTGCCCTCCCACGGGCAGCCCGTCAAGAAATTAAACGACGTATTGATCACCTGAACGCCTTCGGAGATGAGATAATCTACAGCGCGTCCGAGAGCAACATCTGTATCGAAGTTGACCAAATAGAACGTCGCTTCCGGGGCGACGTCGTAGACGACCTCGGCGACGGCGGTGCCGTGCGGCTGGTTGGCCTCGATGTCTTCGTCAGAGGTGAACGAGCGCACGATGACGCGCTCGGCGGGGGGCAGCTCGGTGCCCAGCTTAGCGCGATAGCCTCTAAATCCCCCGTCAATGATGGCGATCTTGACCCCTTGGCCTTTGAGGTTCTCGCTGTGCCAGCCCTCTACGCCCATCACGCGGACGCCCTCGCTGACGGTGCTCCCCTGCTCGAAGACGGGCACCAACGGCGTGCGCACCCACTCTACTGTCTCTAGGGTTGCCAACTCGCGAAGCGCGCGCAGGGGCACGAGCGCCTGAACGCGCTGCTCATAGACCGATTCTACCCTTCCTCCCAGCGCGCCGATGCGCTCCGCAAGCTTAGATACCTCCGTGCTAGCGACGGCTTCGACGACGACGCGCGCTCGTCCGGCTTTTAGGTCTTCGGGCTTGGTGGCGGGCAGCTCTGGTAGCTCGTGGTGGGCCTCGAACGCCGTGAGGGCGCTCATCAACAAATCTTGGATCTTGGTCAGGCGCGTATCTTGGGCTTGTGGGCTGGTGGAGACGACGACCGATACCGCGATCAGCAGAACGCCGAGGGCAAGTAGCCTTCTCATGCTCTTCGACCCCTTTGCTATAAAAATTCGTCGCTATTATACCAAACGGGGGAAGCCTCCTGACAGTGATCGCGCTTAC
>JANXAU010000010.1 GCA_025061735.1 Candidatus Bipolaricaulota bacterium
GCCGGTCAAGCCGATCTTGCTCTCGCGGAACATCGCCCAGCTCTCGCGGGCACCGCGCCAGAGCAGGCGCGCGCGCACGCGCCACATCGGCTCAAACTTTCTAGATGGAGCTATAGCTGCCGTAGCCAAGGTTCTTTCCTCTCTTCTTGTTTTTTAGAGAAGCTTTCCTTACTCATAACGGATACGGGGATCGAGATAGGCATAGAGAATATCAGCAACCAGATGGGCGATCAGAGCGAAGACCCCGGTGAAGACCAGCGCCGCAATCGCCAGCGGGAAATCTTGATCTTGCACCGATCCCAACAGCGTTAAGCCCATCCCCGGCCAGGAGAAGAGCGTCTCGGTGATGATCCCACCATCAATCGCCAGTGCCAAGCTCAGCACGAAGCTGGTCACCACGGGCAGCAGCGCATTGCGCGCCGCGTGGTCATCGCGCACGGTCTTCTCAGGCAACCCCTTCGCTTTAGCCGCCATAATATAATCTTCGCGAATCGTTTCAAGCATCGAGTTGCGCATCAAGAGCATCGTTCCCCCAAACGAGATCAGCGTCACGACGGTCACGGGGAGGATCATATGATGCAAAATATCTACAGCGAGCTGCCAGTTGCAGACCCGGCCGCCATACTCTGGGAAGGCCGGCCAGCACTGGGCCAACGGCTCTACGGCCACCCAGACGTACCCCGTCAAGAGAAACGCTGCGGTATACCCGCCCAAGAGCACCCAAAAGCGCACCACCGGCTGATGGATAAACCGGTGGCAGAACCACCAATAAGCAAAGATAAATACAGCCAATAGCCCCAACGTGGCCAGCATATACCCAAAAATTACGTTCGAGCCGTAAGGGCCTAGATTGACCAGCTGCCACTTGTTCATGTCGAGGAAGTTCGCAATGGGAAAGATCTTAACGCCTGTCCATTCGGTCAGCTTGATCGCAAAGATCCAGACGATCAACAGGGCCAGCATGGGGGTGAAGGCTGTGTAGAACGTGATCCCGACGACGGTGCTGGTGTACTCGATCATCCGCCCGCGCCGCCACGCGATCAGCTTGCCCAGAACAAATCCCAAATAGAACGCGATCAACGTCGCGGTGACGAAGAGCAGAGCCGTCCGCGGGAAACGCTCGACGATGATATCCCACACCGGCCGGCTGTTGGCAAACGACATCCCCCACTGACCGATCACAAAATTTCTCAGATACGTAAAATACTGCTCATGCAGGGGCTTATCCAATCCCAAGTCTTTGATGAGCTGTTCGCGCGCGGCCTTATCTAATTGTGGGTTGTCAATGTAGATCTGGCTGTAATCCCCGGGCATCGCCTGCAAGATGAAAAATACTAAAGTGAGATAGAGATAGAGCGTCACCACGATCTGGACGAGTCTTCTTATGAGGTAGCGTCGCATAACCCAGGGTCCTTTAATTTATCTTCTTCGCTTAATTGTAGCGTCATCAGCAGTTCAGCGCAAGTAACAAAGGGTGAAAAGTAGGGGCGAAGCGAGGGCTTCGCCCCTACTCTCTTAAACGGCTGACAGACGGTTTTAGCGCAACCGCACGAGCGACGGCATACCGGCCATGCCGACGATGCCGTTGGTGCGCTCGGTGAACGGGAAGACGACCTTGTCGTCTCTCCAAGCGTCTACGATGACCGTGTCAAACCACGGGAGATAGGGCGCGTCTACGGCCAAGATCTCCTGCAGCTGGAGCACGATCTCGCGCGCTTTGTTCAGGTCGCGCTCGGCCAAGAAGGCATCGAGCAGCTTGTCCACCTCGGGGTTGGAGTACCCTTGAGCGTTGTCGTCGCCCACGTCGGTGTGCTCGGTGTGATAGAAGTCCTTCAGATACGTGGGAGCGCCGAGCGCCGCCGTGCCCAGCGACCAGCCCAAGGACCACCAGTCGAAGTCCTGCTCGTCGAAGACCTTGGTGACGATCACGTTGAAGCCCGTAGGCACGCCGCGCACGGGGATCCCCACCTGGTTGGCCCACTTCTCCACCTGCACGCCAAAGAGCGCGCGGCGCGGATCGTAGGCCGAGTTGGGATAGATGAAGTTGAACGTGGGCACCTTATCGGCCGCTGCCCCAGCGCCGTAGAAGTAGATCTTGCCCGCGGCGCTCAACGTGACCGACGTTACGCCCGAGGGCAACGCCACGCTGATCTTGCCCGCGCCGTCGCTCTCGACGCGCACGGTGCCCGCGGTCAGAGTAGCTTTCGTGCCCAAGGGCACCTTCGCGCCTACGGCGATCGTGCCGGCCGGGACGGGCACCGCAGCCCCAGCCGCGGCATCGACGCTGCCGAGGATGCGCGGGCTGATGATGCCCTCACCCGCGGTGACCGCGCCCGTGGACGTGTCGGCGCGCGGCTCGCGCTCCCAGGTGAAGCCCACCGACTTCAAGATCCTGATGGCTGCGTCCACTTTCTTGGCGCGCGCGGTTCTCGGATCGGTCTGCTCAGTGAACTCCGCACAGGGGGCTGCGACCTTGTCGTTGAACCAGAAGGCGTTGGCCGGAGAGACCACCGAATAGAGCGTGAAGGCGACGCGCTGGAAGAGCGTCTCGGTGACAAACTGCCGATCAATCAAGCAGTTGACGGCGCTGCGGAAGCGCGAGCCGATGATGTCGTCATCGCGGAAGCGCGCGTCCCTCTGGAGCGGGCCGCTGCCGAAGGGCTTGCGGCGCAGGTTCATCGCCATGTAGAACATGCCATGGCTCTTGTTGTCCTGGGTCTTGATTCTCGGTTCGGTGCGGTACTGCGCGCGGACGCCCGGATCGGCCCCGAGCGGGTTGAGCAGCATGTCGATGTCGCCGCGCACCAGCGCCGCGACCGCCGAGGATGTATCGCCGAAGATGCGATAGGCCGCGCGATCGATGAACGGTCCGATCTCATAGCGCGCCAATTCGGGGCCGGCCGCGGCCGGGACGTCTTGCTCGTAGCGATAGCCTCCGGGCCCGGGCTTCTCTTCGGTGTACTTGCCCGCGGCGTTGCGCTCGTCTACTCGGACGCCCTTCCAGAAGTAGTTGGGGTTAGCCACGTTCGTGGCGAAGGCGCCGCGCTCCCAGCCCTTGCCCGCGACCTTCAGCGCCTCGGGGAAGGCCGCCCAGCCACAGGCCGGCTCGTCATCGGTGGCCAACGCCTCCAGCCGCTCGCGGTTGCCCGCGGCCTCTCTCCACTTCGGCTCCCAGTATCGCTTCTGGAAGATCGCATGGAACAAGATCGAGAACTGAATTCTCAAGCTGAAGCTCTTAAAGTAGTACTTCACTCTATACGTATCGAGCTTCTCGACCCTGGCCAAGACGTTGGGATCGAGCGTAGAGGTCCAGCCGCCGCCCAGCGCGTTGACGCCCTTGGCGAAGTCGCCGCCGCCAAAGAGCGTGGGCGCTTCAAAGGCGCTCCACACGACGTCATCGGCCGTGACCTCGGTGCCGTCGCTCCACTTGACTCCGCGCTTCAGATCAATCGTGAGCGTGAGCAGGCCGCCCTCGCTGCGCAGATCCAGCTCGGCCGTGCCCGGCTTATACGGCACGGAGGCCGCCAACGACGGGACATAATAGAACCGCGTGGGGGTCTGAGTGAAGAGGCTGCAATGGCGCGGCCCCAAGACATACGCCTCCCACACCGACGCCGTACGGTTCGTGCGCATCGTGTTGGTGGTGCGCAGATCCGAGAGCATCCCCAGACGATAGATCTTCTCGCCCTGAGCCTGTCCGACCTCCGAAGCGGTCGTCGAGGCCAAGGCCACGACAAACGCGACCAACAACCCGAACGCCAACCACCGAACTTTAAACATCTACTACCTCCTTTGAAAGAGTTATAGATTGCAAAAGCTATAACGGTCGCGGAGGCGGGTAGCCTCCCCCTCCGCCAGCAGCGGGCAGGCTCACCAGAAACGATCCTGTCCAGGTGAGCCCGCCCAAGATGACCAAGAACAACCCCAACACCACCCCGAGCGTCGCGTAGGCCAGAGTCGCTCTGTGGTCTCGTCGCCAAACGCTCCAGCGATCCCTCAGCCAGCGCCGTCGGCGGGAGGATCGTAAACGCTCGCGCCAGACGCGTTGCTGGCATTCAGCACAGCCGAGCAGATGCAGGGAGACGACCGAGACCAACTCTTCTTCTAATGTGCTCTCCAGATAAGCGCTCAAGACCTCAGCGGGCGGATGGCTGCCCACCGCCAAGCGGCGGGCGAGCAGCCCCTCCAGCTCGGCAAAGATCGGGCCAAAGAGCTTGTCATCGCGTGATCGGGATAGGTTCAAGGGGTTGGCCTCCTCCTCCCAGTTCCGTGCGCTGGCTCTCTTGTAGGATCTGCTCGTAGAGCCGGCGCACGCGCTCGCGCACCCGACTAGGGTTGAACTGTCGCCCCGTCAGTCGGAAGATATGCGTCCATTCCAAGTACGTCCCGACGAGCATCTCTTGCGTCAGGTCGCGTAGTCCGATCTGACGACGCTCGATCTGCTCGACCAGCCAGGCGCGTCGCTCGAGATTGAGCGGCCCGACGTGGCTGAACAGATAGGCCAGCAACCCCCTGATGTGATCCGGGTCTCCCTGGCGCTTAGCGTAAGCGCATGCCAGCCAGAGCGCTGCCTTCTCTATCTGCCCATCTAAGCTCAACAGATCCTGCGCCAGAGCCGGATCGGGGTTTGTGCAGCGGATGATCCGCTCTCCGTAGGCCAGACGCGCCGCCTCGATCGAGTAGTGCTCGAGCATAGACGCCAGCCTAGCTATTATAAGCGCTCGTTGCCCCTGTCTGACGCTGGCACCGGCGTTTTGCGAAAAAAGTCTCTTCTACAGAGACTTTCTCGCTCCTTGACTTACCCCGCCGGACACTGAGCCGCATAGAGGTAGTTGAGCGTATTGATCAAATATGGATACAAGCCCGTACCACCCTCGGCCACGTAGAGAAGGTCGTCTGTCCCGATGCGGATGGTAGCCAGCACGTCGGCCAAGCGCGTCGAGAGCACCGGCAAGGCGCGCCAGCTCCCCAAGAACGTGTTGTTGGCCGCGCAGATCACCCCAACGCTGCGGTCTACGTTATTCGACGTGAAGACGAACCGGCCATCGGGCGAGACGGCCACCGACCACGGCTCCGGGGAGAAGATCACCGCGCAATCGACGCCGTGCGCCGCGCAGTGGGTCACGTTGGCGGGCTTGCCCGCGATCTTCACCGCGGCCACCAGCGCCAGCGCGCTGCCCTGGTCTTCAATGACGCTGACCGTATCCGAGTTCTTGTTAGCTGTGTACAAGAACGTCTTGTCGCCCGCCTTGCGCAGGGCGATGTCATACGGCCCGGAGCCTTCGCGTCCGTTGTCTGGGTCGTGAGTCCTGACCGAGGCGATCAGCCGCAGGGGGTTGAGGCCCACCTTGAGAACGGTGTTGCTGATGCTGCAGGCGATCAACGCATTGGCTCCATCGAGGACCATCGCGCGCGGCGTATTGCAGCCGCTCAATTGGAGCCGGGCCTTGATCTCGTAGGCT
Source organism: Candidatus Bipolaricaulota bacterium (assembly GCA_025061735.1). GTDB lineage: Bacteria > Bipolaricaulota > Bipolaricaulia > RBG-16-55-9 > DRXL01 > SKYB132. The sequence continues at coordinate 5,463 of JANXAU010000010.1, forward strand.
TCGGGCGTGCCGGCCCTGCGCCCGATCTGCAGCAAGAGCGGATCGTTCGTCCCCGCGGTCACATAGACGTTCCCGTCGGCGCCTACGGCGACGGCCTGAGGCGTGTCAATATCGGGAATCGTGCCCACCAACCCCTCGGTGGCCTTGGCGTTCCCCCAGGCCTTGGAGCCCGCGCTGGTGTCCACAATGCGCAGTTGGTTGACCTCGGTATCTGCAACGAAGGCGCGGGTGCAATCGGGGGAGAGATCCATGCCGCGGGTGCCCGCCGGACCGTTGGGGATCCCCATGTTATGACGATCGGCCTTCCCGGCGTAAGTGCGCGGCAGAGCAAAGCGATCCAAGAAGGCTGTGTCATCTACAATCGTCCCCGCCACGTAGCCACGGCCCCCGCAGAAGACGACCGCGTCCACGTCGGTGGAGACGGCGATCAAGGGGAGATTGGGAGGACCCACCTGCTCCAGAACCTTGGTGGGGGTCTCGATCGAATGGCCTCGATCCAGCGTCGCCAGCGCCACAACGGCCACCGCTAGAACGGGAACCAACGCCAACAACAAGAAGACGATACGATTCGTAAACTTCATAAGTATCTTCTCCGCCTCCTTATGCTTTTTTTACGCGGGCTGCCCATCACAGCCACAGAGAGCTTCCTATGCGCGGATGGCTAGAATGCTGTACTTCCCCACCTCACCTCCTTCTGCCAAAAGCTCACCGCACTATCTCCTCGTAGAGCGCAGAGACAATGCATAAGAGCTTTTTGATCGTGAATCGGTCATTCTGGTATTATAACATAGCTGCGCTCTCGATGTCAAGAGGCGCTTCGCATCGTCTCTGGTCAAGATTTGACAAAAGCAGACTAATTTGGTAGGATTTTCACAGAACCAACTCAACCGAAAAGGGGTCTGATATGGCCGAATCGTTGGAGATCAAAGAGCTGCGCGTGAGCGTCGAGGGCAAGGAGATCCTCAAGGGAGTGACGCTCACGGTGAAGACCGGGGAGATCCACTCGATCATGGGGCCGAACGGCTCTGGCAAGAGCACGTTGGCCTTGGCGCTCATGGGCCATCCCAAGTACGAGGTCACCGGCGGAGAGGTGCTCTTTAAGGGGCAGAACATCTTAGAGCTAGAACCCGATGAGCGCGCCCGTTTGGGGTTGTTCTTGGCGTTTCAGTATCCCCTGGAGATTCAGGGCGTCCCCTTGGGGCGGTTTCTCTGGGCGGCCAAGAAAGCATTGATGGGCCAGAGCGAGGCGACCAACGGCAAACCCGATAAGAAGGCCGATGCCAAAGCTCTGGGGGAGTTTCGCAAAGAACTCAAAGCCAAGCTCGGTTTGCTCAAATTGGACGAGTCGTTCGGCCAGCGCTATCTGAATGTGGGCTTCTCCGGCGGCGAAAAAAAGCGCGCCGAGATCGTCCAGATGCACATTCTCAAGCCCCAGATCGCCATCATGGACGAGACCGACTCTGGACTCGATATCGACTCGGTCAAGATCGTCGCCGAGGCGATCAATCAGTTGCGCGGCCCAGAGTTTGGCGCGTTGGTCATCACGCACTACCAACGGATTCTCAATTTTCTGCGGCCCGATTTCGTCCACGTCATGGCCGACGGGCGCATCGTGCGCAGCGGCGACTATCGCTTGGCTCAAGAGCTAGAAGCGAAGGGCTACGATTGGATTCTCAAAGAGCAAGGGGTGAGCTAAAGATGCCTAAAGAAGAAGTACGCCACTTGGGGGAGAAGCGCCACGGCGCTGCTACAGAGAAGAAGCCAGAGACGTTTGAGCGCGATTATTCCCGCTACGACTTTAAGTTCCCCACCGATCGCTATGAGTACGTTCTGAAGCCGGGGCTGTCGCGCGAGGTCATCGAAGAGATTTCGTCCATCAAGAACGAGCCGAAATGGATGCGCGAGTTTCGTTTGCAAGCGTATGAGATCTTTCTCAAAAAGCCGATGCCCACGTGGGGAGCGGATCTCTCAGCGATCAACTTTGACACGATCACGTACTACGCGACCCCGACCGACAAGAGCGCGCGCAGCTGGGACGACGTCCCCGAAGAAGTCAAAAAGACTTTTGATCGCTTAGGGATTCCCGAAGCCGAGAGAAAATTCTTGGCGGGGGTTGGCGCGCAGTACGACAGCGAGGTGCTCTATCACTCGATTCGCGAAGACTTGGCCAAGAAGGGCGTCGTCTTCTTGAGCATGGACGAGGGATTGAAAGAGTACCCGGACTTGGTCAAAGAATACTTTGGCACGGTCATTCCCCCAACGGATAACAAATTTGCCGCGCTCAACAGTGCTGTCTGGAGCGGTGGATCGTTCATTTACGTTCCCAAGGGCGTCCAAGTCGATATTCCCCTGCAAGCGTACTTCAGAATCAATGCGCCGCAGATGGGGCAGTTTGAGCGCACGCTGATCATCGCCGACGAGGGCGCGCGCGTGCACTATATCGAGGGGTGTCTGCCCGGCGGCGAACAAGTCAGCGTGGGAGATCGCTGGGTCAACATCGAGAGCCTCAAGCCCGGCGATTATGTGATCGCCGACAACGGTTTGAAAGCCCGCGTCCGCGCTACGATGGTGCGCCCCTACCGCGGGGAGATGCTCACCATCAAGCCAATCTCGCCGTATAACGCGTTCCGGCTCACCCCAGAGCATCCCGTCTTGGTCGTGCGTCGAGCGAATGTGCTGACGAAGCGGCGCGCTCGCAACGGCTGGCTCCCTGAAGTCGCCACAGAAAAGCTTCTCGCTGCTCAGCCGGAGTACGTGCCTGCGGGCGAGCTGACTGTTGGAGACTTTCTCGTCTTCCCCAAAGTTCAGCCCGAAGGGCACAACCCCACGTACACGCCGGAGCTGCTCAAGCTCTTAGGATACTATCTCGCTGAAGGCTCGGCGTTCGTCCATAAGAGCTTAAATATGCCCGTGGTGAGCTTCTCGTTCGGAGCGCACGAGCGCGAGACGATTGCCGAAGTCTGTAAGCTCATCGAATGGGTGATGGACAAAAAGCCGTGCGTCACAGAGATTCCCGACAAGCACGCGGTGAACGTGATCGTCTACTCGCAAGAGCTGATGGATCTCTGCGTAGAATCATGCGGCAAGGGCGCAGCGACTAAGCGCTTGAGTGCAGAGCTGATGGCGCTCCCTGCAGAGCAGCTCAAGCCTTTGCTCGAAGCGTACTTTCGAGGCGACGGCAGCGTCTGCGACAAGGGCAATAGCATACTCTATCGAGCCGCGACGGCATCCGAGACTTTAGCTCAGCAACTCCAAGAACTGCTCGCACGACTGGGGATCTATGCGAGCATCCAAGTTCGGCGCGGCGGTGAAGACCGCATTCAAGGGCGCACGATCCATCGCCAAGATCAGTATATCGTCGCCTATACGGTGGACAAGCGCTGGAGCGAGATCCGTCAGACGGAGCGCTATTTCTTAGTCCCCATCAAAGAGATCGAGCGAGCGCCCTACGAGGGCTTCGTCTTCAATCTTGACGTCGAGGGGCCGAATTCGTACTTGGTGCGCGGCTTTGCCGTGCACAACTGTACGGCGCCGATATACTCTAAAGAATCACTTCACTCGGCCGTGGTCGAGCTGATCGCCAAGCGCGGCGCGCATCTGCGCTACACGACGCTCCAGAACTGGTCGAACGACGTCTATAACTTGGTGACCAAGCGCGCGATCGCTTACGAAGACGCCACGGTCGAGTGGGTAGATGCCAATATTGGGTGTCTAACAGCCGACACAAAAGTCTTTCTCAACCCACGCGGTGCGGTCAACATCACCGAGATCAAGCCGAATGATTACGTCTATGCGCTCGATCTCAACGCGATGGAGATCGTCAAGCGTCGGGTGAAAGGCATCGTCTGCACGGGGGTTAAGCCCGTCTTCAGGCTCACGACCGAGAACTATCGCGAGATCAAAGCCACGGCAAACCATCCGTTCTTGGCCTTACAGCAATCAGGGAAGCATTGGAAGTTAGTGTGGAAGCCGTTAGCACATCTCCAAGTTGGCGATTATATTGCGCTGAGTCAAGGGTTACCCGACGAAGGCAAGCCCTATCGCATCGCTTATCAACCCTGGCTGAAGCGCACGAGGGTCAAGCCTCAGCTGCCGCGGGAAACTTCAGAAGACCTGATGTGGCTCTTAGGGCTGTATCTGGGCGATGGCTTCATCGAGCGCGGCAAGAATAACATCCCAAGACGAGTTTACTTCGCGGTCCCCGAAGGCGATCCGGCTCGCCCCAAGCTGACCGAGCTGTTGCAGAAACTTTTCGGCGTAGAGTGGAAGCCTAAAGGGATCAGCGTGACGGTCAACTCGGCCGTTTTAGCAGATTTCTTGCTCTCTTTAGGGCTTTCAGGTACTGCCAGAGAGAAGCGCATCCCGCGTTGGGTCTTTGGACTGCCACGGCGTCAGAAACTTGCCCTCATCGAGGGCTATCTCGATGCCGACGGCCATATCCGACATCATCAGGGCAAGGACGGCAAGCTCTATGGACAATTGACGTTTGTGAGCTGCAATCGCGAGCTGATCGAAGATCTGAAGCTCTTGATGATCTCGTGTGGGCTGAACCCGCTCAAGATCTCCAGCTACTCGCGGGAGCGCGTGCTGTTAGGGCAGTACAAGGGCACCTACACCACCCACTATCTCAATCTGCCCTACAGTGATCTGGAGAGAATTCGAGAGAAGTCGGCTTTACGGCCTTCTGTAGAATTCGTGCGAGTGCTTTCTGTAGAATCATTAGGAGAAGAGCCGGTCTATGACATCGAAGTCGAGGGTGCGCATAACTTCGTGGCTAACGGCCTGATCGTGCACAACTCCCGCGTCACTATGAAGTATCCCGCGGTGTATATGCTGGGCAAGGGCGCGAAGGCCGATATTCTCTCGGTCGCGTTCGCCGGCAAGGGCCAACACCAAGACACCGGCGGCAAGGCGATCCACGCCGCGCCCTATACGACGTCGACCATCGTCTCCAAATCCGTGAGCAAAGACGGCGGACGCGCCAGCTATCGCGGACAGCTCGTTGTCGCTAAGGGCGCCCATCACGCCAAGTCCAACGTGCGCTGCGACGCCCTGCTCTTAGACGAGCGCTCGCGCTCCGATACGTACCCGTATATCGAGATCGACGAAGACCAAGTCACCATCGGGCACGAAGCGACCGTCGGCAAGGTCGGCGACGATCAAATCTTCTATCTGATGAGTCGCGGACTCTCCGAGTCCGAAGCTCTTTCAATGATCGTCTTGGGCTTCATGGAGCCGTTCACAAAGACGTTGCCGATGGAGTACGCGATTGAATTTAATAGACTGATTCAGCTCGAGATGGAAGGATCGGTAGGCTAAAGCTTATGACCCACACACTTTCAGCAGAGACCCTTGGAGAACTGACAGGCCGTCATCGGGAGCCGGCGTGGCGAGCCGAGCAGCGCAAAGTGGCGCTGGATCTCTTTGAGAAGCTCCCGCTCCCTGACTCGCGCTACACGAAGATTCGCAACTTGGATTTAAGAAGCTATCGGCTGGCGTGGGAGTGTCCCGACAAACCCCCAGAGTTCGTCGGGGAGCGCGAAGCGGTCTATTCGCAGCTAGACAACGCCGTGGTCTCCGTCAAGGTGCCAGAGCACTTGAGCGCGAAAGGCGTGATCTTCTGCGATCTGGAGACCGCCCTGCGCGAGCACGCCGATCTGCTCCAGCGCTATCTCTTCCAAGCCGTTACGCCCGGTGAAGACAAGCTGACGGCCCTCGTCGCGGCGTTTGCGACGAGCGGGCTGTTCGTCTATATCCCCCAAGACGTGACCGTAGAAGAGCCGTTAAGAGTAGTCCATCTGTTGGATCGCTCTGACATAGCGGCGCTGTCGCATTTGATTGTCGTGGCGGAGCGCGGCAGCCGGGCTACGCTTCTAGAAGAATGCTACGCGCGGCACCCTCACGGGGACGGAGCGCCGTTGCACGCGGCGGTCGCGGAGATCTACGTAGGCGAGGGGGCGCACTTGCAGTTTGGCGCGATGCAAAATTGGAACGAAGAGACGTACAGTTTTGTGCGTCGTCGTGCCCACGTCCAGCGCGACGCCCGGATGCACTGGACAATCGGCTGGCTCGGTGGTAAACTGACGCGCAGCTACGTCGAGAGCCGCCTGATGGGCCCCGGCGCCGAAATGGAGGATATTCAGGTGCTCTTTGGGCGCCAGAAGCAGCACTTCGATCTGACGAGTTCGCTGCGCAACATGGCCCCGCATGTCAAGGGCGAGATCCATATGAAGGGCGTCTTGAAAGACCGAGCCAGAGCCGTAATGTATGGGTTTATCAAAGTCGAGCCGCCGGCGCAGCAGTCCAATTCGTATCAGCTTGCTCAGGGACTCTTGCTCAACGACGGCGCGCACTGCGACGCCATTCCCGGCTTGGAGATCGAAGCCAACGACGTGCGCGCTACGCACGGGGCGTCTATCGGCCCAATTGACGAAGAGCAGATCTTCTATCTGCAGAGCCGGGGCTTGGAGCGCGAGCAAGCTAAACGCACCATCGTAGAAGGCTTTCTCACACCGACGTTGGAGCAGATCCCCATCGCGGGCGTGCGCGAGCGGTTTCACGCCCTGGTCGAGGAGAAGTGGCACTGATGGCCGTAGCCGCAGATTTGGATTTTATTATCGAGCACTATAAGAACCCGCAGAACTACGGGCACTTGGAGAACCCCGATATTGTTCATGAGGAGGGCAACCCCAGTTGCGGGGATCAGATTCGCATCGAGCTGAAGATCGAGAACGACAGAATCACAGACGTGCGATTCAGCGGCAAAGGCTGTGCGATCTCGCAGGCAGCAGCTTCGATCTTGACCGAGGAGATCAAGGGCAAGACGCTGGCAGAAGTCAAAGAGTTCGACAAGCAGAAGATGCTCGATCTGTTGGGGGTCGAGATCAGCGCGATGCGCATGAAGTGCGCGCTCTTGGCGCTGAAGGTCGTGAAGGCCGGCGTGTATGGGATTCAAGAGTGGCCGGGGGAAGAAGAATGAGCAAGAAGATCAAAGTAGCGACGGTTGGAGAGCTAAAGCCGGGGCAGTACAAGAGCATCGAGATTGAGGACGAGCGCATTGCGCTCTTTAACGTGGACGGAAAGTTCTATGCGCTCAAGGACGTCTGCACCCACGATGGGGGCCTCTTGACAGGCGGGACGCTGAAGGGCTATATTATCGAGTGTCCGCGGCACGGAGCGCAGTTTGACGTGCGCACGGGGGCCGTCGTGCGGATGCCGGCCTACGTCGGCGTCGAGACGTACCCCGTATCTGTAGAAGGCAACGACGTCTTCATAACGTTAGAGGACTAAGAGGGTGACTACATGGCCGCGCGGCCCGATCTGTGTAAGGCGCTTGACCCTCGTCTCATCAAGCGCGATTTTCCCATCTTCACTCGCCGTGTGCACGACAAGCCCCTGATCTATCTCGATAACGCCGCGACGACCCAGCGCCCGCAATCGGTCATTGACGCTGTCACCGAGTACTATCGGCACTACAACGCCAACGTCCATCGCGCGGTGCACACGCTCTCGCACGAAGCGTCGGTCGCCTACGAAGAGGCCCACAAAAAAGTCGCGCGATTGGTGAACGCGCGCTCGTGGCGCGAGATCGTCTTCACCCGCAACGCGACCGAAGCGATCAATTTAGTTGCGTACGCATGGGGGCTGCATAATCTGCAACCGGGCGACGAGATATTAATAACGATCATGGAGCATCATTCGGACATTGTGCCGTGGCAGATGCTCCGCGAGCTGAAGAAGATTCAGTTGAAATTCCTAGATGTCACCGACGAGGGGCGGCTCAAGCTCGACGATCTCTCTCAACTTCTGACCAAGCGCACCAAGCTCGTCGGGGTTATCTACGCGAGCAACGTCTTAGGGACGATCAACCCTGTGCGAGAGATTATCACAGAAGCCCAGCGTGTTGGGGCTGTCACTGTCGTAGATGCGGCGCAAGCGGCGCCTCATCTCCCCATAGACGTCCAAGCGTTGGGCTGTGACTTTCTCGCTGTGTCGGGACACAAGATGCTCGGCCCGACGGGGATCGGGTTTCTCTACGGGCGTCGAGAGCTTTTAGAAAGAATGCATCCGTTCTTGCACGGTGGCGATATGATCTCGACGGTCACGACCGAGAGCGTGACGTTCAACGAGCTGCCGTGGAAATTTGAAGCGGGCACGCCTCATATTGCTGGAGGGATTGGGCTAGGCGCGGCGATTGACTATCTCGCGGCGTTGGGTTTAGAGAACATCTATGCGCACGAGCAGAAGATTTTAGAGTACGCTTTGGAGAAGCTTTTGCAGATCAATAATTTAGAGATTTATGGGCCAAAAGATACGAAAGACCGTCTTGCGGTGATCTCGTTCAATCTGAGGGGTGTACATCCTCACGACGTGGCGGGGATTTTGGATGAAGCGGGGATTGCGGTGCGCAGCGGGCATCACTGCGCGCAGCCGCTGATGCGAAGACTTGGGATGGACAACACCGCGCGCGCGAGCTTCTATATCTATAACTCTGAGGACGACGTCGACGCGCTCGTCGATGCGCTCAAGACAGCGCAGAAGCTCTTCGCTTAGCGCTCCGGAGGCTGGAAGCCGGCACGGATCTCCGTGTGCCGAATCTGCCCGCCTATGTTGGCCGTCCAGCCCACGATCCCTCCCACGATGATCCCGAGCACGAGTGAAACTATCACAAGCCGACGCGCGATCTCGGCACGCTGCCACTGAAGCAGCGTCCCCAGCGCAACAATCCCCAAGAGCAGAACCGCCAGAAACGCGATCAATCCCGCTGTCTCGTGTTGATCAATGAAGCCCTCCGCCGCCGGGTCTATATCCTCCAACAGCTCTTCCATAGGCTCATAAGCCGCCCGGCCAGACAGATAGACCGGGATGGTCAGCACCGCGACGACGACAAACGTGATCAAGCCGGCTCGCTGGAGATCGTCGCTGCGCCGGATAAACCCCACTAATAAGAGCACAAACCCGAAGATCGTCCCCCAGACCGGGATGTGATTGAGCACAAGATGCAGATACACGGCGTCCATGGCGCTTCCTCCTTGAGATTAGCTGA
>JANXAU010000028.1 GCA_025061735.1 Candidatus Bipolaricaulota bacterium
GTATCTCTTGCTCGCGGCGCTCTCGGCGGCGCTCAGCGCTATCATGAGCGACGATCTTCAGAGCGCGAGTTCGTTTGGGTTCTCGCTCGTCTTCATTCCCCCGATCTTGCCGTTGATGCTCTTCTCGTTAGTGTTAGAGAAACCCGATCACGTTATTCTAAAAATAGTGAGCTTCTTCCCACCGGCGACGCCGGGGATGATGATCCTGCGCACGGCGGTTGGGGATGTTCCGTGGTGGGAGGTCTTCTTATCGCTGATCGTCTTGGGCTTAGGGACTTACGGAGCGATGCGCCTGGCGGGGAAGATCTTCAAGACGGGCATCTTGATGTACGGGAAGTCTCCAACCCTGCGGGAGCTGTGGCGCTGGGTGAAGACTTAACAGAGCTTGTGGGCCACGCGCAGCTTGGCGCTGCGGGCGCGGGGATTCTGGACGCGCTCTTCAGACGAAGGAGTGATCGGCCCCCAGATTTGCGCTCTCTCCCTGAGCGATTTGAAGTATCTCTTCACAATCCGGTCTTCCAGCGAGTGAAACGAGATCACGACAAAGCGCCCGCCGGGACGCAACCGCGCAAAGCCCTTCTCCAGCGCGCGTTGTAAGTTCTCTAGCTCGTGGTTCACAGCGATTCTCAGGGCTTGGAAGACGCGCGTCGCCGGGTGGATGCGACCGCGATAGCGCACCCGCGCCGGAACGCTTCTCTCGATAATTCTCACTAAATCCGTCGTCGTCTTGATGGGGCGCTCGCGTCGCTCTTGAAGAATATTTCTCGCGATCCGCACCGCATAGCGCTCCTCGCCGTAGTCGCGAAAGATCTTGATCAGCTCGTCTTCGCGCAGCGAGTTCACCAGATCGGCAGCCGTCGTATCGAGAGAGGGATCGAGTCGCATGTCTAGAGGGCCTTCGAGGCGAAAGCTCAGCCCGCGCTCAGCGCTGTCCAACTGCGTGAGCGAGACCCCTAGATCTAAGAGAATCCCGTCTAAGTGCTCGATCTGTAGCTCATCCAAGACGGCGTCCAGGCGCGCGAAGTTCGCGTGGATCAGTCGGACTTTGGCGCTGTGCTCTGCCAGCGCCGCGCCTGCCCGCGCCAGCGCTTGGGGATCGCAATCCAGCCCGATCAGCAAGCCGTCTTCCAATCGAGCGACGATCTCGCGGGCGTGTCCCGCCGAGCCCACCGTGCCGTCCAGATAGATCCCATTCGGCTTAATCGCAAGGGCTTCTAACACCTCCCGCAGCAGAACGGGCTGATGCTCTCTTGGGGCGTTCATGATATCTCTTGAGCCAAGCGCGCGATTGAGGCTCTCAGAGCCGCTTCTGCACGCGCTTGGAGCACGATACGGGCAGAAGCAAGTTGGGTCTTGAGCTGCTCGCGCTCAGAAAAGACTCTCTCTATCTCGGTGACCAACAAAGCGCTCGCGAAGTCGTCGCCGACGCGCCTCCAGCATAGCGAACGCTGAGCGATCTCTGCAACGCGCCTAACGAAGCGCTCGATTTTGGGATCGTAGCTGAGGGCATAGAACGGCGTTTCCGTCTGCAGAGCAAAGACCAAGCTGTGCAGGCGCATCCCGATCAGCATCTCGCTCTCGGCTATCAGATGTAACAGATGCTCTGGGTTTTCGGGTCGCACCAGCGAGGCGCTGCTGCCCAGAGCATGGGCGACTTCTCGCAAGACGGGTGCGTCTTGCGAGAAGTGAAAGGGCAGCAGCTGCCATCTCTGAATCGACAGCTTCTTGTGTAGCGCTCTCATGGCCGAGCACAGCTCTGCAAGATGACGGGGGGAGAGTCCTGGACGTAGCACGAGCGATACGGTTCTATTTCGTTGGGGGGGAGCGGGACTAGGGTACGGGTAGAGCAGCGCCAAGTCCTCTCCCAGCACTAGACGGTCTTCCGAAATCTCGTGGGAACGCGCCCACGTGTAACTCTCTGAATCTCTCAGCAGAATCAGTCGAGCTTCTTGGAGCGCGCGCGCAACCCAGCGCTCCGAGCGCGCTGAGCGCAGCGGGCCGATCCCTTGTCCCAAGAGATATACAGGCTTGCGCAGTCGCGCTGCCCAGCGGAGCAATCCCAGATAATAGAGCAGCGAGCGCGTGCTCGTCACGTCTTGCAGAAGGCTTCCGGGGCCTAAGACAAACACCGATGCCTCCTCCAGAGCGCGATGGATGTTATACGGGTTCCACCGGCTGACTGCACGGACCGCATGCAGGCGCTCCGTTTTAGGGAGATCGTGCGAGAGCACGACGAGGCGCGCTTGGGGGAGGCGCTCGCGCAAGAAGCGCAACAGCACGGCAAGAGCAACTTCATCGCCCCAGTTCCCAAAACCGTAATAGCCCCCGATCGTGATCGTCACGGGCGTTACTATACCAGATCGCCCGCGCCGAGAAAAGAGCGGACGTCCGGCGCTTGACGAGCCTCCAGACCTTCAGTAGAATAAAAGCGCCCTGGGTCGTTAGCTCAACTGGTAGAGCATCCGGCTCTTAACCGGAGGGTTGTAGGTTCGAGTCCTACACGACCCATTCTCCCGTCCCCATCGACTAGCGGCCTAGGTCACGGCCCTTTCAAGGCCGAAACACGGGTTCGAATCCCGTTGGGGACGTTAATCATCCTTCAACTGAGACTTGCAACTGAGACTCGCTCTGCTGGGGAAGCGAGGTTTTCAGGCTCTCATAGAGCGATTTAATCTCATGGAAGGCTTTCTGGATTAGGGCGTGATCGTGCCATTCAGAGACGCGCTGGGGCAAAAGCTTATTAAGATAATAGTCTGGGAACAAGTCATGCCCTCAGGGCATTTTAACTTATCAGAGATGAACACTTTGCGAGGTCTGCGATCAATCATACGTTTGCGGAAGTTAATAAATTTAGAGCTTCTTCATTATCGCCTAATCAGATGCCCCATGTTTCTCAAGTAGTCTTTTATCTGTTCTATGAAATTTCCCGCAGAATGCATTGTTCGATTACCCACATGTGAAAGTTAAAGAAGAATCTTTATTGTCCCCATACTCGTGCTGGACAGCCCGGTACTATCTTTATATAATGGTATGAATACTTTCATACTAGAGGTGAGACCATGCCTTCTGAGAGCGTGAAGATCGGCGTGAGTTTGCCGAAAAAGAAGTTCAGTGCTGTTGAAAGAATGAGAAAGAAGCTCAAAAAGACACGAAGCGCCCTGATTGCTGAAGCCATAGACTTGTGGATCGCAGCGAAAAAAGAGGAGGAACTGGTTAGGCAATACATGGCTGGGTATAAGAAGCATCCTGAAACCAAGAGAGATAGAGAAGAGGCTCTGGCAATTTCTCAAGAGTCCTTGGCATATGAGGAGTGGGACGAATGAAGCGCGGGGAGGTCTGGTGGGCTGAACTGCCTGCCCCTATAGGAAGAAGACCTGTCACGCTTGTCTCCAGAAACGAGGCTTATAAGGTTCGAGACCTCATCATGGTTGCTCCTGTCACAACAAGAGTGCGTCATATTCCTACTGAAGTTAAGTTAGACACCAAAGATGGAATGCCTCGCAAATGCGTGATCAACTGTGATTCCTTAGTTACTATCCCAAAGGCAAGATTGCAGAGCAGAATTACAATGCTGAGTCCCGATAAGATAAGAGAACTTAATCAGGCGATAAAATTTGCGCTTGGTTTGCCTTAACAGGCAGCTTTTGGGGATTGATAAGGCATAGCGTGGTTGCAGGCAGCTTTGTTTTATATATAATAATTTGAAAAGTGGATCTTGTCACCAGTTAAAAACTTAAGAAACTGAGGAAATCGATGCTCCAGAGCATGACGGGCTACGGTCAGGCCCAAGACTCAAGGTTCACCATCTCTATCAAGACGCTCAACCATAAATATCTGGAGCCGAAGATCTACGGACTCGAAGAGCACCCATCCCTCGAACTCAAAGCCCAAGAGCTGCTCAGCGCGAGCTTCAAGCGCGGTAGAGTCGAAGTGCGCATCCGTAGCCAAAGCGCTGAGAAGCCAGCCCTCACCCTCAACCGCGAAGCCGCGCGCGCCTACACCGAGATGCTCCAACAGCTCATCACAGAGCTAAATCTGACCAACCCCGGCGTCTCGCTAGAAGCGCTCTTGCGCCTAGAGGGTATCTTTCAGAAGGCCGAAGAATCAGAAGAAACCCTCTGGGAACAGATCGAGCCTGTTCTTAAAGCAGCGATCGCTCAGTGCCAAGAGAGCCGTCAACGCGAGGGCGCGCTGCTCACCCAAGAGCTGCGCCGATTGTTAACGTTAATGTCCCAAGAGATAGACAAGATCGAGCGGCAAGCCGGAACCCTCAAAACCGTCTATCGAGAGCGCCTTCACGAGCGCCTGAGGGAGCTGTTGCAGAATTCTGTCGCTCTCGATGAGGGGCGCCTGGAGCTAGAAGTGGCGCTCTTGGCCGAGCGCGCAGACATTTCCGAAGAGATCGCGCGATTGCGGATGCACCTGCACGCCGCCGAAGCAGCCCTGCAGAATTCCGAATCCGTCGGCCTGCGCCTGGACTTTCTCTCCCAAGAGCTGGCCCGCGAAGCCAATACGATCGCGTCCAAGGCCAAAGACGGGCTGATCGCCCAAGCGGTGATCGAGCTGAAGGCGCTCATCGAGAAGTTCCGGGAGCAAGCGCGCAACGTCGAGTGAGCCTGCTATGAAAAAGAGATCGCCGGGGATCTTCTTTGTGATCTGCGGTCCCTCCGGCGCCGGCAAGACAACGCTTTTGAATCACGTGCGCCAGCGATTCCCCGACTTGCACTACGTGCCCTCCTACACAAGCCGTCCCCCGCGCAGCGCCGCCGAGCGCCGCGCCGGACGCTATCGGTTTGTCTCTGTAGAAGAGTTCCAAAGATTGATTCGCCAACGCGCCTTTCTCGAGTATGCCCAGTACGCCGGAAACTATTACGGCACGGCCAGAGCTTTGGTCAACGACCATCTGGAAGCGGGGCGGGATCTCATCAAGGAAGCGGACGTGCAAGGGATGCGCCAGTTGCGTCGGCGTCGTCTGCCGGGACGCTTGGTGGGGATCTTCATTTTGCCGCCGTCTCTTGAAGAGCTGGAGCGTCGTTTGAGCGGGCGCGGCACCGAAGACCCCGAAGCGCAACGCCAAAGGCTCTCAGCCGCGCTAAACGAATTGGGAGGGCTGCATCTCTTTGACTACGTGGTAGTTAATCGCAACGTGCGAGAGAGCGTAGAGCGCCTGAGCGCGGTGATCCGCGT
>JANXAU010000025.1 GCA_025061735.1 Candidatus Bipolaricaulota bacterium
GGAGTTGGGGTCGCCCCTCCGGGAGGGCATCTTAACCGGGACGGCAACGGCCTTTGGAGCGCTTATACCCGTGATCCCGTTCTTCTTCGGCAGCGGCCCTGTAGAGATTTGGACGTCGTTCACGATCAGCATGCTCTCGCATTTTGCTGTCGGCGCAGCGCGCAGTCTCTTCACGGGGCGCGAGGTCTTCCGCAGCGGGCTGGATATGTTCTTAGTGGGCTTGGGGGTCGCCATCGTTGGGTATTTTGTCGGGATGCTCATTGAGCATCTATAACTGCGGTTGCAAGAGCCACTCCCTCGTCATATCATTGGGCACTTAAAGCAGAGGAGGTCACGATGATCACTGCTCACGATGTAGAGCGCTTGCGCTCCTGGCGCGCTCACGACCATCCCATAGTGAGCTTGTATCTCAACGTCACGCCCCCACACCCGTTTGTGAGCGAGCTGAACTCGCTGATTCACTCCCAAAAAGAGCAATGGGCTAAGAATAATAATTTGCATAAGACCCAACTGCGCGCCTTGGAGGAACTGCTCGCCCAAATTGAACACCATGTACGTGCTATCGAGCGCCAGCTTGGCAGAACTCGACTCTTAGCGATCTTCGCCAGCGCTGATGGCTTCTGGCAAGAGTACCGCCTTCCCGTCGCTCTGCCTAGCCAGCTCGTGATCGAGCTCGATCCGTACATCCGGCCGTTGACCATCTTGCTCGACGAGTTCGACCGCTACTGTGTTCTGGTGGCCGATGCGCGCAAGGCACGGATCTTCTCGCTCTATTTAGGGGAGTTTGAAGAGCACCTGGGGGTCTTCAACGACGAGGTCCACAGCAAGGTGAGCGTGGGGCGGGGGGAGCGCGTCGGCGGGCCGGGCGTCTGGGGGAGCACCGGAGAGCTTCGCATCCAGCGCCATATCGAAGACCATTTCCATCGACACCTAAAGCGCGTTGCCGAATATACTTTTGACCTCTTCAGGCAGGAGCAGTGCGAGCTGCTCATTATCGCCGGGCCTGAAGATAAGACCCTGCCCTATCTGAAAGACCATCTGCACAGCTACTTAAGGGAGCGTCTCGCGGGGGAGTTCCATGCCCGTCCAGATATGCCCATTTCTGAGTTGAAAGAGCGCGCCCTAGCTGTCGCTCAGAGTTGGGAGCGTCGCTACGAAGAGCAGCTTATCGCCCGTTTGCTTGAAACGGCACATCGGCCCAACGGACTAGCAGTAGTAGGGGTCGAGCCAACCCTCGAAGCCCTCATGCTCGGTCAAGTTCACACCCTGGTGCTCCACCATAGCGCGCGCATCAAGGGCACGGTCTGCCCCACCGATCACTTCCTTTCGTCATATCTTGAGCGGTGTCCGATCTGCCATGAGGCTATGCACTATACCGAAGATCTCGCCGACGAGATGGTCGAGGAAGCGATTCATCAGAACGCGGAAATCGAGCACATCTTCACCAATCATGATAGCTTCACGCCTTACAACGTCGGAGCGATCTTACGCTTTCGTTAAAGGAGGAGCTTAATGGCTACCAGACTCTGCGACATCTGCGGGATTCGTCCGGCGACTGTCCAAGTCAGCATCGTGCGCGATGGCCGTAGCGAAGTGCTCCATCTCTGCTCGATAGATTATGCTCGCCTGCGCCGCGAGCGCGAGCTGTTTTCGCCGCTA
>JANXAU010000003.1 GCA_025061735.1 Candidatus Bipolaricaulota bacterium
ATCGTCACCGGTGGAACGAATACCATAATACCCGGCCCGGGTCTTGATAATCTACAGATCACCGGCGGTACTAATACTATTGTTATTCGCCCCGGCGATGTCCCAGCTCTCAGACAAGAGATCATCGCTTGCCAGGCCGGCGACAGGATTAGGTTCCAAAGCTTTCCTCTAAGGACCCCGATCCCTTCTAACGGTTCTACCACAGAAGACCTATCGGTTGTGGACCCCAAAACCGGCGGCACCTATGTGATCAGAGCCAACTGCGCCACCACGGCAGGGAATATCTCGCGCTAATCCCGCCTAGGAGGTTGGCAGGAGCCATCTCGAAATAACGGCCCTTCGTTCAAAGGGCCGTCGCTCTTTTAGGGACCGCCGGGACACGCCCACAGGACACACGACCTTGCTCCTCACTCCCCCAACGCCCTACAATCCCCCTCGAACCAACTATGAGATCTCTAGCACGACGCGTTGTTCTCTTCGCAAGTTCTCTCGGTCTTTTCGGTCTCACCCTCTTCTCCGCGACCCACGCCCAACAGGCCCTCTCGGATATCATCGTCGAGAGCAAGACCGTCCCGCCCAACTCCGTCTCGACGATCAACATCATCGCCGAGAACGGCCCTGACACTGGCATCGCTGATATCCAAGGCACCCTGCGCTTTGACATCAGAGTCCTGCGCGCCAACAAAGTAGAGGGCCAACAAGATTACGAAGTCTTTGCGAACATAGACAATAACGCCGGCGAGATCAAATTTCTCGCGATCAAACTACGCGCCCCCTACCCCAAAGCCGGCCCCCTCGTGAGAATAGAATTCCAAGTGCTCGGCTCCCTCGGAGCACAGTCCGATCTGCGCCTCACGCTCAGAATCCTGCGCGACCCCGACGGTCGCGATGTCCCCAATAAGATCACCAACGGCTTGATCACGGTGGGCACAGGGCCGGTCAATCAAGCCCCCGTCGCCAAGTTCAGCTTCTCGCCCGCCAGCCCCAAGACCAACGAGACCATCACCTTTAAAGACGAATCTACAGACCCCGATGGCGCTGCTGATATCATCAGTTGGGACTGGGACTTCGGCGACGGAACAAAATCCACCGAACGCAATCCCACCAAACAGTACGCCCAAAAGAAGATCTACACCGTGACGCTCATCGTCACCGACAAGGCCGGCGCCAAGAGCGCGCCCTTCTCGCAGCGCATCCCTGTGGGGATCACAGCCCCCAAGGCCGATTTCGCCTTCTCTCCCCCCAGCCCCGAAGTCGGCGACGAAGTCCAATTTACAGATAGATCCACCGACGACGGCCAAATCACTAACCGAGAGTGGGACTTCGGCGACGGCACCAGATCTACCGACCAGAACCCCAAGAAGAAATACACCCAAGCGGGGACGTTCCGCGTGCGCCTCACCGTGAGAGACAACGACGGCGCGGAGAACACCGTTGAGAAAGAGATCGTCGTCCGGGCTTCGACCAAGCCCGTGATCAGCGTCTTCCCCAACCCCGCACGAGAGAGCGCGACGTTCAGCTTCTCGCTGCCGTCGGGAGCTACCGAGGGGATTCTCATCGTCTTCAGCATGTCGGGCAAGGTCGTCCTGAGAAAAGACAAGTTAACAGGGGGGCAGTTCGCGTGGGACATTAAGAGAGACAACGTCCCCAGCGGGCCGTATTATTATATTTTCATCGCTCTGAAGAACGGCGCGACCGTCGGGCGCTCGCGCATCGAGAGGCTGGTCATCCAGCGCTAGCGCCGCCAAGGAGGAGAACCAAAAGAATGCTGAGAAAGATTCTTGCGCTCGGTCTGATCGTCGCTCTCTCTCTCTCTGTTTGGCCCGTCCAGGCACGTCCATTGGCCAGCGTCTTGGACATCGGCGCGGGGGTGCGCGCCGTGAGCATGGGCGAGGCTTTCACGGGCCTTGCCGACGACGAGTACGCGCTCTTCTACAACCCCGCCGGCTTAGCTACGTTAACGGGCGGTCGCGCGAGCCTGCTCTATCAGACGCACTTCGGTGCGTCTACGTATCTGAGCGCCTACGGCAGCTTCGGAAACCTCGGCGCGGGACTGACTTTTTTCAGCTTCGGCCAAGTGCCCTGTCTGACGAGCGCCAACCAGCCCTGCAAAGACGCCCAAGGAAAGACGATCAGCTCGTTTGGGTATTCGAATCTGGCGCTCGTGGCGGGCTGGGGCGCCCCCATGAAATCCCTGCCCTTCTTGAGCGCCCTGCCTGAAGGACTTGCTCTGGGGCTGCGACTCAAATTCATCTCGATTTCTAGCTTAGATCCTACGACGTTTCAGTCCCTGACCATTACGGGGATCGTGCTCGACCCGTCGTTCTTGTGGGCCTTGGGCAAGCTCGGCCCTGTGGAGCGCGTGCGCGTGGGGCTTGTGCTAGAGAATCTGTTGGGCCTAGCGTTAGGGGCTTCCGAGGGCGAGGGCTTTCCCATCGGGCTGCGCCTAGGGCTTTCGGCATCGCCCCTGGGGCTGGTAACGCTGAACACGGATTTTTCCCTCGCCGATGGATTTCATCTGGGAGCCGAATATACGCTGAGAGATTTGGGGCCGCTGAGTGCGCTCAGCCTGCGCACCGGGCTACTGACGCGCACCGGCTTGGGGATCAGCGTGGGCTTGGGCGTGCTCTTTGCAGGAATTCAGATAGACTACGCGCTCTTTCTCCACCCCGATCTGGGCGGCTCCCACTGGCTCTCGGCGTCGTATCGCTTCTAGCGTAATCTCTGTCACTTCCTCTCGTGGGCGTTATGGGGTAAAATAGCTCTGTGTATCGAAGCCTCGAAAAACGTCTGTATGGCGAGGAGGCCTACATGAAGCGCGCGAGCAAGCCGGGCTGGCTTAGGCCCGCAATAGGAACCCTTTGCTTTTTATTTTGGACACTAACCGTCTGGGCACAACAGACTCCTACTGCAGAGATCACTGTGGAGAGCAAGACCGTCGCCCCGGCGACAAAGACGACGATCCAAGTCACTGTGGGGAGCTTGCCCGATCCGGGGATCGCCAGTCTCCAAGGCGAATTTCGCTACGATCCCAAGGTGCTCACGGTCACGGACGTACAGTTCCCCCAGATGCTGGGCGGCTCCAACGTGATCGCTGTGAACCGCCAGACGGCGGGCTTGGTGCGCTTTGCCGCGACGCTCTACGGCGCAAACCTGAAGGGGATCAAGTCGGGGGTCTTATTAGAGTTCGCCGTCGAAGCCGTGGGCAAACCCGGTGACAAGAGCGATCTGACGCTCTCTCTCGACGTGCTGAGCGACGTCAATTACAATCTTTTGACCGCTGAGATCACGAATGGGATTTTTGAGATCAGAGAAGAACAACCGCCGCCCAATCAGCCGCCGGTGGCGGACTTCAGCTTCACGCCCGCTCAGCCCGCGGCGGGGCAGACGGTGCAGTTCACCGATAAATCTACTGACCCCGACGGTAGAGTGGTCGCGTGGGCGTGGGACTTCGGCGATGGTACTAAATCGAATCAGCAAAATCCCACGCACGTCTATCAGACCGCGGGCACGTTTGAAGTCAGACTGATCGTCACCGACGACAAGGGTGCCCAAAGCAGCGCCGTAAGAAAGACGATCACGGTCGGCCCGCCGACGGAACTCAAAGTCGAGATTATCAATTTCCCCAACCCCGCCAAAGATCGCACCCGATTCCGGTACGGTTGGCTCCTGCCCGGCCCGGCCCAAGAAGCTACATTAAAAATCTTCAATCTCAAAGGCGAACTCGTCTTCAGCCAGAGTTTAGATATAACCAAGAGCGAGTTCGCTTATAACTTAAACGACAGCGACGGGCGGCCCCTGCCTAACGGGCCGTACTTCTACTTCCTCACGGTGATCGCCCAAGACGGCCGGAGCTTCCGGTCGCCCGTGAACGTCTTGGCGATCCAGCGATAAGGGGGCGGCACGGATGAGTAAGAAGCTTCTCTCTGGTCTGTTGGTTACTTCGCTGCTATGGCTTAGTGCAAGCGCAGTTTCTGCACAAGAGTCTCTGCTCTCGATCTACGAGCTGGAGCGCGGCGCGCGCCCCGCCGCGATGGGCGGTGCGTTCACGGGGCTGGCCGACGACGCCTACGCCGTCGTCTATAACCCGGCAGCGTTGGCGTTTTTGGAGCGCGCCAGCGTCCACGCGATGGTCGAATCGCGCTTCGGACGAGCCGTAGCGGGATCGGCCCTCGCCGGCGGGAGATATCTCGGCGTCGGCTTGGTCTTTCTGAATATCGCTCAGATTCACTGGCGCAATGAGAACAACCAGCCCGTGCAGAACGGCTCGTTGGACTACTCCCAAGTCGGCTTCACGGTCGCGGGTGGCCTTTCGTTGGGGGATCTGCCCTTGGGCGCGGGGCTGGGCGCGCTGAGCCATCTCGCAATCGGCGTGCGCTTGAAGATTCTCTCTACGAACACACTGCCCGAAGGCAGCGGCGCGGGGTTCTCGCTGGAGCCGTCGCTCTTTTACAAGCTCAGCGCTCTGAGCGGGCTGCGCGTCGGCGTCGTCTTTGAGAATCTGGTCAATCTGGGCGTCACCTACGGCAGCGGCCACCGCGAGAGCTTCCCGATGGGAGTCCGTCTAGGAGTTTCGCTCAGCCCCGTTCCCACAGCGACCATCGCTGCCGATCTAGAAGCCAACGGCACGATTCACGTCGGGGGCGAGTATAGACTGACCAACGGCTCGCTGGTGCGCGCGGGGGTGCAGCAGATCGCGCTGCGCGGCGGCGTTCTCATCAGTCCGCGGTTAGTACAAGCCAGCGTAGGCGTGGGGGTGCGCCTGCGGGGCATTCAAATAGACTACGCGCTCTTGACACACCCAGAATTAGACTTGACCCATCGCTTCGAGGGCACGTTGCGATTGAACTTCCAGAGCTTCTTGTGTCCGTTGCTCGGGCGATCTTGTCCTGCTCCAGAAGAAGAGATCGCTATCGTTACGCCTCCTACGGAAGAAGAGCCGGAAGCCCCCGAAGACCCCCTAGAAGCGCCGGAAGAGCCGACGCCCCCTGAAGAGACCATATATTGCCCCGAAGATCACCCGCTCTATCCCCATTGCGACGACCCTTATAAACCGTAGAGCCAATTCGGTCAACGGATCGCGGTAAGAGGGCGAAGGCTTTGTGATTACGGCCTTCTGTTTAACTCCGAGAACACTCAAAATGAGCTCGTTCGCTCCCAGATAGACCATCAGAACCGAGAGAGCCCCTCAAGTTGCGTCAACCCCCAATAGAGCGCTGCCCCACAGAGCACTCCAGCGCTCACCAGCACCAGCTCCGGCAGAGACCCCAGAGAGCGCACGAGCAGAGCTACCGTCACCCCCATCAAGACGGCGGCCACGGCGAGCTTCGCTAGCTCCGGAAGAACAGGGCGGATCAGAGAAGTCTGAAGACGCCGTTGCAGAATCCCCCAGAGCAAGAGCGCATTGAAGATCCCCGCCAGAGAAGTCGCCAACGCCAAGCCTCCCACCCCCAGCGGCTCCACCAACAGATAATCCAACACAACGTTGAGCGCGACGGCCGCACCTCCAACGACCACCGGCGTTCGCGTGTCTTGCAGCGCATAGAACGCCCGCGTCAACAGATAAACCAGCGCATAGCCTGCTAGCCCGGGCAGAAGCCCCAACAGCGCCTCCAGCGTTCTCTGCGTATCGTCGGGGGTGAACTGCCCGTGCTCAAAGAGCAGCTTGATCACGGGTTCTGCAATCGCCCACAGCCCCATCGTCGCCGGCAAGACGATAAAGGCTGTCAGCTGGATCCCCTTCTGCAGCGCCTGCGCGAGAGCAGCGCTCTCCCGACGCGCCGCGTGCTGAGAGAGCTGAGGCAAGATCGCGTTAGCGATAGAGACAGCGAACAGCCCCAAGGGAAGCTGAAAGAGCCGCACGGCGTACTGCAACGCCGAGACGCTCCCTTCGGCCAGATGCGACGCCAATTTGTTATCTACGATCACGTTGATCTGAAAGATCGCTAGCCCCATCACCGACGGCAGCATCAAGAGACAGAGCTTCTTGAGCTGCTCATCGCGGGGATCGAACTCCCATCGAAAGCGCCAGCGCTCTCTCAGATAGGGCACCTGAAAGAGCAGCTGTGCTACGCCACCGATCAACACCCCAGCGGCGAGCGCATAGACGGGTTCCGAAAAGAAACTTACGAGCGCAAGAGTCGCTACGATAAACCCGATATTAAAGAGCACCGGGGCGAACGCGGGCGCGAAGAAGCGCTCATAGCTGTTGAGCACGCCCATCAAAATCGCCGCAATCCCCATCAGCCCAATAAACGGAAAGACGATCTGAGCGAGCTGGATCGCTAGGGCTTGCTCGTCTTGGGAGAAACCATCGGCGAGAAAGGGCACGTAGAGCGGGGCTAACAGAATACCCAAGAGAGAAAAGACGGGGAAGAAGAGCAAAGCTAGGGTTAGCACGTTGTTGGCGAAGCGAGTAGCGCCGCCGACGCCCTCGCGCGCCAGTCTCTCTGTGAAGAGCGGCACAAACGCGCTCGAGAGCGCGCCTTCCGCCAATAACCTTCGTAACATGTGCGGGATCATAAACGCGATGAGATACGCATCATAAGCGCGGCTCGCCCCGAAGAGATGAGCGATGAGCACATCGCGCACCAACCCCAAGAGCCGACTGAGCGCCGTTGCCCCGGAGATCGTCACGATATTTCTCAGCAAGCTGTCTTTGGACAGAGTATATGTTCTGAGAGCGTGCATATTAAGTTATCTGGGGATGAGAGCGAGAGCGGCGGCAATCGGCCGTCGGCTGCCGATCAGCGTGATCTGCGGGCCTTGGCGGAAGAGCAGCGCACTCGAAGAGCCACCGTCGAGCGCCAGTGCATCGCGCGCGCCCAGAGCTTTCATCAGGGCAGCTAATGTTTGCAAGTCTGCTCCAACACTAGTGCCGTCTTTAACTACGGTGACGAAGAGCAGCTCATCCGATTCGGTGATGGCAAAGACGCTGCGCGCTGCGAGCGCACGGGCGAACTCATCCGAAAAGCTCTCGGCTTTGGGATCGAGCACGATCTGGCCGTCGCGCAGCAGCACCGGCCCGGCGCTGATGGCCTCGCGCACGAAGGGCAAGCTCGGCTCCAGCGCCTGAACGATCTCGATGCGCTCGCCGGGGCGCACTCCCCCTAAGCGACTGCGCGCTGCTCCCGTAGCCACCAAGAGCGTAGACTCCCCATCGGGCAAGACTATACTGTTCTCGCTCACGCCCACGACCACGTTGCCGCGCAGACGCACGGCTTTGAGGGGCAGCTCGCTACGAATGGGCAGCGCATAGCGATTCGTGTAGAGAAAGAGCTTATTCGCTTGGGGCGGGCGATTGACACCATCAATCGCCACGCGCTGGCCCAGCAGATAGGCGCTGAGCGCCAGCTTGGGGGCGACAAACTCCAGCTCGCCAAAGAGCGTGATCGCCAGGGCGCCGCGCTGGCCGTAGGGCGCGCTGTGCAGCACGCCGTCTTTGATCAGAAGTCCGATGGGAAGCTGGCTTTGGGGATCAAAGAAGTTCGCGTTGATGGCAGCGAGGGCCTGGGAGGCCAGGTGGTCGAGCGGAGCGAGCGAGCCGATCCCATCGGGCGGCAAGAGCGCTACCAAGCGATAGCGCTCCCGCCAACGAGAGATCTTCAGATAGCGCAGGCTCACGGGGCCGGCGAGCGTGACGGCGCGCGCGTGCAGATAGAGAATATCGTCATGGATGCGCGTCTGCGTCTCGGTGCGCAAGAGCGCCCGGGGCAGCTCTGCGGGTCTCTCGGCGATGGCCGGACGCAGCCAGATGCTGAACTCGCGCTCAGATTCTATCACGGTTGCTTGCCAACTCGCTATCGCGTGGGGAAGCTGAGCACGCAGCACGCCGGGGTCATCGGGGGAGAATTTCACACCCTCCCCCCAGCCCTCCCCTTGAGAGGGGGACTGGACGTGAAAGAATCTTATGGTCACGGGTTGAGATTTGAGCTGAAGTTCGAAGGGCACGCGCGCATCAAAAGAGAAGATCACGCTCTGGTTAGAGAGAGCACGCACGGAGCGCAGCCGCGCCGGCGTGCTCCACAGATGGTACTCACTCCCTAACTTTAATAGGCGAATCTCAGCGATCTGTGCAAGCTTTTCTAGTTCTATATAGAGAGCCGGGCCGCGCGCGTGCAGCTCTTCAGAAGTGAGAGGGCGCGAGCGTCCTAGTCCCCAACGCAACTCCACTCTCTCCTCGTCTCGGATCACATCCATCCCCAAGCGGCGCGCCGTCTCGTGCAGCGCCACCAGCGTTTTTCCGTCCTGTATCAGGGTGGGAACCTTGAGCGGATAGCCGTTGAGAACGAGCTTGGGGGCTTGGGCCGAGGTGCTGACGGTACATAGCAGCACCCCCAGCCCAAGCAGCACCAAAGATCGCTTCAGTGAGATGCGCCTGACGATGCGGCCTCCTCCTCGACGATCACGCGCACGCTCGCTGTGATCTCTTTATAGAGATTGACCGTAACGGTATGGGTGCCGAGCGTCTCGATGGGGGCGTCGAGCCCGATCTTGCCCTTCTCGATCTCGATGTTGAGCTTCTGCAGGATCTCCTCGGCTATGTCTTCGCGGCGCACCGAGCTGTAGAGCTTGCCGTTGTGGGCGCGGCGCTTGAAGACCAGGGTGAAGCCCTCGAGCTTGGCTTGGGCCGCGCGCGCCCAGGCCTCCCGCTGCTGGAGCTCGGCCAGACGTCGCTCGCGCACCCGCCGGAACTGCTCGATCGCATGGGGCGTGGGCAGAACGGCCAACTTGCGCGGAAAGAGATAGTTGCGCGCGTAGCCATCGGCCACTTTAACGATATCTCCCGGTTCGCCCAGCTTCTCGACGCTCTCCGTCAACAGCACTTCGATCATAGAGATTCCTCCTACGGTTCTGGCGGTGAGATTGGTCTATTCTACCGTCCAGAACGGAGGAGTTCCACCGCCCTTCTCCTGGGGATGAGAGCGGAGCGTTTTCATGCTATAGTAAGAGCGGGTGAATTCTAATGACCGATGTCCTCTCGGAGCTGGGAAAGCGCACCCTCGTGATGGGGATTCTCAACGTCACGCCGGACTCGTTCTCCGACGGGGGGCGGTTTTACGCGCTCGCCGACGCCTTGGCACACGCCCGACGCCTGATCGCCGAAGGCGCCGATATTCTAGACATCGGCGGCGAGTCCACTCGTCCGGGAGCGGAACCCGTCTCGCTGGAGGAAGAGCTGCGCCGAGTCGTGCCCGTCGTGCGGGCCGTCCGTCAAGAATTTCCCAAGATCCCCATCTCGGTAGATACTTACAAAGCGACGGTCGCTGAAGCCGCGCTAGAGGCCGGCGCGACGATTCTAAACGACATCAGCGCGCTGCGCTTCGACCCCCAGATGGTCAAAGTAGCCGCGCGGGCGCGCGTCCCCGTCGTCCTGATGCACATGAAGGGTACCCCTCAGACGATGCAACAGAACCCCACTTACGATGACGTCGTCGGCGAGATCAAGGCGTTCTTGCGGGAGCGCATCGCGTTGGCGCGCTCGTGGGGGATAGAGCAGATCTGGATCGATCCGGGGATCGGCTTTGGCAAGCGCGTGGCGCACAATATCGAGATTTTAAGGCGCTTGAGCGAGCTGCGAGACTTAGGGTGCCCGATTCTCATCGGCACGTCGCGCAAGTTCTTCATCGGGCGTTTAGGAACTGCGCGCGCCGAGCCGCTGCCCGTCACCGAGCGCTTGGAGGGCACGATCGCCAGTACTGTGATCGCCGTGCTCAACGGGGCGCAGATCGTGCGCGTCCATGACGTCGCTGCTATGAAGAAAGCGCTCGCTATCGCCGATGCGGTGCGCTACGGCTGGGAAGAAGAGAGCTATGCTCAAACTTAGAGGGCTTGGGGGCGGCTTTCAGCTCTCGCTGCCCATCGAGGTCTTAGTCGCCGATGATCGCTCAAGGCTATCGCGAGAGATCCAACGCCGCTGGCTGAGCGAGGCAGCGCAAGCGAGTTCTGGGTATAATTTCTATCGCGGGAAGTATCTGGCGGCGGTGGGGAGGCGGGCAGGGGAGATCGCTCGCTCGACGGGGCGTTGCGCGTCGTCTACGGCCTCACGCGCGAGCAACTTGAGCGCGAGCTGATCGCCCGCTGGGCGCGTCAACCGTGATCTTAACAAAGGAGACGCTCTATGCTGAATCTGAAGAAGTTGCGCGCCGCTCCCGACAGACCGCACGAGATTGACGAGTCTTATGAGTCGTTCACCCACGAGAGCTTCTCTCTGGAGGGGAGAGCGATCGTGCGCGGGGAGGCGGTCTATCGTCAGAACGCGATCTGGGTGCGACTGAGGATCGAAGCGACGGTGTCCCAAGCGTGTAGCCGCTGTTTGGCTCCGGTCATCTCCGCAGTACGCCTAGACGAGCTGTTGGAGTTTCGCCCTCTTCACGCCGTAGAGAATCCGCTGGCAACCGAAGTCTATCTCTACGACATCGAAGAGACCGTTCTTGATCTTCAGCCATATGTGATGGGGCTGATCGCCAATAGCTTAGCGATCAAGCCGCTCTGTCGCCCCGACTGCAAGGGCCTCTGTCCCCAGTGCGGTCAAGACTTGAACGTCACGACCTGCGATTGCGAGCGTAAAGCCCCGGGCGATCCGCGCTTCAA
>JANXAU010000046.1 GCA_025061735.1 Candidatus Bipolaricaulota bacterium
CCCGCCCGCGCACGATGATCTCCCCCTGGGTGGGGTGGAGCGTGCGCGCGATCAGTCTCAGTAACGTGCTCTTGCCTGACCCGTTGGGGCCGATCAGCCCCAGCGCCTCGCCCCGCTCGACGGTGAGAGTGATATCGCGCAACGCCCAGAAGGGTTCACAGCGCTCGCGATAGTTTTTATTAAACAGCCCGATGAAGCGCTCCTTGAGCGAATCAGCCCGGTTGTGCCGGATGAGAAACTGCTTCCAGACGTGGCGCACTTCAATCGCCGGGAGCATCAGAGATCCTCCGCGAAGAACCGCTGCTGCCGCCGAAAGACCCAACTACCCACACCAAGGGCCAACACCGCCCATAGCCCCCCTAACAACAACATCGGCACACTAGGCCATCGGCCCCAGTAAAGCATAGCGTGATACGCCGTAATGTACGCGGTCATGGGGTTCAGCTCAAAAAGCCAGCGCACCCGCTCCGGCACCATCGCCAGATGATAGACCACAGGTGTCACCCAGAAGAGGATCATCAGCGCGACCTCGGTCAGATATTTGACGTCCCGATACGACACAGTACCGGCCGAGAGAAAGAGCGCCACACCGAGGGTGAAGACCACTTGCAAGAGCAGTACGAGAGGATAGACGGCAATTGCTGGAGTCCACGGCGCACCGAGAAAGAGGAGCGCGGGGAAGAAGACCAGCAACGCCAACAGAAACTGTGCCGTGTGAAAAAGTACCGTCGCTATAGGCAAGATCTCGCGAGGGAACGCGATCTTCTTGATGAGATTGGCATTCCCAATGATCGTTTCGGTCGACGCTATCGCTATCCCGCTGAAGAGATTCCACGGCAAGATGCCCACGATCAGAAAGAGCGGGAAATTTTCAATCTGCACACGCAAGATATACTTGAGCGCCACCGAGTAGACGACGATCATCATCAACGGATTGAGGAGAGACCAGAGAAATCCCAAAAACGAGTTGCGATACTTGACCTTCAGGTCTTTAATGACGAGATTCTTCAGTAGCTCTCGATACTGAAAGAGAGAGGGCTGCATCTCAGCGGCCTTGGTGCTCATACGCCGCGATTATACCCGAAGTCTCTCTCGCGCTCAAGCTCGCGATAGAGAGCGCGCACACGATTCATCATCTGTTCCACGGTGAAGTGCTCTAGTGCCCGACGTCGCCCTAGTTCTCCCATGCGCTGGCGCGTCTCTGCTGATCTCATAAGCTGCTCCAGAGCCGATCGCAGCGCAGCGGCGTCTTGAGGGGGCACGAGCAGCCCGGTGACGCCCTCTTGGACCAGCTCTGGAACCCCGCCGACCCGTGTGGCGATCACCGGAAGCCCCGCAAGCATCGCCTCGATAACAGTCAAGGGCATTCCCTCCCACCGCGACGCGAGCACGAAGATATCCGAAGCTTGTAAGATCGCAGGGATATCATGGCGCTCCCCTAGGAGTTTAATCTGCAAGCCTTTTGCGTGAAGGATCTTCTCTAAGCGAGAGCGCCGCGGCCCATCCCCCACCAGCCAGAGCTGCCATTTGGGGGCTTGCAGACCCTCCCACGCAGCGATCAGCGTCTCAAAGTCCTTGGGCGGCGCTAAGCGCCCCACCATTGTGACGATCCCCACAGCGTCGCTCACGCCAAGGCGCGCGCGAAGCTCTCTCTTATCGCTTAAAGGGCAGAACGGCTCTGGCTCGATACCGTTGGGGATCACCACAAGCTTCTCTTGCGGAGCTACTCCGAAGCGTAACGCCAGATGACG
Source organism: Candidatus Bipolaricaulota bacterium (assembly GCA_025061735.1). GTDB lineage: Bacteria > Bipolaricaulota > Bipolaricaulia > RBG-16-55-9 > DRXL01 > SKYB132. The sequence goes on from JANXAU010000046.1 coordinate 1,752, forward strand.
ATCGTACTCCGAGACGCAGATGATCTTCGTGCTCAGACGCGCTGCGAAGCGCTCGACTTGGGCCAAGAGCCAGCGCCACGGCTTAGCACGGCCTTCAGAAAAAGCCCAGCCGTGGGCTGTAAATAAAATTATAGGGACTCGTGCCCACGTGGCCGCAAGACGCCCCAGCAGCCCCGCTTTCGTGCTGTGCGTGTGCACGATCTCAAAACGCTCGCGCTTCATCAACCGATAGAGCGTCCACAGAGCGCGGAGATCCTTGATCGGATGAGGATTTCGGCAGAGATGGGGAACCTCTACAACACGAATGCCCGCAGCGCGCAGACGATCTACCAACGGCCCTCCCGGCGCGCACGCGACGGTGATCTCATAGTCTGAACGCAGAGATTTTGCCAACAGATAGACAATATGCTGCGCTCCGCCCCACTCGGAGAGCGTTACAATCTGCAATATCTTCTTCATCGGGCTAAAGATATTCAAACTTCTGTGCTTTTGCAATCGGTTCTTGCTTCCATCTCCTTCAGGGCTTACAATAAACGTATGGAGCGCAGACTGGAGCTTCATCTCTACGCTCAGGCCGATTATGAGCAACGGCATGAAACGATCAAGAGGATGACCAGGGGTGGGGTCGTGATCTTCGACCAATGCTGATCCTCTCGTGGGGCGCGCTCGTGGTGTCGGGCCTGATCACCTTTGTGCTGATGCGCCTGCTCATCCCGCGCTTAGCGCAAGCGGGGATTGTCGGCCGGGACATGAACAAGCCGGGCCAGCCCCCGGTCGCCGAGATGGGAGGGTTAGGGCTTGTGGGGGGGTTGGGCGCGGGCGTGCTCGCTCTCATCGCCCTGCGCACGTTCTTCAAAATAGAAGCGCTCACGCCCGTGAACACCGTCGAGCTTCTCGCCGTCTTAGCGATGGTCTTGTTCATCGCGCTCATCGGGCTGATGGACGATCTCCTTGGAATCCATCAGGGCTGGAAGGCCGTCATCCCAGCTCTTGCAGCCATCCCGTTAATTGTCTTGGAAGTGGGGCAGAAGACCATGATCGTGCCCATCATCGGTGCGGTGAACTTTGGGATCTTCTACCCTCTCGTGCTGGTGCCCCTGGGCGTGACGGGAGCTGCGAATGCGTTCAATATGCTGGCGGGCTTCAATGGGCTAGAGACGGGGATGGGAACCGTAGCCGTCACCGTGCTCGCGATTATTGCCGCCCACTTGGGAGAAGTGACGTCGCTGGTGCTCTTGCTCGCGGCGCTTGGAGCGCTGCTGGTGACGCTCTACTTCAATTGGTATCCGTCGAAAGTCTTCATCGGCGACGTGGGGACGCTCACGATCGGCACGGTGATCGCAGCAGCGGTGATTGTCGGGAACTTCGAGTGGGCGGGGGTCATGGTGATCATCCCCCATATGCTCGATTTCGTGCTCAAAGCGCGCAAGAGATTTCCCAGCAGCGGCTGGTGGGGAGAGTATCGCGACGGCAAGCTCTACTGCCCTGCGCATGGCCCTGTAGGGCTCGCTCAGCTTATTCTCAAGCTTGCTGGGGGATTGCACGAGCGCACGCTAGTTTTAATTCTGATCGGGCTGGAGGCGCTCTGCGGGCTGGGGGCGATCGGGTTCTACTTGGTTGCGCCATGACGCCCAGCCCCCTAAGATAGAATCGTCATGGCTGCTAAGAGAAAGCCTAGCGAGTCTGCGCTCGCAGTTACTGAACTCTTCCCGCCCCAGGGCCAGTGGACAGAGCGCGACTATTTTGCCCTGCCCGATACGAATCGCTACCTGGAGCTTTCGGAGGGAAGACTCATCATGCCGCCACATCCGACGTATAGTCATCAAGACGCTCTGAAGCGCTTGTTCTTGCACATGAACGCATTCGTAGAGAAAAATCAACTGGGAGTAGTCCAAGTGGCCCCCCTGCCGGTGCGGCTGTGGCCGGGCAAGATCCGCGAGCCAGACATCTTCTTCATCTCCAAGGAGCACGCAGATCGCATTGGGGAGCAAGCCTGTGGGGTGCCCGATCTCGTCGTCGAAGTGCTCTCGCCCGCCACGCGCGAGACCGACCGCAGCGAGAAGTTCTTCGAGTACGCCAAGGCCGGCGTCCAAGAGTACTGGCTCGTCGATCCAGAAAAACGCTCCATCGAGGTCTATACCCTGCGCGGGCAAGCCTATGAACCGTTTTCGCTTTCGGGTGCGCAGGCGTGCTCCAAGCTCTTAGAGGGCTTCTGCGTCAAACCACACGAAATCTTCACCGGGGCTTAGAGCACCTTGGCTCGACTTCAAGCCTCAACACGATATGACCAAGATCAATCCCGCCTCTGCCTTGCATCATGGGCAAACTTAGTGGAGAATCGTTAGGCTAGTGCTTGTCGCAGAAGGAGCTGAAACCCAAACGAAACGGAGCGCGCGAAGACCATGAACCGACTGAACGATGCGGACCTACGCAAGCGCGTCGGCGGGCTGTATGAGTACCATCAAGCCGAAGTCATCAAGCTCCCCCCCGAACGGCGCGCCCAAACCTGGGACGAGATCGTCCAGGGCTACAGCGACGAAGGCGCCAGAGTAGAAGCCCTGCGCTGTATGCAGTGCCAAGACCCCCCGTGCGTGAAGGCCTGTCCGGCCCATCTGGACGTCCCCGGCTACTGCCAAGCGATTGTAGACGGCGACTTAAAACGCGGGCTTAAAATTATTCTAGAAGCTTTTCCCATCCCCGGCACCTGCGGGCGCATCTGCTATCATCCGTGCACCGACGTCTGCCTCAAGGGCGTCCAAGGGACCCCTATAGAAATCCCTCGCCTGCGCCGCTATATCGCCGATCGCGTAGACCAACAGACGTTTGATTTTGAGATCCCCCCGCCCACGGGGTATAAGATCGCCGTGATCGGCTCTGGCCCGGCAGGGCTGTCGTGTGCGTATCACTTGCGACGCAAGGGGCACACCGTCGTGATCTTCGAGAAAGACTCCAAGCCCGGCGGCACGCTCAACACGATCCCCGACTATCGCCTCCCTGAAGAAGTGCTACAGGGGGAGATCGCCGTCTTGCGCGAGCGACTAGGCATAGAGATCCGCCTCAACACCCCCGTCTCCGGCGAGGGCTGCTTGGACAGACTCTTAGAAGAGTTTGACGCGGTCTTCATCGGCATCGGCGCGGTGCGCGCCCGCAAGATCGACACGCCCGGAGCCGAACTGAAGGGCGTCTATCACGGCTATGACTTTCTCCGGCGCTTCGACAAGGGCGAGCGAGACTTGCTAGGCCGGCGCGTGGCGATCGTCGGCGGGGGCGACGTCGCGATGGACTCGCTGCGCACGGCGATCCGCCTCTGTGACGAGGTCTATCTGCTCTATCGGCGCTCTCCCATGGAGATGCCCGCGGGCCGCGAAGAGGTCTTCGAGCTGACCGAAGAGGTCTTGCAGCAAGAGTGGCATCACTTGGCTTTAGAACTCACGACGCAGCGCCGCAAAGAGCGCATCCGAGAGCTGTTCAATCGTCTCGAATTGTTGACGATGGAGCGCATGGCGCAGCTCGAGCATCACCTCGCGCGCGAGATCAAGGCCGAGACGTTTGCGAAATTAGACCGAAAGATCGGGAATCTCACGGTGCAGTTCATGACCCATCCCGTGCGGGTCTTGGGCGATACGCGCGTGCGGGGCTTGGAGCTGGTGCGCATGGAGCTGGGCGAGCCAGACCAGAGCGGGCGACGCGAGCCAGTCCCCATCAAGGGCTCGGAATTCACTATCGAAGTAGACACCGTGATCTTCTCCATCGGCCAAGAGATCGATCTGAGATGGCTGGGGGAGCATCACGGGCTGAAGCTTGAGAAGGGGAATCGCATTGTCACGGACGATCAATACGAGACGTCGCGCGAGTGGGTCTTCGCCGGTGGGGATGCACGCCGTGGGCCGGCGAGCATGATCGAAGCGCTGGCCGACGGCCGCTTCGCCGCCGAAGCGATAGACCGAAAGCTGCGCACTCAGCGCCCTCTCCCTTCTAGGGAGAGGGATGGGGTGAGAAAACTATGATCAGCAACTATTTGCCGTTGCTCGTGATCGCCGTGCTCAGCAGCGGGGTGATTATGGCCGCCCTGGGGCTGAGCCACCGGATCACGCCCCGTCGCCCTACCCCAGAGAAGGAGCAGCCGTACGAGTGCGGCGAGACCCCCATCGGCGACACCCACCGCCCTTGGGAAGTTCAGTATTATATCTATGTGCTGATCTTTCTCGTCTTTGCGATTGAGGTCGTCTTTCTCGTCCCCTGGGCGGTCGAGTTTCGCGCCTTGGGCGGCTGGGCCTTCTTTGAAATGATGCTCTTCATGGCTATTCTATTAATCGGCTGGCTCTACGCATGGCGGGAGGGATTGCTCCGATGGCTGCGCTAACGAATCATCACAAGAACGGGTTAGGCGGGGTCGTGCTCACGCGCCTAGAAGATCTGTTGGAGTGGAGCCAGAGCAACAGTCTCTGGCCGTTGACGTTTGGGCTGGCGTGTTGCGCGATCGAGATGATGTCGGCGCAAGACTCGAAGTACGATCTGGCGCGCTTTGGCTCGGAGGTCTTCCGGCCTTCGCCGCGCCAGGCGGACTTAATGATCGTTGCGGGCACGGTCTGCAAGCGCATGGCCCCGCGCATCAAGACGCTCTACGAGCAGATGGCCGAGCCTAAATACGTGATCGCGATGGGCGCGTGCACCATCAACGGTGGGCCGTACCAGAAGAGCTACAGCGTCGTGCAGGGCGTGGATAAGATCATCCCCGTAGATGTCTATGTGCCCGGCTGCCCGCCCACCCCCGAAGCGCTCATCGAAGCCCTTATCAAGCTCCAACAAAAGATTCGTGCGGGCCGGGCCAATACCCAAAAAGTATGAACGCTTTAGTGGCCGAGCTGCA
>JANXAU010000029.1 GCA_025061735.1 Candidatus Bipolaricaulota bacterium
CTAATAAGAGCACAAACCCGAAGATCGTCCCCCAGACCGGGATGTGATTGAGCACAAGATGCAGATACACGGCGTCCATGGCGCTTCCTCCTTGAGATTAGCTGAGCAGCTCCCGACACTCGCGCACAAAGCCCACTGCCAGCTTGACCGTGTTCTCAAAGTCGTCGAGTCTTAAAAGACTGAACTGCGAGTGAATGTAGCGACAGGGCACGGAGAGCACGCCGGCCATGATGCCTCCGCGCGTCGTGTGGATCGCCCCGGCGTCGGTGCCCCCGTAGATGGGCAGCTTGTACTGATAAGATATTTTCAGCTTCTCGGCGATCTTCTCAAGAGCTTCCACGACGCGGCGGCTGACAACCAACGAGTTATCTGCAATCGTGATCGCTGGGCCTTTGCCTAGGGCCGTAGGCTGGCGTGCCGGAGCGACGCCGGGGACGTCAGCGCCGATTGTCCCTTCCAAAGCGAGCGCGACGTTGGGATTGATGCTGTACGCCGCCGCCCGCGCCCCGCGCAGCCCAGTCTCCTCGCCGATAGCGAAATTGCAGACTAACGTCAGATCCAAGTTCTCTCGCTGAAGCTCTTGTAGAGCGCGAATGGCGACGGCGCATCCGGCGCGATCATCAAATGCCTTCCCGCCTAAGAGATTCTCGCTGAGCGGCTCAAACGGATAGTACGGCACGGCGGGGTCACCGACGCGAATCCCCATCTTCTGGACTTCGTCGGCCGACGAAGCCCCAACGTCAATGAAGAGATCTTCGAGCTTGAACGGTTTTTCACGATCTTCGGGCTTGAGCACATGCGGCGGGACGCTCCCGATAACCCCGGTGATGAGCCTTCCCTGACGCGTGCGGATCTTCACGACCTGCGCGGGCAGTATTCGCACGTCCCAGCCCCCGAGCGTCGCAAAGCGCAAGAAGCCCTTCTCTTCAATATAACTGATAATTAAGCCCACTTCGTCCATGTGCGCGTCGAGCATGAGCGTAAAGTCTGATTTGCCCTTGCGCGTGACGATTAAGTTTCCCAACGGATCGACGCGCATCTCGTCCACGAGGGGCTTGACGAACTGAGCGATCACGTCGCGAACGTCGTCCTCAAAGCCGGAGACGCCAAATGCCGTGGAAAGCGCCCTCAGAAGTTCAACGCTAGTGTGAGCCATGCCTTATTATAGTCGAAACGACTCCGGCTTGGCTAGCGTAAGCACGTAGGATCGTTGGGTCTAGGGGTATCGGGATCGTCACTGGGGATGACCTGCCCTTCGCGACTTAAAGGATCATCGGTGTAGAAGGTCCCTTGGTTGCAGATCTGCACGGGAGCGCAGGGTGCCAACGTGCACGCGCTCATGAAAGCGGGCATAAGCAAGAGCAAGATCACCAAGGCCAAGCGCGGACGGCGACGCAGCCACCACCCCGACGAAAGTAGGCAGCCAAAGCCAAAAAGCCCTTGGAGCCACCAGAAGAGTCCCTCAGAGGGCTTGTTGTTAAGATCGACAAAGCCACTACCCCGTGACCGGGCTGTCACCTGGACTTGGAAGGTGATCGTGACGCTGGTGCCCGCGGGGATATCTCCGTCCCATTCGATCTGATTCGACCCGGAGTTGAACGAGATCGTCCCCGACGTAGCCGTAGCAGAGCCGCTCACGTAGACGGTGCCTAAGGGGATAGGGTCTACAAACTCTGGGCCGACGTGGTTGTCTTGGTCTCCGGGACCGGCGTTGGCGATGACAATCGTGTAGAGAATAATGTCGTCTGTCAAAAGAGGCGTTCCATTCAAGTCTTGAGCGCGCTTCTGCACGGTGATCGTCGCCAAGGGGCGCGCTTCAAACGCGCCGATGTCGCAGCCGGGGCCTTTGGGGCGCGGATCGGTACGCTGATCTTCTGTGAGAGCGTTGTTGTTGAAGTCCAGACACGCCCCGAGGGGCACGTAGTCTCGGGCGGGGCTGCCCGGCAGCAGCTCGTGCGTCTCGGTGAGGCCCCCATTGTTCTGTAAAGGCCCAAGCAACGGGTCTAGTCCGATAAGATCTGTGGGATGCAGCCCCGTGCATACGGGCTCTAGAGGATTGAAGAGATTGTGGCCCAAAGACTCGAGCGTGCCTCTGCAGTTTTC
>JANXAU010000036.1 GCA_025061735.1 Candidatus Bipolaricaulota bacterium
GCAAACTCTTAGAGAAGCAACAAGAAGGAGGTGCACACTATGGATAAGCTCGTCTGGATACTGATCGGTGTGTTGGCTCTCGGTTTGTTGGTTGGCTTGTCTTTCAGCAGGGAGTTCACAACTTCTATATCTGGTAGTTTAGGAGAATTAGATGAATCAGTAAGCGTAAGCGTTGAAAAGCTCTCGCTCGCTGAGATGGCTAAGCTGACTCTTCAAGATACGTGGGTATATTATCGCCCTAAGGACGTCCCTAAGGTATTCGCTCAGCAGGTGCTTCAGGCTCTGGTTCGCTCTAGGCAAGTCGTCACAGAAGCGCTTGGAATCGAGTTAGTCCCGACGGGCGCAGTCTTGCTGAAAGGGCGGGAGCCACGCAACAAAGTCTTCTGGTTGGACGCTGCTTCGACTTTTGTAGTGTGGGTGCCGGAGGAAGAGATGCAAGCAAGTTTAGAACAAGCATCGGCGCAGACTTTAGAACAAATATACTGGGTAGTTACTCACGAAGCTACAGAAAGTACGATCTCTCGCATGCTTTATCGCTACGATCCAGGAACTCGATGGGTAGGAGATGGCTTAGCAGAATATGCAGGGTATCTGGCAAGTAAGACGTTCGCACAGCAGGCTCAGCAATTGAGAATGGGATCGCTGATCAGGCGCATCGAGCGTCTTTTAGAAAGTGGGATGCAGGACTACGATCTTGTTGAGCACTTTCAAGCTATAAGAGTGGAATCAAAGCTGGGTCTTTTAGAAGGAATCGGGCTTATGTTGGGATTCAACCGTGAGGCTCTCGTGCGCATGGCTGTTGAGAGGGTGCGACTTCAAGCTCAAGACCCAGTCATAATAGCGGGCTATGCAGTGGCTCTCGCCTTCTGGCTCTGGATAGCTCAGGAGCATGGTGTGGGGATAATCAAAACATTCTTGCGAGAGCTTCAAAAGATGAAGGAACCAACAAACGATGCGCTTTTTGAGACTCTGTCTAAACTGACAGGGCAAGACTTGAAACAGAAAGTCGTCCAAATGGATTTAGCTCAAGCCTTGCAGATTTTGCAGGCTCATCGGGATTAGATGAGAGCAGAGAAGCAAAAGGAGGGATACCCATGATGCCGTGCAACAAGATCGAGCGTCGTCGTTTTCTCAAAGGAGCGGGAGTTCTAGCTCTCACTTTGAGTGCTCCTCAGGCCCAAGCCCAGACCGTCTCTCTAGACTTGAAGGCCCTGGTTTTGAGCCGGCTTGATGAGCTGATCAAGCTCGCGGAGAAACCCCCGGTGCCTTCAGGGGTCACGTTCTCATTCCCTACAAGCCCCTTGAAAGAAGCTCAGAAAGCTTTTGATGCTGGGAAGTTCGACGAGGCTGATAAGCAGCTCACTGCGTTCAGTGTCTCGTTACACGCGCTGAGACTGGCGACGCCAGCGGGATTGCCCTTCAGTATTGCTCTGATAACAGAGATCCTGCGCGCCGCTCTCTATAAAGTGATCAACGCGCGGGTGCTCTTCGCTGAGAGGGTTCAGAACAAGCCCATGAAGATCTCCGTGGGGCTTTACACAAGCGGCACAAGGGAGGAGGTCTTCGGGCCGTTTCTCATCGAGTGCCCTAAAGAGCTGAAGCTCTCTATTCAGGGAAAAGAAGAGACCTTCAAGCTCAAGGAGTGCCAGAGCGTGTAATCCTTCGCTCCTGGCCGCTTCAGTAACCATCGCAAGGCGCAGGAGGCTTGACAAGAGCTTCGCCAACCGCTAAGATTAAGAGACCAATTGGGAGATCGTCTAACGGTAGGACGGTGGGCTCTGGACCCACTAGTGGGGGTTCGAATCCTCCTCTCCCAGCCAACTATAAGATCTCGATCTCATAGTCTTCCACCGTCACATCGGCATATCGCTTGATCGCTTCGACTAATTTGGCCAAGAGCGCGTTGTTGACCCGCCCGTCATTACAGACGATCGCTGCCCCCAACAGAGCCGATTTCCAGTCGTCTAGGTGGCCCACCTCGGCAATCGAGACGTTGAACCGGCGACGCATCTGAGCGATCAGGCTTTGCAGAATCTGACGCTTCTCCTTCAAAGAAGCAGAACGATGCAGGCGCAGCGCAATGCGCACAACCCCGATCCTCATACGCCCCCCCTCTACCCTCAACTCGACGGAGAGCTTAGATGCGTGGCACGACCTCGCGCGTGTAGAACTCCAACAGATCCCCCACTTGGACCTTGTCAAAGCCCGCGATCCGCAGACCGCACTCTTTGTCTTTCTCCACCTTGCGCACGTCCTCTTCGTAGCGCTTGAGGCTCGCTAAGGTCCCCTCAAAGACGAGCGCGCCGTTGCGCCAGACCCGCACGCGCGCCTCGCGCAAGATCTGACCCTCCTTGACGTAGCAACCCGCTACAATTCCCACATTCGGGATCTTGAAGATCTGACGCACCTCGGCCTCCCCCACCTTGACCTCCCGCACCTGCGGCGCGACCAGCCCTTGCAACGCCCGCTGCACATCTTCAGTAATCTGATAGATGATCTCGTAGGTGCGAACGGCAATCCCCTCTTGCTCCGCCAACTGGGCCGCCTTGGCGTCCACCGAGACACGAAATCCAATGATCACCGCCTCCTTGACGGCCGAGGCCAACAAGACGTCGCTCTCGTTGATGTTCCCCACGCCGGTGTGCAAGAATTCCAAGCGCGCCTCGTCGACCTTGAGGTTCTTCAGCTCGCTCTCAACGGCTTCGAGGGTGCCGAAGCTGTCGGCCTTGAGGATGATCTGCAACACGCCCTTCTTAGCTTGTTGCGCTAACGCATCTTGGATGGTGATCCGCCCCTTGCCCAACTTCTTGCGCCGCAGCTCCTCGGCCCGCGTCTCGGCGATGCGCTTGGCCGTGACCAGATCGTCTACCCTCTCGAAGCGCTCCCCGGCGGCAGGGACCTCCGACAGCCCCAACACCTGCACCGCCGAGCCGGGAGGCGCCTCGCTCACCCGCCGGCCGCGATCGTCCAAGAGCGCACGAATCCGCCCAAACGCCGTATGACAGAGAATGACGTCGCGCTCGCGCAACGTCCCCTCCTTGACGATCACTGTAGCTACGGGGCCGCGTGCCGCGTCTAGATAGCTCTCGATGACGACCCCCCAGGGAGTCGCGGTGGGATCGGCGCGCAGGTCTTGCAGCTCCGCGACCAGCAAGATCATCTCCAACAGATCGTCCACGCCCTTCCCGGTGAGCGCCGAGAGGGGCACGGTGATCGTCTCGCCGCCCCACTCTTCGGGCTGGAGCCCCTCGCGCGCCAACTGCTCCATGACGCGCTGGACGCTCACCCCGGGCTTGTCTATCTTGTTGATCGCCACGATAATCGGGACCTTGGCGGCGCGGGCGTGGCTGATCGCCTCGCGCGTCTGTTCCATGACGCCGTCGTCGGCGGCCACCACCAAGACCGCGATGTCGGTGACCGAGGCGCCGCGGGCGCGCATGTTGGCAAATGCTTTGTGCCCCGGCGTGTCAATAAACGTGATCTTCTTGTTCTTGTATTCGGCTTGGTAGGCCCCAATCGATTGGGTGATGCCTCCGGCCTCGCCCGCGGCGACGCGCGTCTTGCGAATGTAGTCCAAGAGCGTGGTCTTGCCGTGGTCTACGTGCCCTAAGATGGTCACCACCGGCGGGCGGGGCAGAGCGATCTTGGGTTTAGGGGGCGGGGCTTCTACTTTGGGTTGTGGTTTAGGGGCTTCGAGCACGGCCGTAGGGGGAGCGGGGCTGGCGCGCACGGGTTCGGCCTGGGGCGTTGGGGGACGTGGGGGTTGGGTTGGGGGAGTGGGCGTCGTGCTGGGCGGTTTTGGCGCAGCGGGGGCCGGTGGAGGTGTCACCGGCGCAGAGGGTTGAGGAGCGCTTGCTTCAGTAGGAGCGGGTGAAACTACTGAAGAAGAAGCAAAGAGCGCCTTGACGATCTCGTATTCTTCGTCGGTGAGCGTTTCAAAACTATGCGCTTTCTTTACGATGCCACGCGTCTTGAGCTTCTCTACGACATCGGCAACATGGACTCCAAACTCCTTGGCGACTCTGAAGAGCTGCCGTTTCAATGGGCTTCCTCCTAACTGCCGACCTGAAAGACCTTCTTGGGGATTACTCTTACTATACCTTTTCACGCAGAACTTGTCAAATGCGGTGGTTGGCGAGCGACGCGATAGTCTCCAACGCTCACATATGGTATCCCCGCAGCTTCTCGGCTCCGGCTTGAGCGTTTGCTTCTCGACGAGATCCACCTTATCGCTCAATTCTTGCTCCAGGGCGATGACCTGCAGCAGGGGCAGCGGGCGCTCGTCAAACTCCACCAAGAGATCGAGGTCGCTCTTGCGCCGTGGCGTGCCACGGGCATAGGAGCCGAAGAGGGCTAAGCTCTTGACGCCGTAACGCTCTTGCAGGCGGGGCAGGGCAGCCCGCGGTCGAGCGAGTATGGCGTCTCGATCTAGAGAAGTTCGCGTGCGCTCGGCGATCTTCATAGCGAAGCTATTTTATACCAGACAGTGCCGCAGCGGGCCGCAAGCCGCGTGCTCCCGGCCTGCTTCCTTACCTTCCCACCGGATCGCCACAGATCGGGTCACCGCCGATAGGCGGCCTTCCTAGGACGCACGTAGTGCACGATCAGCTCGTCGTCGTAGATACGATAGATGATGCGATAATCCCCGCTGCGCACGCGACGATACCCTTCCCAGGGGCCGGACAGCTTGATTCCTCGGTAGGGATCACGAGTCAGTAAGCGAATCGCTTCTCGCACTTGGGCCTTAGCCTTCCGGGGCAGCTTCTGTAAATCCTTCCTGGCCCGGTTCGTGAACTTAATGGTCATTCATCGCCGAAGATCTCTTCGAAGGTGTAGAGGCGTCCTTCTTTGACGTCTGCTTCGGATTCGCGCAGGGCCTTGAGAGCACCGGGGTCGTGAGCTTCTTCTAAAGTTGCTAGTAAGCTCCAGAGCCGTTGGCGCTCCGGTCGAGGCAGCTTCAGGATGGCCTGGGCTAGTTGTTCCAGTTCGAGTTCCACTGCGACTTTCGCCATGCTTTCACCTCGATGCGCTCGGCGATCTTCATAGGTCTCACCGGGGCTATTATACCCTCCCGTGTGAGTTTCTGCTCCGGTGAATGAATGCACCCGTAGGGTGCGGACCGGCCGGTCGCCCCCAGCTATGGCCGCGCCCAGTCTGAGAAGCTTCGCTACGCGCATCATGCTGGATCACCCCTGCGTAGCGGGACCTCTCCCCCAGCCCCTCCCCGGCACGGGGAGGGGAGTTCCCCCTTCCCGTGTCGGGAAGGGGGCTAGGGGATTAGGTCCTCTCATGCATTATAGCCCCCGCCCAGGCCAGCGGGAAGCCCCCCTACCGCCTCTACAGCCAGAACGCCAGCCCTAGATCTGGGTATGAACGGAGGCCCGATGCGCTCGCGGCGCAGCGAGTTCGTTATGCAAGATCGCTACGCACACGCCGATCACCTCGCGCTTGAACTGCTCATAGAACTGCGCCCATGCCTCACGATCTCCTTCGCAGACCCGCCGGAACAGCTCCGTCATCGTCACTCTATTCATACGCACGAACCCCGAAAAACTTCCCGCTCGTTGGGAGAACGTTGATAGCTTGATTATAATAGCGTTAGTATGAGTTCTGATAGAGAGGAGGTGCTGCTTGTGGAAATACGGCATTATCAATTTGATCGGATCACGCTTGACCCGGAGAAGTGCTTCGGGAAGCCGTGCATCCGTGGGCTTCGTATACTTGTTGCTTCCATTCTCAGCTATTTGAGTTCTGGTATGTCCATCGACGATATCTTGAAAGAGTGGCCTGAGCTAGAGCGAGAGGACATCTACCAAGCTTTAGGGTACGCTGCGTGGGCTATGGAAGAGCGAGTTATCCCTCTGGAAGAGCCTGTCGCCAAATGAAATTCTTGCTCAACATGAATGTGCCCAGAGCCTTAGGGCAAAGCTTGGTTAGTGCAGGACATGAGTATCGCCATGTGGGAGATATTGGGACGGCTCAGGCTAGCGACGTGGCCATTATGGAAGAAGCTAAAGCCAACCATGAGGTCATTGTGACACACGATCTGGATTATGGCCATCTATTAGCTTTTTCTAGTGCGCCCAGCCCTTCTGTAATTATCTTTAGCCTTCGCAACTAAACGATATAGCAGCTAATTCAGTGAACTCTATGAAAGAACAAATGCATCGCGAATATCCCGCACATCCCATCGTCGGGGTGAGTGTCCTAGTCTTCAAAGATAATAAGATTTTGTTGGTGCGGCGTGGTCACGCTCCCAGCCAGGGCCGCTGGAGCCTTCCCGGCGGGGTCGTCGAGCTGGGCGAGACGCTCCGAGAGGCCGCTCAGAGAGAGATCCGCGAAGAGTGTCACATCGAGATCGAGATCGTAAAAATCTTGGACGTCTTAGACAGAATCTTCCGTGACGCCGACGGACGCGTGCAATATCATTATGTCTTAGTGGCACTGGTAGGGCGCTATCGAGCTGGAGAGCTGCGTGCCGACTCCGACATCGAGGCCGCCCAGTGGGCCGACGTGAGCCAGCTCGCTCGCTATAACTTGATGCCCGAGCAGCAAGCCCTCATCCAGCGGGCCTTGGGAGAGCTATGAACCACCAGAGCAGAGTGCGCCGTCTTGTGCAGTCTCTGGCGGGAGCCGCGTTGGGGCTGTGGACCGTCGCTTCGCTGCTCTTTCTCTTTTTGCAAGTCGTCCCGGAGATCCTCATGCGCACGCCGGTAGGCTTCCCGCGCCCGTCGCTCTCCGGCCCTCCGATCTCGCTGCAAGAACAGCTGCAACTGCACGGGCCTCTCCACGAACAGTATCTGATCTTTCTGAAAAGGCTGATCACGCTCGACCTGGGGCCGGCGCTGGTGGGAGGACATCCCGTCTCTCGTGTGCTGGCCGAGATGGCCCCGCGCACGCTCGTGCTCTGGCTGCTCGCGCTGGGGTTGGCTGCCCCGTTGGGCGTAGGGTTGTATCTCGCTTGGCAGAGCCGCTCGACCGTGCGGCGCTTCCAAAGCGCTATAGGAGTCTTGGCTTTCGCTTCGCTCTTTCTTCCTCTCATAAGCGCGTTGCTCCGGTGGGGACTGGCCGATCAACTTCGGCTCCTCCCCAGCGGCGGGCTGCTCTCCCCGGAGCTGTGGCACGCCGCGCCCGTCTCGGTCAACGCGCTCTTTCTCCAACTGCTGGGAGCGGTGCTCCTTGCGGCGTTGGGCGCTCTCTTCACCTGGGCGATCGGCGGGCGGATCGCTCTGGAGCCCGTGCGCCTGGGCTTGAGTCTGCTGGTCTTCGCTGGGCTGATAGTCACGGCTCTCTTGGCGTGGCATCACGCCAACACTCTAGTCTTGATTACGGACCTGCTGCGTCACATGGCGCTGCCCCTGGCGACGCTCGTGCCCTCTTTAGCGGCCCTAGGCGCTCTCTTCTTTCGCTATGCGGGTTCTCTCTCGATGCCGTGGCTGGCGTTCTTCGCGGCGCTCAGCTTGAGCTTGGTGCTGATCGCCGAGATTCTCTTTGCGTGGGGCGGGATGGGGATGCTCTGGCGCGCGGTGGTGCGCACCGATTTTCCCGTCTTGCTGGGGTCTTTCTGGGTGATGAGCGTAGGCGTTCTGGGGCTGAGCGCTCTGGTCGCTCCCGCGCTGACTCGCATTGTCTTCGCTGCGCCCGTCCCTCCTCCGCGCGGGCTGCTCTGGCTAGGGGGGGTGAGCTTGCTCTGCGTTGTGCTCTTGGCTGTAGCTCATCCGGTACTGATGGGCACGCTCTGGGCTGCGCCTATCGAAGGGCGGCTCTACGATCCCCTGACGGGGTATGACCGCACCCTAGAGCAGAACCCCGCGCCGCCTTCGCTGACGCATCTTTTGGGGACCGATCGTTGGTCGCGCGATATCTTCAGTCAGCTTCTGTACGGAGCGGGGCAAGCGCTCAAGATGGGCGTCCCCGCGGCGCTCACGGGAGCCGTGACCGGTTGGGCGCTCTGGGCGCTCTTGGGGAGATTCCCAAGCGTGCTATCGTTCCTGGCTACGGTGACGCTGGCGATGCCGTCGGTGCCGGCGATCTTGGTCGGGAGCGGCATCTTTGAATTCAATCATATGGGCTTGGGCTGGGTCTTGGGGCTTTTCGGTTGGCCGCTCACGGCTCTGGTGTTGGTGCAAGCCGAAGCTCGACGATGGGGGCGGCGGCTGCTCTCTTCTGCGATGTTGACGATGGGGTACGCCGTTGCGATGGGGCATCTGGCGAGCTTTCTGCGCCTGGGGCGCTTTGAGTCTCTCCTGGACTGGGCGCTGATGCTCGACGGGGTGGTGCTGAGCAACCCCGTGGCCTTCTGGTGGCAGGCTCTGCCGCCGGCGCTGGGCATCTCGCTGCTGACGTTTGGGTGCTATCTGACGGCCTTCAGCGTCGCTTCACCTTCGGCCCTTGGGGAGTATCGATCACATCGTAGCCCAACTGAGCGATCTTCGCCCGCAGAGCGTCCGCCTCTTTGAAGTTCTTCGCTTTTCGCGCGGCCTCGCGCTGCGTCAGCAGCTCGCGTACTTCTTGAGGAACCTCGACGGTCTCTTCGGCGTGCACTTCACTCAGTCTCAGCCCTAAGACGCGATCGAAATCCAAGAGCGTCGCGAGCTTATCTGACGGGTTCTGGGGCGAGCGCACGAAGTCCCAGACGACCCCCAACGCTTGGGGAACGTTGAGATCGTCGTTGATCGCGGCGAGGAAGCGCTCGCGGACTTCAGGGGAGATCTTCCCCTGCGCGGGGTCTCCCCCACCGGCGCGGGCGGTGCGCACGTGCTCTCTCAGCCTCTCTAGGGCCGTCTGCGCTCCATCCAGGGCCTGCCACGTGAAATTGAGCTGAATGCGATAGTGCGTGTTCAAGCAGAGATACCGAAACGCCAGAGGGTCGTAGCCGCGTTTGATTAAATCGTCTAACAGATACGCATTGCCCTCGGACTTGCCCATGCGCCGCCCCTCGACGATCATAAACTCCCCGTGGAGCCAGAAATTGGCCATCTTGACGCCCTCGGCGGCTTCGCTCTGGGCGATCTCGTTGGTGTGGTGAATGGGGATGTGATCCACGCCGCCGCAGTGAATATCGAAGGGCTGGCCCAGATACTTGGTGCTCATGGCGCTGCACTCGATGTGCCACCCAGGGAAGCCCACGCCCCACGGGCTGTCCCATTCCATCTGGCGCTTCACGCCCTTCGGGGAGAACTTCCAGAGCGCAAAGTCGGCGGGATTGCGCTTTTCGGGGTTGACCTCGACGCGCGCGCCTGCCTCTTTCTCTTCCAAGCGTTGCCCAGCCAACTTTCCATAGTCGGGAAATTTGGACACATCAAAATAGATGCCATCCGAAGTTCGATAGGTAAAGCCCTTGGCTTCGAGCTTCTGGATGAGCGCGATCTGTTCGGGAATGTGATCCGTCGCCTTGCAGACGATATGGGGTTTGAGAATATTTAGGCGCTCGGTGTCTTTGAAGAACGCTTCGGTATAGAGCTGGGCGATCTCCCAGGCGCTCTTGCCGGCGAGCCGCGCGCCGACTTCCATCTTGTCTTCGCCCTCGTCGGCGTCGCTCGTGAGATGCCCCACGTCGGTGATGTTCATCACGTGCTTGACTTTGTAGTTGTTGTATTCGAGCACGCGGCGGAGGATGTCTTCAAAGATATACGTTCGGAGGTTTCCGATATGGGCGTACTGATAGACGGTCGGCCCGCACGTGTACATGCCCACTTCGTTATCGTAGAGGGGCTTGAACTCCTCCTTGCGCCGACCGAGCGTGTTAAAGAGCTTGAGCGTCGCCATAGCAGAGAAGAATTTACTCTAAGAGAGCAAGTTTCGCAACCGCATCAAAGAGAACGCCGCTGGAGTTGAAGGTGGCTTGAGAGCAGTTTATAATACAGTGCGTATGTTCAAGACGGCGCGTTTCTACAGCCCCACCAAGGGCAAGCTGACGTTCGATGAGATGATCGCCGAGATCGTGGCGATCATGGAAGAAGACCCCCAGACCCAATACGAAATCGTCGTGGGAACGGACTCGCACTCTGGCCCCGGTGAGATGGACTTTGTCAGCGCGGTCATTGTGCATCGGGTGGGCAAGGGCGGGCGCTACTTTTGGAAGCGCATCCGCGAGAGAAATATCTACACCCTGCGCCAGAAGATCTACCGCGAAGCGCTGCTCAGCTTCGAGCTGGCCAAAGCCCTCATGGAAGAGCTAGAACAGCGCACGCTGCTCGACTATAACTTGGAGATTCACGTGGACGTCGGGCGCAACGGGCGTACCCGCGAGCTGATCGACGAAGTCGTGGGCATGATCGTCGCCAGCGGCTTTGCCGTCAAGACCAAGCCCGACTCTTACGCCGCCTCGTGCGTCGCCGACAAGCACGCTTAATGTCTGATCTCTCTCACACGCCCTCTCCGGCCCAGAGAAGAGAATGCTTCATCTCGGCCAGCGCCGACGAGACGCGCCAGATCGCATCGCGCTTTGCGGCGCAGCTTCAAGCGGGGGACTGTGTCTTGCTGATGGGCGAGCTGGGCGCGGGCAAGACGACGTTTGTGCAAGGGCTGGCCCAAGCCCTGGAAGTCAGAGAACCCGTGCGCTCTCCTACGTTTGTCTTGATGCACGAATATCACGGAAAGTTCCCGATCTATCACTTTGACGCCTATCGCATCCGAAATTTAGATGAGCTGCGCGAGATCGGGTTTGAGGAGACCGTCTGCTCTCAAGGGATCACGGTCGTTGAGTGGGGGGAGAAGACCGAGGCGCTGGTGACTTTCCCTTGCTGGCGTGTGGAGATCGAATTGCTCCCAGAACAGAAGAGACGCATCATCATTGCTGCACCATAAAAGCCCCACTTGCATTGCTACTTCTATAAATTTATACTTAAGTCACCCTGAGCGAAGCGAAAGGTCTGGGTTCTTCGCTGCACTCAGAAGATTATGGGCAAGAGCGCTATGAAGACGACCAGATTGGAGCTGAAGCTGCCCGAAGAGTTAAGAGACCATCTGCGCCTTGTAAGCCAGAAATGCGATCTTAAGCCAGAGCAGATTGCGCTCCAAGCTTTACGCTACTATCTGCCGATTCTGGAGAGCGGCCTGCATCAAGAATTAGCCAGTTGGGATCGCCTGAGTGATGAAGCCCTCGTAAATTTTGAAAAGACCCTTGAGACCGACTGATGAAGTTTGGAGAGATTCGCTGGGTCGCTTTGCCAAGCACAGGTGGCCGAGAACAAGCCGGTCGCAGACCGGCGATCATCTTGCAGAGTCGGCCTTATATGAAATTACCGACCGTGCTCGTTGTGCCTCTAACTACTAACCTACGCGCTCTTGGAGTTCCCCGGAACATTCTTGATCAAAGCTAGCTCTATGAACGGCCTCTCTACGGACTCCGTAGCTTTGGTCTTCCAACTGCGGGCTATTGATCGTCAGCGTATTGGCGATAGATTAGGCAAACTCACGGCCTCTGAGCTACAACATATTCAAGAGATAGTGAAAGAGCTTACGGCAATATTATAGGGGGGCCGTAGCCCCCGCCGCCGGGGGTGCGCACGCTGAGAATATCCCCCGGCTCTAGAGTCTGGGTGCTCTGCCCCGCGATGGGGATCTCGTGCCCATCTCGGATGATAAAGTCTTCGCCGCAGGCACCCGGCTCCCCTCCCGCTAAGCCATACGGCCGACGCCGACGACGGTCCGCCAAGAGCGAGACCGTCACCCTCGTTAGGGCGCGAATGTCCCGACGCAGGCCGTCACCCCCACGATAGCGCCCTCGGCCTCCGCTCCCCACGCGAATCTCATAGCGCTCGACTCTTAACGGATAGACGGTCTCCAAGACTTCGATGGGCGTGTTGAGCGTATTCGTCATGTGCGAGTGGATCGCGTGGAGGCCGTCTTGGGTGGGGCGAGCGCCTTGGCCCCCGGCAAGCGTCTCGTAGAAGGTGAAGGGTTCGCCCGTGCGTGGGTCGATTCCACCGAAGCTCACGCTGTTCATCGTCCCTTGAGAGGCCGCGGGCACTCGCTCGGGGAGCGCTGGAGCGAGCGCCTTCAAGAGCACATCTACGATACGCTGCGAGACTTCCAAGTTCCCGCCGACGACGGGCGCGGGAGGGCGCGCGTTTACTAAAGTCCCTTCGGGAGCGATAATTCTGATGGGACGGTAACATCCTGCGTTGGGGGGGATCTCCGGGTCGGTGAGCGCGCGCAGGGTGTAATAGACGGCTGATGCTGTAACGGCAAAGACGGCGTTGAGGGGTCTTTCGATCTGGGGCGCCGTGCCAGTGAAATCTACTAGGACGTCGCTATTGGAGACGGTGACGCGCACACGGATTGGGGAGCCGTCGTCGAGGCTGTCTTCGGCGGTATAGACGCCCGCGGGGATCTTCTGAAGCTCGTGGCGCATTCGGCGTTCGGAGTAGTCGAGCAGCTCAGCGAAGTCTGAGAGCGTGCACGGCAGTTCGAGCAGCCGTTGGCGCCCGCGCTCGTTGGCGGCGAATTGCGCTCTCAGATCGGCCTCGCGCTCGCGGGGCGTGCGCGTGTTGCTCAAGATCAGCG
Organism: Candidatus Bipolaricaulota bacterium; assembly: GCA_025061735.1. Lineage (GTDB taxonomy): Bacteria > Bipolaricaulota > Bipolaricaulia > RBG-16-55-9 > DRXL01 > SKYB132. The sequence goes on from JANXAU010000036.1 coordinate 12,511, forward strand.
CGAGCAGATCGCGATCTAATCGTCCGGCGCGCCAGAGCTTGACCGGCGGGATTCGCAGCCCCTCTTGGTAGATCTCTGTCGCATCCGCGGCAATGCTGCCAGGGCGCATTCCCCCAACGTCAGCGTGATGGGCACGGTTGGCCGCAAACCCGATCAACGTCTCTTGCGAGAAGATGGGAGTGACAAACGTTATATCGGGCAGATGAGCACCGCCCATGAACGGATCGTTCAAGACAATCACATCTCCGGGTTGGATATCATTAGCAAAAGCGCGCAGCGCCTCGGCGACAGAGAAGGGCATTGCTCCCAAATGCACGGGAATGCTTTCAGACTGAGCGATCAGTTGGCCGTCTCTATCGAAGAGCGCGCACGAGCAGTCGCGCCGCTCTTTAATATTCGGACTGAACGCGGTGCGCACCAACACGGCGTTCATCTCTTCGGCGATGCCGCTCAGTGCATTTTTGAAGACCTCTAGTGCAATCGCGTCCATAGCTCTCCTAAGCCCCTAGCACATAGACCCCGCTGTTGTTGTTCCCGATAATGATCTCCAAAGCGCCGTCGCCATCCAAGTCAGCGAGACTAGGCGACGCGACGATCTGAGAGGAGCTGCGCGGGCGCCAGACCCACTTGCGGCTTCCCGTGCGCCCATCGAGCGCGTAGAGATTCGTATCGTGCGAACTCACTAAGACTTCGAAGCGCCCGTCCCCGTCTATGTCCACGATCACGGGAGAAGACTCGACATAGTCTCCCGTAGGGAAGTTCCATTTGAGGCGGCCATCTCTGCCCGAGAGCGCTACGACGCGGCTCTCGTTGAGGCCGATCACAACTTCGAGCACGCCGTCGCTGTCAATATCGCCGATGGCAGGGGAAGAGGGGATGCGCTCGCGATTGGCTTCATAGAACCATTTGCGCGCCCCCGTGCGACCATCCACGCAGAAGACGCCGCGCTTGCCAGAGCCAATGGCAATTTCGAGCTTGCCGTCGCCGTCAAGATCGCCCACCGCTGGCGCGGCAAACTCTATCGCGCCACCGGTCTGAAAGCTCCATTTCGCTTGCCCCGTGCGACCATCAAGCGCATAGAGTTTCCCATCTAACGATCCCACGATCACTTCAAGTCTGTTATCGCCATCCACGTCGGCGATCGCCGGTGGCGACCACGCCGACATCTCCGGGAGAAACGTCCATTTGGTCGCGCCGGTGCGCCCCTCGAACAGATAGACGCGATCCGACCCGATGACGACTTCGGCGCGACCGTCGCCATCTACGTCGGCGATCGCGGGCGACGACCAGATGCTGTCGTTGGTCTCGACGGTCCATTTGGCTCGCCCGGTGCGCCCGTCCAAGAGCGAGAAGCTCTTGTCGCGCGAGCCGATGGCGACTTCGAGCCTGCCGTCGCCGTCGGCGTCGCCAATAGCGGGGGAAGAGAAGACCCAGTCTCTTGTCTCGAAGCGCCACTTGAGCGCCCCGCTGCGACCGTCATACGCATAGAGATTCTTGTCGTACGAGCCGACGACGACTTCGAGCCTCCCGTCGCCGTCTAGGTCTCCTACGGCGGCCGACGACTCGACCAGCCCGCGCGTGAAGGCGCTCCAGCGCTCTTTAGGAGCGGTGATCTTGCCCGTCTTGACCGCGCGCCCGGTGCGCGCCAGATCGCGTCGAAAGAGCGGCCAGTCGCTGACGTCGCTGCGCCCCTGGGCGCTCACTCGATCATAAGATCGCATTATCCCCCAGAGCTCACCGCCTAAGACGCTGCGCAAGAAGACCCTGCGTTGCACGGTTTCCTCCCTAAAGTTCGATCAAGAGATTACCAAATTTATCTACCCAGGCCCACTGCTCTGGTTCGATGAGCACCGTGCTCTCGCTGCTGAGGATGAGCGCCGGGCCGCGCACCTCGCTCTCCGGCGCGAGATCTTCACGATGGTAGAGAGCGCTCGTGAGCCAGCCGTGTTCGGCAAAACAGATCGCGCGAGAGCGCTCAC
>JANXAU010000048.1 GCA_025061735.1 Candidatus Bipolaricaulota bacterium
TAAGAACAGATAGGGAGTGTAGGAACCAACGTCAGCGCTGATGCTGGGCAGCGCGGGACAGCTCACGCAGCACAGATCTCCATGAGAGCTGGGCGTGCTCTCTTGCTCGCAGCAGTGATGATGCGGCTGAGCAGGTGCAGAGTGATTTGGGGCGTGCGTGGCATGTGCGGTGTGTGCTGAATCAGCCGCAGGGCGCGCCGTCGCAACGCTATGGCTCGGAGCGAGCCATTGGCTGCCCAGCAGCATGATCAGCACCAGACTCAGCGCGACTTTTGCTCTCGTCATGGTTTCCACCGGCTATTCTATCGGCGATTATAGGGAATGTCTATGATCTTCGTCAAGAAGAGATCTGAGATGGCTCCAGCATTGGTCAACGGATAAATGAAATGAACGGATTAACGGATTGCACGTGCCATTGCTATCCGTTAATCCGTTCTGTATCCGTTGACCGATCACAGATCGGGATCGGCGTGAGAGACCAATCCCCACTCTTCGGACTTGCGCGACCACGGCTTGGCGCGCCCTTCTTCCGACGGGCTGCACAGCGACGACGTGCCGCACGCCGGGGAAGCATACATATCGTGCTGGAGCACGCGCTTGAGCGCGCGCTCAATTCTCTTGCGCAGCTCCGGCGAAGCGGCGCTGTTCTCGCGCGTCACCTCGGCCCACGCCGCGTCCGTCAGATGAGCCAAGAGCCTCTCGATGCTGACCGTCTCCCACAGACGAAAGCCCGCCATCTTTGGTCATCTCCCTTCTCTCGTAGGGGCGAGGTCCTCTCGCCCCTACAATTATATACGTTGGGGCTGATTTTGCTACAGTTTGATGACCTTCACCCTTGTATCGTAGAAGACGGCGCTGCCGCCGACGGCATCTATCAAACAGGTGTTCTTCAAGAACGGGTCGACGCGCATGGCCGCGTTGCCGTGAAAGCCTCGGCCACGACGCTCGTCTTTCTTGATCAGATTCCCATCAATCACCACGTCCATAGCGCCATAGGCCCAGTGCCCCCAGCCCAGCGCAAAGCTGATCACTCCAGGGCGTATCCCTTCGGTGATCTGCACCGCGCCGGCCATCGGCACTTTGACGCCGTTCCCAAGATCCCAGACGCCTTCGGGATTGGTCGCCGAGACGATCTTGACCCGGTCCCCCGACTTCAGTCCCAAGCGCTGGGCATCTTGGCTATTCATAAGCACCAGATTCTCGGGCATGAACTCCGTCAGCCAATAGTTCCCCGAGGTGCGCGACTTCGTCTGGAGGATCTCGCGATGGGTGATGAGCTGGAGATCGAAGCCGTTCTTCTCGTCTTCAATGAGCCGGCCGCGATAGTCCGTAGGAGTGGGCAGATAGACCGCGTATCCGGGCAGCGTCTCGGCCGTCCCGCTGTGCTTGATCTCGGCGGTCTTCTCCAGATACAGATTGATCTGTCTGCCATAGCGCACCCGCAGTTGCGTGTCGGTGGGCGCGTAAGCTTCGGCGTAGCTTTGGAACCGCCCGCCCCGGTTCAGCACGGTTACGACCTTGCGCCAGAGCTTCTCCCCGACGATCGCCTGCCAGCGCTCGGGATCGAAGACGCTCTTGGGCAGATGCTTTCTCGCTTCTAAGAAGAGCTTGATCTCCTCGTCGCTGGCGTCGGGCACGGCGTCGGAGCCGTCGGCCCGCTCGCCAAAGGCCACGTTGGCGACCATTCTCAGATAGAAGTGATCGGGGTGGGTGAAGGGCTGGCCGGGGCCCAAGCCGTTGGGGCCGAAGTTGGGCAGGCCGAGCTTCTCGGCCAAGGCCAAGAGCAGGGCCTCCCACTGCAACGCCATCTCTTCGCCATAGACCTTGACGGTCCCCGTGAGCGGCGCCACGACGGGCTGGCGCACCCCTTGCACCTTGAAGGTGACCGACGGGTGCGTCCCGCTGAACTCCCAGCGTTCTAAGTACGTCACGTCGGGGAAGATATAGTCGGCGTACATCGAAGTCTCGCCGACGACGATGTCGCTGGCGATCAGCAGCGGGATCTTATTGACATCTTGCAAGATGGGGATCCACGTATGCCCAGCGGGCAGCGCATAGACGGGCGAGGCCATATACATAAAAGCGATCTTGATGGGATAGGGATAGGCATCGCCGGCCGACGGAATGATCTCTTGGTAGATATCCGACGCCAAGGGATACCAATTGCGCCTGGCGGGGTACTTGCCCTCAAAGAGCGTAGTCTCTTCGAACTTGACCTCGTGGCGGATGAGGCTGACCCCAAAGGGCGAGAGCGCGCCGGGGTTGAGCTTGCCGAAGTTGAACGGGCCATCGGCGCGGCTGCCGAGAATGTCGTAGGTGCTAGGCCAAGACTGCCCGCCGCGCCAGTCGTAGTTGCCAATGAGCAGCGCCAAGCTGAACCACGCGAGCACGTTATAGTAGCCGTTGGTGTGCTGGCTGACGCCGCGATGCAGGTCCACCGCAGCGCGCTTGCCATGAGAGGTGAACTCGCGCGCCAGCTCTTCTAAGTCTCTCGGCGATAGCCCGCTGATCCTTGCCCATTCGGCGAGGGTCTTGGAAGACGCCGACTCCCAGAGGATCTGCAGAGCACTTTTGACGCGAATGCCCCGGATCGTCGTGTCTATGAAGAGATCACCCTCGGCGGCGTTCTTGTCGTCGTTGGGGTCGAACGCCACGGGCTGGCCGTCTTTGAGCGTCACAAAGAGTTCTTTCTCAGAGAGGCCGATCTCGCTGGCGCGCAAGAATCTCGTGGGCTTGTTGTTCTCGATCTTGACGAGCCAGCACGCGTTCGTCCACGTCGGTTCTTTGTCGGCCAAAGCTGCAGCTCGGTTGGCGTTGCTCAAATACTTCACATCGAAGCGACGATTCTCGATGACCCAGCGGATGAGCCCGAGCGCGATAGCCCCCTCGGTGCCTGGCCTGTTGGGCAGCCACTTCCACGCTTTAGAAGCTGTCTTGCTGTAGCGTGGGTCAATCACGGCGATCTTGAGGCGCCCCTTTTGCAGCCCTTCCGTGATCCGCGGCGTGCGATTCGTCGGCGTATAGTTGCCCTCAAAGGGCGATGCCCCGACGAAGATGACGAACTCCGCGCTGGCCGTGTCGGCCATCCAGTACATCTTGGAGCCGCCCGACCAGCCCTTGCCGTCCCATTGGTCGGTCATGGATTTGCCCGCAAAATAGAGGCTCCCTTGGCAGACCGTCGTGTGGCCATGACGATTGACCGTGCCTAGGCCACCTCCAAAGAAGCGATGGGCAAAATCGCCGCGCCCGGCCTTCTGACGCCCCCAGAAATAGAGAATCTGATTGTTCTTCGGCCCCAGATCGGGATGATCGGGGTCGATCATCTTATCTAAGTGCTCTTTGAACTTCTCTTTAAACTGCGCGACCAGCGCCCTCTTCTTGGCGACGTCCTTCTCGGCGAGGATCGTCCGGACCAAGTCGCCCATCTCTCTCATCAGTTTGGGGTCGCGCACGGCGTAGACGTCTTTGAGGCCCTCGACGACGCGGTTCTCTTCTCCGGGGACATGGGCGAAGAGCTTGCCGCCGTTGACGATCTCGTCCACGGCTTGCTCAAACGGGATCGTGATCCATTTGTTTTCGCCGCGCTTGCCCGCCCGCTTGAGCACTTTCGTAATGCGATAGGGATCGTAGAGGGTCTGCACGCCGGATTGCCCTCTGGGGCAGAGCGGGGCATCGAGCGTGGCGACGCTGGCCAGCGGCGTCTTATAGTCGAGATGGGGCACGAGATTCCAAGGCGAGTATGGGTTGCCGTCGATCTTGACGGCCATACCGTCTAAAAGCTTTACACGGATCCCGCACTGGCCGTTGCATTGCTGACAGACGCTATAGAGAATATTCTGGGGTTGCGAGAGCTGATATTGCTCGGCGTGGGTGAGCGCGCCCCTCTGAGCCCGGGAGGCTACTTCGCGCGCCCAATCGAGCCGGCTCATCAGCAGCGCCGAGCCGCCCAACAGGGCCGTCGTCTTCAAGAAGCTGCGTCGGGTGATGCGTTCTGTCTCGGTCATATCTTCTCTCCCTCCTACGGATGATGCGATTTGCAGAGCACGGGCGTGTCCGTCAGATAATAGACCCTCGGCTTGGTGCCCCTGCTCTCGTTGACGCGCATCACTTTGTCCCGTTGCTCTTTGAGCATCTGCGAGACCAGACTGTTCGGGTCGTTGAGATCGCCAAAGTACATCGCTCCGCCGATGCAGGTGGTCACGCACGCGGGCAGCATCTTCGCTTCGAGACGGTGCAGACAGAAATGGCACTTGCGCACGGTGTTGACCGGAGGCTGGTCCTGAGTGCGCGACCAGTTTCGGCCATATTCGAGCGCCGGGCGCTGCTCATAGGCTTGCCGGGCGGGGGTGCCGTCGGTGTGAAAGCGCCCGTCGTCGAAGAAGACCGCGAGCCGATAGGGGCAAGCCCGGCGCACCGCCTCGAAGACCTCCCGACCGCGGGCGCGCTCGTAGTTAATCACGACGATGCCGTCGGGGCGCCTCTCCATGCTTCCGGGGGCGACTTCGTTGGCCGCCGGCACGCATGGGGGATTCTCGCACTGCTGGCAGTTCATGGGCTTGAGAATTCTCTGCACGCCGGGGTAGCGACCGATTTCGATGTCCAAGACCGTGCGATAGGTCACGCCGGGTGGTGAGACGTTCTCGGCCACGCAAGCGACCGAACAAGCGAAGCACCCGATGCACTTGCGCGTGTCAATGACCATCGCCCAGCTACGGCGCTCTAGCGGCTTCTGCATGGCGCGTTGCAGGTCCTCTTGCATCCGCACCAACGGGTTTACGGCCGTCTGGGTCATAGCGTCCTCCTCTCTGGATGAGACCGGCTCTCTGTGCGAGCTAAACCGTATCTTTATCCTGTCTTCATCTATGTATTATGCTGTTATCGCTCTGGAGAGGGCCATGATGTAGGCCAGAGAATAGGCTGATTTTGGTCAAGAACGAAGGTCACTCGCCCCATTTGTGGCACATGAAGCAGAAGCGCGCTTCGATGGCTTCGGGGATTTGGGGGTGCTGCGCCGTCAGCCCCATGTTGTGACAGGGCATGCAGAAGTCCCCGGAGCGCTCTTCGCCCGAATAGACAGCGTCGGTAGAGTCTTTGGGCATAGGAGTAGCATGACATGGGAGACAGAACGAGCTTTTCGGCTGTTCAGCGACGACGGGGTGGTTGGCGGCTCGCGCTTTGTGAGGGGCGTGACATGTGAAGCAATACGACGTGGGCCAGTCTGGGGGAACGGGATGGCGCGGGCGCGGGCTGGTGCGCGCGCTTTCTATATCGGGGATGGACTCATAATGCGCGTTAATATGGCACGCTTCGCAGAAGCCCGACGCTTCTGCGCTGGGCAGCTCGGCGCTCTGGTGGCAGCTAAAACAGAGCGTGCTGTCGGCAGCGGGATTAATCTTGGGGTGCTTAGGCGGGAGCAACGACTGGGCCAGAGCAACGACGACCACAACAGAGAGAATCGCTAAGCTTGTGACGACTGTGACCGTCTTTCGCGTGAGCATTGGTTCCTCGCTTTTGGCCCTCCCCCCTCTCCCTTGCTCCTCTTCAAGGGAGAGGGAAGGAGGGTCGCCTCTTGGGCACTTATTGCCCCACCTTGTGACAGTTATAGCAGAACTCGGCTTTGGCTCCGTCCGGCGCTTTGATGTGCGTCGGGCTCATGCCGATGCTGTGACACGCTTCGCAGGTCTGGCCGGATTTCTCGGTGCCCTTGTAGCCGCTGTCGGGCTGCGCGGGCGTCTGATGGCACGGCAGGCAGAGGCTGCTGTTCGGCTGCGCCTGGTTGACCGGGTGCTTGGCTACTTTGCCCTTGTGAGGCGTCGTGTGGCACGTGGCGCAGTCTTTGGTCGGCCAGTCCGCCGGGATAGGGTGCTTGGCCTTCGGCCCCAGTCGCGAGATCACTTGCCCCTTCAAGTGCTCAAAGTGCGTGTTGATGTGACACGTCCCGCAGAAAGACATCACCGTAGGCGGCACCTCGGGCGTCACTTGATGGCACTGGAAGCAGATCGTAGCGCTGGAGGTCGGCGCGACCTTGACATGCCCTTTGGGCACCGGAGGCTGAGTCGCCACCGCGGCGATCCCCACGGTGACGATCACGCCCAACAAGACAACCGCCGTCAATCGAACGATTCTTCTGTTCATACGTCACCTCCTCTTTGGTTTTCATTTAAACGCGACTGATCAATCAAAACAATGATGTGGGGCGCTTATAAACCTGATTTTTGTCAAGGTCTGCCGACGGGTGGATCAAGAAGACGAGGCGTATATGCTAAGCGGCATGTGGCGCGGGCGTCGAATGCACGTCAATCCAATAGCGCTGGCCGTCGATTTGGATCAACTCGTGCCCTGGTCTGTCAAACTTGATCTTCAGTTGCACTCTCTCTTCGCTCTCCGGCGGCAGGGTCACCTCTTGCTTGGTGACAATCTCTGCGGACGGCCCCCGGCTGAGCACTATATATTGATGGCAGCGAAAGAGATGTCGCGGATTGGCCAGCGTCACGCGCAGCGGCACCTCTTCGCCGACCGTCGCTTCGCGCGGCAGCTCTACGTGGGTGATCTTGATCTTGCGCAAACAATCCGACAAGAGACAGACCACTAGTCCAGCGATGAGGATGACCCACAAGATAGACATCGTCTTTCACCCCTTTCTGGAGCCGTAACTCCAATCAAAAGATAACTTGCCCCCCCTTACCGGTGCAATGATCCGATATATGAGAAATCACGGGCTTTTAGAAAGAAATTCTTACATATTGGTAACCTCTTTTTTGCCGTATATCGGGTTATTTTTGCTCATCAGACATAAAAATTTTTTTCCAATGCAAGGGTTTTTCTTAACAGAGATCATGGCGGCAGTGCTCTCGATTAAGCTACAATATAAGCAGAAAGGGGTGGGAAGCTATGACCTGGGCTTGCCGGGAATGCAGACAAGAGAACTGTGCCCCCCTCTTTCGGAATTTGAGTCAGGAGGACTTTGCTGCCCTGCGCGCTCAGATGCTCACCGTGCATTACAGCAAAGGCGATCTCATCTTTCAAGAAGGGTCGTTGGCTTCGGGCATCTATATTGTCTGTCAAGGGTTGGTGAAGTACGGCAAGTACTCCGAGGACCGCACCAAGCGTCGCATCTTCAAGATCGTGAGTCCCCCCCAGACGCTCGGCGAAGAGGCGCTCTTGGAAGAGCGCCCGTGTGTTGGGTTCGCTGCGGCGCTCACGGACTGCACGGTAGCGTTCGTTGAGCGCCGCGCGCTCTTGCAATTCATCACCGCGCGTCCCGCTGTCTTATTGAGTCTCTGTAAGAAGTTCTCCCAAGAGCTGATGGTCTTTCAGTGCAAGCTCGTCGAGGCTTCGTATGAGCCGTTGGAGAGAAGCATTGCCCGGCTCTTGCTGTATCTGGTCTCGCGCTACGGGCACACGGAACGGTCGGGAGCGCGCGTGCTGGAGCTGGAGCTGTCGCGCTCGGATTTAGCAGAGATGGCCGGCGTCTCGATGGAGACGGCCATTCGCGTCCTCACCCGCCTGAAGGAGCACGGGATCCTTGACTTTGACCATCGGATTATCCGGGTGCTAGATACCGAGGCGTTAGAAGAGCGGGCCAGCCCGCTCCCCCCGTGCGTCACCGCAGACGCTACTTAGAGGGCCAATGACAACTGAGACAGCTCTCGTTGCCCCGTCCCGTGTGATCTATCGGGAAGGGCCACTGCGCTTGGAGGTTGTGACAAGCCAAGCAATCGCTGCGCAGTTCGAGCGAGTGCGGGATCATCGGCGCTTTGCCCGGCAGCGCTACGGTCTCGATCGCCGTCTGCTCGACGGTGATCATATAGAAAGTCCCAGCGAGCAAGAGAAGCGCAACAAACGCCGCGACGGGCACGAAGACGCGGCGACGCCGGGCGACGCTCTCTGCAGACGGCGGGGACGGTTCCCCGCGCTGCAGTCGCTCTAGCTCCAAGGGATGCTCGTGGGCTAGTTCTTCTTCGGAGAGCTTGCCCGTGAAGATACTCTTGTTAAAGTGTCGAAAGTGCACGAAGTACATGTGCCATGTGAGGATGGCTAGCACAGCGAGAACGGCTTCGTAGCCATGGGCCGCTTTAGCGGCGGGCACGATCTCTCCGGGAAGAAAGCTCGTAAACCAGATGGGGTTCCACAAGATAAACCCCGTCAACACCATCAGCACCGTTCCCCAGATGAGCGCCCAGTATTCGAGCTTTTCAATGAAGCTGTAGCGATCAAACTTGGGGTAGTTGGGCACGAGCTTGAGATAATAACCAATCGCTTGGATCAGGTCGCGCAGGTCTCGCCAGCGCAGCCACATATAGAGCGGCGTCTGTAAAACAAAGACGCGATACCCCACGCCCACCAGGTGTGCAATCGCCGTCAAGATCAGCACAATCGCTGCGATGTGATGGATCTCGCGGAGCATCTGCACGCCCCCGAAGAACTCGGCAATCGCGTGTGCCCACGCCGTGTCGGAGAACTTCTGGGGCAGCCCCGTCGTCGCCAGCGCGATAAACGCCAGCGCCATCGCCCAGTGCTCTACAAGCTGCGTCCAGTGAAAGCGCTGATAGTATCTCTTGCTCATGCGGGCTTCCCTCCAAAGGCGCGGTGCGCCGCGTCCAGTAGGATGAAGACCACAAAGAACCCGATCACCGCGGGGATGAGAATCTTATAGAAAAGCTCGACGTAATAGACCAGGGGGAACTCCGTGGGGCTGGGGTTGTAGTGCTTGACCCACGCCGTGGGGAAGTTGGCCGTCGCCGTGGGATGACACTGCTGACACGTCTTTAAGAGATTCTCTTTGATCACTCGTGACTCTGGGTCTTTGGCGCTCTTGATGTCATGGACCCCGTGGCAGTCGTAGCAGACGGCTTCGTTCAGACGCGCTCCGGGGCGCTTCTGAAAGAGCTGCACGGTCGTCCCGTGAAAGTCGGCGACGTACGAGCGCAGCACGGCCGTTGAGAGGCCGTACTTGCTCATCTTGACGGGGTCGGCGTGGCAATTGGCGCAGATTTGGGGGGAACGCAGACGAAACTCGAGCGTGCGCGGATCTTCGATCTGATGGACGCCGTGGCAATCGGTGCACGTGGGCACATCGGGATGGTCTTGGTCTCTTATGAGATCAGCCCCGTGCACGCTCTCTTTGTAAATATCAAAGATCTGCTCGTGGCAGCGTCCACACGTCAGATCTATCTTGAGCCGGGGTTGCGCCGGCGGCGTGATGTTGTGAGCGCCGTGACAATCGGTACAGACCGGGGCTTCGCGGTGCCCTGCAGCTAGGACGCGCAGGTGGATGCTATCGAGCGTCGCTCGGTATTGCTCTTGGTGGCAAGTGCGACAGTTGGTGTAGTAGCGCAGAGAGAGTTCGCGGCGATCCCGCACGGCCAAGGGCGGGTGAGGGAACCCGGTAATATCGCGATGACAGCTCACGCACGTCAGCCCAGCCTTGGCGTGGACAGACTCAGAGAAGACTTTCATGTCAACCCACAGGGGCAGTTCTTCGCCGCTGGGCAGCGTCGTGCTTAGCCCTTCGTTCCCATGACACGTGATGCATTCGCTGATGGGAATTGCTGACTCTTGAGCGGGCGCCGGCCACGAGAGCAGCAGAAGAACGATAAGAGTCAGTAGAGATGAACGTCTGTGCGTCCGTATGGATCTGCTGTGCTTACCCATAGCTGTGCAGCCCAGAGAGCAGATAGTTCACACCCCACCATGTAAACATACAGACAGCGAACCCCAGCACAGCGAGCCACGCGGTCTTGGCGTCGCGCCAGCCCCACTTCACCCGCACGTGCAGATAGAGCGCGTAGATAAACCAACTGATCAGCATCCACGTCTCTTTGGGGTCCCAGCCCCAGTAGCGCCCCCAGGCGTGCTGCGCCCAGACGGCTCCAAAGACAATCCCGCCGAGCGTGAAGAGCGGAAATCCAATCGCAATCGACTTATAGCTGACGTTGTCTAGCAATTTCAGCGTCTCTACAGAGGCCCGTCGCTGGAGCACCAGGAAGAGCAATGCTGCACCGAAAGCGATGGCAAAGAACGCCTCCCCGCCGAGCGTGAAGAGCACGTGCAGCTTGAGCCAATAGCTCTGCAACGCGGGCACGAGCGGACGCACCTCCGACGAGATCAACGGCGACGAAGCGAGCGCCACCGCGATGAACGACAGCCCCGTCACCATCGCGCCGATCACTTTGATCTTATAGCGCCTCTCGAAGAAGAGATAGACCAACGGGATCGCCCACGAGAAGAAAGCGAGAGTCTCGTACGTGTTCGTCACCGGGAGCGTCCAATACTCCGAGACGCGCGCGATCTCGATCGTGCGCAGAACCATCGCCACGGTGCTGAAGATCACGGTGATCGCCGTGCTCCACGTGGCGAGCGTCCCCCACGTCGTCTGCTTGATCAACCACGGGGTTGTCGTCGCGGAGATCCCTAAACCCGTGCCTACCGTCTTCGCGGTCCCTTTAGGCTCGCCGATCAGGTGCAACAGATAGAAGACAAAGCTGATAAAATACCCGATGGCCGTCAGATAGAAGAAGAACGTGCTGTCCATGATGACCCTCCTTTATTATTTTGAGAGAGTAACGCTCGTCTTGGGCTTCTCTTTGGCAGAATCTTCACCCTCTCCCTTCGCCCTCTCCCTCTCAGGGAGGGGGGTGGGGTGAGGGTTAAACTTCAACTCTTCGACGATCTCTTCTAGCTCCGGCTCGAACTCCCGCGGCTCGCGCCCCAGCCCACCCACATAGAGTTTGCTCTCTTGATAAGCCGCCCAGATGCGCCTCGGCGGGAGATAGAAGTTCATGAAAAGCCCCAGCATCATCAAGACAAAGCCCGTGTAGATCAGAGGGATGCCCGGATTGGAAGCGATCTGCAAGCCCGTGAACTCCGGCGCGGTCATCCCCGTGACAAAGAATCGATACGGGTTCTCCCGGGTGAACTCATGCTGGAACTCCGGGAACTGCGCAAACGCCCAGGTCGCGAACTCGCGCTGCTCCCCTTTGAAGACTTCCAAGAAGACAGCAGGGTTGTTCAAGCGCCCGCTGCGGTTGGCCGGACGACGGTCTTCCCCGATCATAAAGTCAGGGAAGAACGCGCTGATCTTCACGCGGCGGCCCTCGTCGTCTAGGGTAAATTCTTCGCCGACTTTCGCGGTGAACTCCCCCAAAGGGAGCGTCGCGCCGTCGGGCTGCACGCGCTCGACGCGCAGCGTCAAGTGCGCCCCGCCCAGCCAGTCCGTCCCAAACGAAGACTGATAAAACGTGATCCCCTTGTACGTCAAGGGATCGTTGACTTCTATCGTCTTGGTCAAGACTTCTTTGCCGTTGTCAATGATCGTGAGCTTGGTGTACCAGTCTTTGATCTGCGGGGAATCGGCGTAGCTGGTGGTCCAGAGGTCGTCCACGCGCACGTCGAAGCCGCCACGGGCTACGTGAAACGTCTCGCCCTTATGCGCGACTTGGAACTCCTCAAATCCCAACAGCCCGCCGACGATCCCGCCGATGAGTACAATCAGAAGACTGACGTGCAAGAGATCTACTCCCAGCCGCCCCCACAGGTGCTTATACGCCGTGAGCTGAGCGCCCGCGCGCCGGACGCGATAGCGACGCCGCTCTAAGAGCTGAGCGAGCCGCTCCAGTCCATCTTCGGGGATCGCTATCTTCGCGTGGGTCGGCAGCTTGGCGATCTCGTCGACCGAGCGCGGCTCGACGGGCTTGCGCACCATCTCCCACGAGACCCTGAAGCGCTTGATCGCGCAGCAGACGGTGTTGATCACCAGTAGAATTAATAATCCCAAAAAGTACCACGAGCTGTAGAGCCGATCGAACTGAAAGAACCGAATGAGCTGAGCGCCAGATAGACCGTAGCGCTCGACATAGACCATCGGGTTTTGATTCTGCGGGATGAGCGTCCCGATCACCGAGATCAGCGCCAGCGCGATGAGCAACCCGATGGCCAATTTAATAGACGTGAGCTGTTCCCAGATCAAGCTGCCCCAAGGAGTGCGCTTGGTCTCGCCCAAGATTTCTCGGATCTGGCGAGCGACTTCGGCGCCGCCCTGCACGCACGAGTCCGGCGGACTCTCGCCGCGCACGATGGCCATCGCGTTCTCGGCGCACGTCCGATAGCCGCAGCGCCCGCAGTTCAGCCCACCCAAGACCGCGACCACTTGCGCGACCTTCTCGCGCGGGACAGCCACCGTCATGCCGTTGTTGGCCAGCGTGGAAGCCACCCCTGTCGCCACTGGCGCAGCGCTCGCGACTGCGCTCAACGCGACCCCGCAGAACTTGCAGAAACGACTATCGGGGGTGTTGGCCGTGCCGCACGCACTGCAAACGATTTGCAAGGGCGCTCCGCACGCCTTGCAGAACCGACTATCTGCTGTGTTCACCGTCTGGCACTTCTCGCAGGTCATCGCCGATCACTCGCTTTCGTGAAGAAGTCCCAGTCGCTGGAAATTCTGGGCGATCTCTTCGCCCTTGAGCGGCCCCAGCCAGACTCCCCGGATGTGCCCTTCAGGGTCTATGAAGAACGTCGTTGGGGTTCCCGTCAGCCTGTAAGTGACGAACGCCGTGCCACGCTCGTCCAAGAGATTGGTGTACGTCACGCCGTAGCGCTCCAAGAACGACTGGACGGTCTGGGCCGGCTCTCCCCAGTTGACGCCGATCAGGGCGATCTTTGTGCCAAACTGCTCGTGAAACCGTTGCAGATCGGGCAGCTCTTGGCGGCAGGGCGGGCACCACGCCGCCCAGAAGTTCAACAAGACGGGCTTGCCCCTCAGATCGCTCAGCCGCACGATCTGATTCTTCAGATCCGGCAGGCTGATCTCCGGGGCCAGATACCCCAAGCGGGGAGCGACTTCTTTTTGGAGTTCGTTGGGGTCTTCGACGAAGAAGCCGGCGCCGTGGCTGAGCGTGAATCGGCTCAGGTCGCTGCGCTCGGCGAAGAACGAATAGCTGATCACCGCGAGCGTCACCGCTCCGACGAGAATAATCATCCCCACGATCAGTCTCTTCAGCACGGCCTCCTCCTTGTCTCCTGACGTGGCCTCATTCTATCGGGGCTTGCGCCGCTCTTGGTATGACGACCATCAAAAGAGGCTATGATCTTGATCAAGTTTTGGGGATAAAAAGCTAGCGCACGTTGAAGCGATTCATCACGGCCTCTATGCCGTGCTGCACGAAGCACTCGATGGCTGCGGCCGCCCGAGCTAAGAACTCTGGGAGGTGCTGGGCTTCTTCTTCGCTGAACGGGGCCAAGACGTAGTCGGAGAGTTCGCGCAGGGGCTGCTCCGAACCGATCCCCAATCTCAGTCGGGGGATCTCTTCGGTTTGCAACGCCTCTATGATCGACTCCATGCCGTGATGGCCCCCGGCGCCGCCCTTGGCTTTGGCGCGCAGCCGCCCAAAGGGCAGAGAGTAGTCGTCGTAGACGATCAACAGATCGTGGGGAGGCAAAGCGTAGCGCTGGCAGATCTCGCCGACCGCGACCCCGCTGAGGTTCATATAGACCAGCGGTTCGACGATCAGTGTCTGGTCGGTGCGGTAGACCACGGAGAAGTCGTGTTCGTGGGGAGAGAGAGGCGGGAGACGCTCCAAGAACGCGCGCACGGCCATGCGGCCAAGGTTGTGACGGGTGCGCGCGTAGCGCTCCCCGGGGTTGCCCAGACCGATCACGGCTTTCATAAAAAAGTTCTAGGGGCAAACGGGCGTTCGCCCCTAGAACCCTCTGCTATCGCTGGCTCACTTCTTCTCTTCTTTCTTGGCCGGGGCTTGCTGAGCAGGAGGTGCCGGAGCTGTCGCGGCCGCAGGCGCTCCTGGGGCCGGAGCCGCTGCCTCCGCTCCCGGCACCGGCGCCACCGCGACCTCCTCCTTGCGCGGCGCCACCACGCTCACGATCGTCGCTTCAGCCGGTGTGAGCACTTGTACCCCCGTCAGCGCCAGATCGCTCACGTGGATCGCCTGACCGACCCCGAGATTGCTCACGTCTAACTCGATCACTTCGGGGATCTGCTCCATCGGCCCGCGCACACGCACCAAGTCGCGCAGCACCTGAAGCACCCCGCCCTCCTTGACCCCTCTTGCTACCCCGCGCAGACGCACGGGCACGTCAATCACCACCGGGCGATCGGGCGCCGGACTGTACAGATCAATATGCTGCACGCGATCGGTGAGCAGCTCGTGCTGGATCTCTTTGATGAACGTCGTGAACTTCTGCCCGTTGAGTTCGACCACGATGCGCGAGCTGCGTGTCACCCTCTGCAGCAGCTTATCGAGATCTTTAGCGTTGAGCGCGATCCGATAGTGCACGCCGGGGCCGTAGAGCACCCCCGGCACGCGCCCCAGACGTCGCAGCTCTCGCGGGTTGGGCTTGTCTCCGCGCACCTCCGCTTGAATCGTGTACTCCATACGCATCTCCTCCTGGGAGGGACGGACCGCCGTCCCTCTAAAGTTCGCTAATCATGCGGGAACATCTCGCTCACGGACTCATGATAGTGAATTCTCTTGATCGTCTCTGCCAAGAGCACGCCGACCGAGATGACATCGATCTTGGGGCTATGAGGCACGGGGATCGTGTTCGTCACGGCGATCTTCTGGATGGGGGAGGCTTCGAGCTTGCGCACGGCATCGCCGGCGAAGACCCCGTGCGTAAACGCCGCATAGACTTCGGTGGCTCCGCACTCGAGCAAGAGCTTAGCGGCTTCGATGAGCGTCCCCCCGGTGGCGACGATGTCGTCCACGAGCACGGCGCGCCTGCCCTTGACATCGCCAATGAGGCCTAGCGCACGGACTTCGTCGGGGCTGACGCGGCTCTTCTCGACAATCGCCATGGGCATCCCCAAGCGCTCGGCGACGGCGCGCGCGCGCTTGGCCGCCCCCACATCGGGAGCGACGATCACCGCGTTCTCGAGATTCTGCTTTTGAAAATACCCCGCGATGATGGGATCGCTGCGCAGGTTGTCTACGGGAATATCAAAGAAGCCCTGGATCTGGCCGGCGGGCAGGTCGAGCGTGAGCACTCGCCCCGCCCCGGCGCGCACGATCATATTGGCGACCAACTTGGCGCTGATCGGCACGCGCCCAATATGTTTGCGATCTTGGCGCGCGTAACCGTAGTAGGGGATAACGGCCGTGATGCGTTCGGCCGAGGCGCGTTTGAGCGCGTCAATCGTCAGCAGCAGTTCCATTAAATTGTCATTGACCGGAGGGCACGTCGGCTGGATGACAAAGACATCGGCGCCGCGCACCGTCTCGCGAATATAGATAGACGTCTCGCCGTCGGGGAAGCGCCCCACGTCCACGGCCGTGAGCTTAATCCCCAGATGCTGACTGATCTCTTGAGCCAGAGCGGGATTGGCGCTCCCCGCGACCAATTTCAATAAATCTTGCACCGTAACGCTCGTCCTCCCTTGGGGAATCTCTGGGGATGAAACACGCTACTATAGCACATTTAGCGCGCTTTTGCAATCAGATGGCAGATCTCTTCTAAGGAGCGCTGGGTCGTCGTGCGCACCACCGAGTGGATCGTCCCGCCGCCGTCGTTCTCGTACCGGGGCAGAATGTGAATGTGCAGATGGGGCACGACCTGTCCGGCGGCTTTGCCGTTGTTGATCCCGATGGTCGTTGCGGGAGCGCCGAGAGCCTTTTCGAGCTTCTCCGTGACGGCACGTACAGCGTGAGCGACTTTGGCCGTCAGATCGGGATGGAGGTCTTGCAGGCGCTCGCAGTGCGCCTTGGGGATGACGAGCGTGTGGCCCTCCACGAGCGGGAAGATGTCCAAGAAGGCCAGAGTGTCGGAATCTTCATAGACTTTATACGCTGAGCGCTCACCGCGCACGATCTGACAGAAGATACAATCGGCCATCATCTGCCTCCTTCTCTGCTATTGGATATACAGCTCTGCAAACGTGTGCTTGCCCACCTTGACGAGCAACCCGTCCCGAAAGGGCACATCTTGGTCGGTTCGGACGATCTTCACGCCGTCTACTTCGACCGCTCCTTGCTCGATCAGGCGCTTCGCTTCCGAGCGGCTCTTGGCCAACGGCGCGATCAAATCAACGATCCAGACGGTGCCGTTGGGCTTGAGCGCGCTTCTGTCGAGATGGACTTTTGGCACCTCGGTTGGGCGCTCTTTGCGCGCGAAGACGCGCTCAAATTCTGCCAGCGCCGCATCGGCCGCGGCCTGGCCGTGATAACGCGTCACGATCGCGTGGGCGAGCCTTTGCTTCTGCTCCTTGGGATGGAGCTTTTTGAGCGCTTCCCAATCCAGATCGGTCATGAACGTCACGTAGCGCTCGATGAGCGTGTCGGGGATCGACATGAGCTTGCCGAACATCTCGTGAGGCGGTTCGGTAACGCCTACGTAGTTGCCAAAGCTCTTGCTCATCTTCTTGACGCCATCTATACCCTCCAAGACCGGCGCGGCGATAAAACAGACCTGAGGCTCCTGCCCGTAGCGCTCTTGGATGGCGCGCCCGATCAAGAGATTGAACCGCTGGTCTTCGCCGCCCAGCTCGACGTCGGCCTGAATCGCCACCGAATCGTACGCTTGGGCCAGGGGGTAGAGAAATTCGACGATGCTGATGGGCGTACCCGCCTGAAAGCGCTTGGCGAAGTCCTCGCGCTCCAGCATCGCCGCGACGGTGTAGCGCGAAGCCAGCTCCAGGAGCTTGTCAAAGCTCATCCCCTCCAGCCATTCGGAGTTGTAGCGAAACTCCAGACGCTCCGGATCGAGAATCTTGAGCGCTTGCTCCTTGTAGCGCTGCATGTTCGCTTCGATCTCGGCTTTGGAGAGCATCTTGCGCTGGGCGCTGCGCCCGGAGGGGTCGCCGATGCGGGCCGTAAAGTCCCCGATGATCAAGACCGCGGTGTGGCCGCAGTCCTGAAAGTCGCGCAGCTTCTGCAAGACAACCCCAATGGCGATGTGAATATCCGGACTGGTGGGGTCCACGCCGAGCTTGACCCTGAGAGGCTTGCCGGTGCGCGCCGCGCGCTCCAGCTTCTTGACCAGATCCGCCTCCGGGATGATCTCTACGGCTCGGCGCTTGAGCCGCCGCAGCTGCTCCTCTACCGACAGGGTCTTCATGCTGGCCCGCCCTGGCTACTTCACAGGCTTGAAGTAAAGAATATCGGTGATCTTGCCCTCGCGCTGGGGCTTCAAGACGGCTTCGACTTCTAAGCCCACGCAGATTTTTTCTGGCGCGATCTCGCCCAGCTTATGCAAGAGAGGCGTCGTGCGCGGGCCAAGGCTGATCAGAGCGAAGCTCTCCGGGGGATCTAAGCGCTGGCCCGCCTTGTCGTAGTGCGCTACCGTAAACGCCACGACGCAACCGCGCTTGCCCATGTCTTTGTGTTCTGTTAGTTCAGCAAAGCAGCGCTCGCAGTAGATTCTCGGGGGCACATACGTCAGATTGCAGGTGGCGCAGTGTGCTCCGACGATCTTGCCCTCGTCGCGCAGGGCGACGAAAAATTTTTCGCCCGCGATGCCCGCGCTGTAATAATAGTGATCGGCCTCCATGTCGCCTATCCAATGGCGAATCTCTGAAGATTTCTCGATGCGTTCGAGCATGGTCGTCTCCTTCACTTCTTGCGTGGCCGGAAGTATTTGATATCCAAGATCGAGCCGACGCGCTCGTTCTGGGGCTTCCAGACCGGCTCAACGGGCATCCCGATCTTCAGCTCTTCGGGCTTCATCTCGCCAAAGTAGTGCATGATCCCGCAATCGGGCGGCGCGCCGTCGAACGCCACCGTCCCGACTAAAATCGGCTCTTTGATGCGATTGGCGTTCTGGTCGATATACGAGATCGAGAAGGTCTCGACGACGGCCGTTCCCGGCAGATAGACCCACTCGGTCGTGGGTTTAAAACACCGCTCGCAGAACATTCTAGGGGGTACGAGCACGCGATCACACTGGGCACAGAGCCGCCCGATGATCTTCCCGTTCTTGAGTTCTTCTAAGAAACGGCTCATCGCGGTGCCTGCGGCCCAGGCGTACTTGGCCGGGGCCTTCGCGCGAATGTGTGGAATCTTCTCCATCTCGTTGGCTTCTAAGGGCTTGCCCCTCGGGTTGAAGGGCGGGCCGAATTTGTCTTTCTTTGTCATCGCTATCGCCTCCTCATCACGACGACCGAGCTGACTTGCATCAAGTCTCCCCAAGCTTGGGCGACCCCGGTTCTCACGTCTTTCTTCACTTGGCGCGGGCCGGCCTTGCCCGCCAACTGCCAGTACAGCTCGCCGATCTTGATGCCCAACGCCGCGGCAATGGGGTTGCCCACGCCCAGCAGTCCTCCGCTGGGGCAGACGGGGAACTCCCCGTCGCGTTGCGTCTTGCCCTCGCGCGTCATGATCGCCGCTTCGCCGGGTTCGGCGAGCAGCAGCCCTTCTAAGTGCTGCAACTCTTTGTAATCGAACGGGTCATACGGCTCGGCGAAGTCTATCTCTTTTCTGGGGTCTTTGATGCCAGCCATCTCGTAGGCCATCTTCGCTGCCCGCGCCACGAACTTCGGGAACGCCAAATCGCGATTCGTCCACATCGTCGTGTCGATGCACCAGCCGACGCCGTCGATCCAGACGGGCGTGTCGGTGTGCTCGTAAGCGACGTCTTCGCTGACGAGCACGATCGCCGCCGCACCGTCTGAGGGCGGGCTGATGTCTAGTCTTCGCACGGGCAGGGCCATCGGCTCGGAGTTGAGCACGTCTTCTAGTGTGATATTGGGATCGGCAAGTTGGGCGCACGGGTGCCCCACGGCGTTGCGCTTGTTCTTCACGGCGACCAGCGCGATGTCTTCATAGCGCACGTTGTATTTGTACATATAGCGCTGCATCTCCATGGAGAAGATCCAGACGAGATTGGGCTTTAACGGTCTATCTAAGATGGGGTCCCAGATGTGGCCGAAGGCGCTCTGGGCGTGGGGCTGCACCGAAGACATCTTCTCCTCGCAGACGACCAAGACCCTCTGGAACATCCCCGAAGCGACGTGCCACCAGCCCGCAATGGGCGCGAAGACCGCCGTTCCGCCGCCAATGAAGACGCGCATATAGGGCTTGTTCGTGCCCCCGGCGCCATCGAGGAGCCAGTCGCCCTTTTTGTGGACGCCATCGAAGGCATCGGGAGCAGACCCCATAATCACTGCGTCAATGTCTTGCAGGGTGAGCCCGGCCTCGTCGAGGGCCATCTTGGCCGCTTCCCAGGCCATCTCTTTGCCCGTCTCTTGAAGCCTGCGCGCGAAGACGGTCATCCCCGCGCCGACGACCGCCACATCTTTGCGAATCTTCTTCAGATTCATAGATTAATCCCTCCGTGCAAAGACCGCAACGGCTCCGGTCCCGTGCGGCAATCCCCGCCACGACTGAGCGACTCCCACGCGTGCGTTGGGCACCTGGCGCGCCCCGGCTTCGCCGCGCAATTGCAAGACGATCTCCAGCGCGCGCTGCAACGCCGAAGCCTCCAGCAGATCGCCACACCCCAGCGAGCCGCCGCTGAGATTGACTTTCAATTCGCCATCGAGGCCCAAAGCCCCAGACTGCGCCAGCCAGCCCGCTTCTCCTGGGCGAGCGAACCCTAACGCTTCCAAGTGCTGTAACTCTTTGAACGCAAAACGGTCTTCGACTTCGATGACGTCGATCTGTCTTCTGGGGTCTGTGATCCCTGCTTGGCGATACGCCAGCTGCGCGGCACGCCGCGCGTAGCCCGCATCGGCGCTACGGGCCGAAATCCACGGCGACTCCGACGACCAGCCGATCCCCTCTAAGTAAACCAACGGCTTCTTCGTAATCCGTCGCGCGATCTCTTCGGCCGCTAGGACAAAGACGATAGAGCCATCGGCCCGTGAGGCGATCTCCCACTTTTTCAACGGGCTGAACGCATAGCCCGAGCGATAGATCTCCTGAAGCCCGATGCGCGCTCCATAGGGCGCTAACGGGTTGCTCAGGGCTTGGCGACGGTTCTGCACCGCGACGAACGCGCATTGCTCTTCGGTGGTCCCGGTCGCGTGCAGATAGAGATTCATTTCTAGACCCGCGACATAATACGGGTGCACGTTGCGCTCGGCCGAGAGCGGGCGCTCGTAGATGGGATCAAACGCCATCTCGACGACATGCTCATACGTCAGCAGCTCCGAGACTTTACTGTGGGCTTCCACAACGACGATGTTGAACATCCCCGTCTTGATCTGCATATACGCGTTGGCCAGCCCTTGCAGACCGTCTCCGGTGACGGTCATCATGGGGCGCATCACGGCTCCCAACTGATCGGGCGTGAACTCATCGAAGATCGAGAAGCCCTCCCAGAAGTCTTCGGCGCACGTGATGAAGCTATCCACGTCGCGTCGCGGGTCGATCTGGGCATCTGCGTAGGCCTTGACCGCGGCGTCGTACATCAGCTCTTTCCAATTGACTTCGGGGGTCTGGCTGGTAAACGCCGTCGCACCCACCCCCAAGACGACTACGTCGCGCATTCGTTGCCTCCTTAGCTTGGAAATCTTTGCGCTATTATACCAAACGCTTGTTCAGTTCCGCAGCGGCCTGCCCGTGGCGAGCATATGCTGGATGCGCTCTTGCGTCTTCTGCGTCCCGCACAGCGACAAGAACGCTTCGCGCTCTAAATCTAGCAAGTGTTGCTCGCTCACCTCTGTTCCCATCTCTACGTCGCCGCCGGTGAGCACGCGCGCTAGCTTTTGCGCCATCAACGCTTCGTGATCGGTGATGCGCTTGCCCCACTGAAAGTTCTTGATGGCAACTTGAAGTGCTGCATAGCCGGTGCGGCCCGTCACCTTGAGCTTGCGCGGTCGCGGTGGCTCATAGCCCATCATCGCCATCGCTAAGACGTCTCTCTTCGCGTCGGCGATCAAACGATCTCGGTTCATGGTGATTCTGTCGTCGCGGCGCAAAAAGCCGAGCTTTCTTGCTTCTTTCGCGCTGGTCGCAACTTTGGCCAGGCCGATCAGCTCGAAGACGCGCTGCAAGAACGGAAAGAGATCGATATTGGCGTCTTCTGGGAGATTCTCTAACTGGCGTGCCCAGAGTTCTTTGCATCCCCCCGCCGCGGGGATCACCCCCACGCCGAACTCCACTTGACCGATATACAGCTCGCCATGCGCTCGCACGCGCGGACAGTGCAGGACGATCTCCGCGCCGCCGCCCAGCGTCATATTGAACGGCGCGGCGACAACGGGCTTCTCAAAATACTTGATCGCCATGTTCGCGTCTTGGAAGGCTTTGACCATCTGGTCTAGCTGTTCCCAAGCCCCGCTCTGAATCGCCGCCAAGACCAACCCGATATTGGCCCCAACACAGAAGTTCTGGCCTTCGTTGCCGATCACCAAGCCGACAAGATCGCGCCGGCGCACCTCCTCCAGCGCCGTGCTGAGCATCGTGATGACGTCGGCATCTACGGTATTCATATACGTGTGAAACTCCAAACACGCCACGCCATCCCCCAAATCTACCAACGACGCTCCAGCGTTCTCGGCGATCACGCGCTTTCTGTCTTCTTTGAGGTCGGAGAGCGCCAACACGCCCATCGGTTGAGGCAGCTCGCGATAGTCTCGCGCAAACAGATCAAAATAGAACTTCTTGCCCTCTCTCTTCTGGTAGAAGCTCTCACCGCGCGCTAAGAGATCTTCGACAAGCTTGGGGATTCTCTTGCCCTCGCGCCTCATGCGCTCGACCGACTCTCTGACCCCGATGGCATCCCACGTCTCAAACGGTCCCAGCTCCCAGTTGAATCCCCACTTCATGGCGTTGTCAATCGAGTAGATATCATCGGAGATCTCCGGGATGAGATGGGCCGTGTAGAGCAACGTCTCCGAGAGCACCTTCCAGGCGATCTGCCCCGCGCGGTCGTCCGAGTAGACGACGGTCTTGATCTTCTCACCGACGGAAGACTGCTGTCCGGCTTTGATCAGCGAGGGATACTCGAACTTCTCTTGGCGACGATAGTCTAACGTCTTGTAGTCGAAGACCCAGAACTCGCGCTTGCCGTTCACGGTCTTCTCTTGGTAG
Source organism: Candidatus Bipolaricaulota bacterium (assembly GCA_025061735.1). GTDB lineage: Bacteria > Bipolaricaulota > Bipolaricaulia > RBG-16-55-9 > DRXL01 > SKYB132. Next base: position 21,981 of record JANXAU010000048.1, read on the forward strand.
AAGCCCTTGCCGGTCTTGCGCCCCAGCAGTCCCGACGAGAGCATCTTCTCGATGAAGCCGGGCAGACGATAGATCTCGCGCATGGGATCGCTGGGCAGGCTCGTGTAGATATTTTTAATGACGTCGGCCATGACGTCCAAGCCGACCAAATCTACGGTGCGAAAGACGGCACTCTTGGGACGCCCCAGCGCAGGCCCGAAGATCGCGTCGATCTCTTCGACTTTGTAGTCCCCCTCTTGCATCGCTTTTAACAGATAACTGATCCCGAAGATCCCGATGCGATTGCAGATGAAATTGGGGGTATCTTTGGCCAAGACGACGCCCTTGCCCAGGCGTCTCTCGGCGAAGTCCATCATAAATCTTAAGATGTCTGGATCGGTCTCCTCGCCGGGGACGATCTCCAAGAGCTTCATATAGCGCACGGGGTTGAAGAAGTGCGTGATGAGCGCGTGCTTTTTTAGCTCAGGCGATGCCTTGGCCAGAATCGCCTTGAGCGCGATCCCAGAGGTGTTGGAGCTGACGATAGAGTCTTTCTTTCGGAACTTTTCGATCTTGGCGAACGTCTCTTGTTTGACGTCGAGGCGCTCAAAGACGGCTTCGACGATCCAGTCGGCTTCGCCCAAGCGATCTAAGTTATCTTCGACGTTGCCAACGGTGATGAGCTGAGCGTCGTTGGGGTCGTAGAAGAGCGCGGGACTCGCTTTGAGCGCTCTTTGTAATCCCGCGTTGACGATTCTGTTTCTCACGACAGGGTCTTGGAGTGTTAGACCCTTGGCTTTCTCTTCAGGGGTCAACTCTTTGGGGACGATGTCCAACAGATGGGTCTTGATTCCCGCGCCCGCCAAGAGTGCGGCGATCCCCGCGCCCATCGTGCCCGCGCCTAAGACGGCTGCCGTCTTGATCTCACGCATCATCGCTTGCCCCCTTTATATTCTCTCAAAGACCGCCGCCATCCCCTGGCCGCCGCCCACGCACATCGTCACCACGCCAAACTGCGCGTCTCTTCTAGGCATCTCGTGCACCAGCGTCACCAGCAGCCGACAGCCCGACGACCCCAGCGCGTGCCCCAGCGCAATCGCCCCGCCGTTCACGTTGATCTTCTCCATCGGGAGATCGAGCTGTTGAATAACGGCGAGCGCTTGCGCGGCAAACGCTTCGTTGAACTCAAAGAGATCTATATCTTTGAGCGAGAGCTTGGCTTTCTGAAGGGCCTTGGGGATCGCATAGACCGGGCCGATGCCCATGATCTCCGGGCGGACGCCCGCCGTCGCCGCCGCCACAAAGCGCGCCATCGGCTTCAAGCCCAGCGAGCGTGCCTTCTGCTTCGACGCGATGAGAACCGCCGAAGCGCCGTCGGTCAACGGGGACGAATTCCCCGGGGTCACCGTGCCACCCTCTTTGAACGCGGGCTTGAGCTGGGCTAACGCCTCCAGCGTCGTGTCTTCCCGGATCGTCTCGTCTATCTCGTGCGTGATCGTCTTGCCGTCTATTTGAACGGTGAGCGGGACGATCTCGTCTTTAAACCGCCCGGCCTTGGTGGCTCTTGCGGCCTTCATGTGAGACTCGTAAGCAAATCGGTCTTGGGCCTCGCGGGAGATCTTGTACTGCTCGGCCAAGTTCTCCGCGGTGATGCCCATGGGCGTATAGACTTCGGGATACTCTTCGGTGAGCTTGGGGTTGGGGCGCGGGGTGTGGCCGACCATCGGCACCATGCTCATCGACTCGACGCCGCCAGCGATGATCAGATCGGCATCGCCATAGGCGATCTGATAGCAACCGTTGACCACCGATTCCAGTCCCGAGGCGCAGAAGCGATTGATCGTCGCGGCGGTAGCCGTCTCGGGGATCTTCGCTAAAAACTGCGCGATGCGCGCGACGTTCATCCCCTGCTCGGCTTCGGGGATAGCACAGCCCAAGCGAATATCTTCGATCTCCTTGGGATCTACGCCCGTGCGCTCAATCAGCGCGCTTAAGACGGCGGCGGCCATCTCATCGGGCCGGGTGTTCTTCAACACCCCCTTGACGGCTCGTCCTACGGCGCAGCGCGCTGCGCCGACGATGACCACTTCTCTCATAAGAAGACCTCCTTATAGTTTTAGTATACCATAGGGAGGGGGAATGAAAGCAAGACCGATCGGGGGAGAGACTTTTGACGCTCCGCTCCCGGTGTTATAAAATGCCCGTGTGCATAAAGAAGGAGGAGATTATGGCCACTCCGATCCGACTCGATCGTCTTGGCTTTTTGGATCAAGAGCTGAAGAATTTAGAAGAGCAAGGCTTTGTCTGGAGGCCCAGAATTTTAGAGGGCGAGCAGCGCGCGCGTGCTCGTTTCGACGGCCGAGAAGTCGTCAATCTCTCGTCGAACAACTATCTGGGATTGACGAACCATCCCAAGCTGCGCGAAGCCGCAAAAAGAGCGATAGATCGGTACGGTGCCGGGGCCGGGGCCGTCCGTCCCATCGCCGGCACGATGACCCTGCACAAAGAATTAGAAGCGAAGCTGGCGCGTTTCAAAGGCGTCGAAGCGACGTTGGTCTTTCAAAGCGGGTTTGCTGCTAATCTGGGGACGATCCAAGCGCTCGTGGGCAAGGGCGATGCGATCTACTCGGAAGAACTCAATCACGGCTCTATTATTGATGGCTGTCGGCTCAGCGGTGCGGAGATCTTAAAGTGGCCCCATCGCAACGTAGAGGCGCTGCGCCAGCTCTGCCAAGAGAGCCGCCACAAGTACCGTCGAGCGCTCTTGGTGACCGATGCGGTCTTCAGCATGGACGGCGACATCGCGCCGCTGAAGGAGCTGGCGGACATAGCGGACGAGTTTGAGCTGATCTTCATGGTGGACGATGCGCACGCGTCGGGCGTGCTGGGGCGCGCCGGGCGCGGCTCGGTGGATCACTTTGGGCTGCACGGCCGCGTGGACGTCCAGATGGGCACGCTGAGCAAGGCCCTCGGGGCGATGGGGGGGTACATCGCTGGCTCGAAGCATCTGATAGAGTTTTTGATTCAAAAAGCTCGCCCGTGGTTGCTCTCCACGGCCCATCCTCCGGCGGTCGTCGCCGCGGCGATGGCGGCCGTAGAGATCTTAGATAGCCCCGAGGGCGAAGAATTGGTCCAGAGGCTCTGGGAGAACGCGCGCTATTTTAAGCACGAGCTGAACAGACTGGGCTTCAACACCGGCGCGAGCGAGACGCCCATCACGCCCGTGATCGTCGGCAGCAGCCATACCGCTAGACAACTGGCCAAGAGGCTCTTTGAAGAGGGCGTCTTTGCTCAGGAGATCGTCTTCCCCATGGTGGCGCGAGATAAAGCGCGTGTGCGCACCATCGTGACGGCGATGCACACCAAAGAAGACCTGGATTTTGCGCTCAGCGCTTTTCAGAAGGTGGGCAAGGAGCTGGGGTTGGTGTGATCGAGCGATACTCCCTCTCCCCGATGAAGGAGCTGTGGACGGAAGAGGCCAAGTATCGGCGTTGGCTTCAGGTCGAGCTGGCGGTCGCTGAAGCGCAAGCCGAGCTGGGCTATATCCCCCAAGAGGCCGCCCGTGCCATTCGGCAAAAAGTCCGTCTTCATATTGCCAGAGCCAAAGAGATCGAATCCCAGATCGGGCACGATCTTCTGGCGTTTGTGCGCTCTCTAGAGGAGAGCGTGGGCCCCGAAGGGCGTTATATTCACCGAGGGCTGACGTCGTACGACGTTGAAGACACGGCGCTGGGGTTGGCTTTCAAAGAAGCGCTCGCGATTCTCATCGAAGATGCCAACAAGCTCGCCGCGGTGCTCTGGCGTCGCGCGCTGGAGCACAAGCGAACGCTGATGGTCGGGCGCACCCACGGGATGCACGCCGAGCCGATCACCTTTGGGCTGAAATTGTTAGTCTGGTACGACGAGATGCAGCGTCATCTCCAGCGTCTGAAAGACGCCCAGAAGCTCATGTCGGTGGGGAAGATCTCCGGTTCGGTGGGCACGTACGCGAACGTGGACCCCGAGGTCGAGCGGCGCGTCTGCGCCAAGCTCGGCCTGGCTCCCGTGCCCATTTCGAATCAGATCGTGCAGCGCGACCGGCATGCCCAAGTGCTGACGACGCTGGCGATCTGTGCCGGGACGGTAGAGAAGATCGCCACCGAGATTCGCAACCTGCATCGCACCGAGATCGCCGAAGTCCGCGAGGGCCGCCCGCACGGCTCCTCGTCTATGCCCCACAAACAGAACCCCTCTACGTGTGAGACGCTCACGGGGCTAGCGCGTCTCGTGCGCGTCAATGCCTTGGCTGCCTTGGAGAACCAGACGATCTGGCACGAGCAGGATCTGACGCGCTCTTCGGTCGAACGGGTGATCATCCCCGATAGCTTCTTGGCGACGCACTATCTGTTGGTCAAGTTAACCGATGTGATCGAGCATCTGGTCGTCAACGCTGAGCGCATGAGGCAGAATCTGGAGCTGAGCTTGGGGACGGTCTTCTCTCAAGCGCTCTTATTGAAGCTGGTAGACAAGGGGATGGCGCGGGCGCAGGCGCACGAGCTGGTGAGCGACTTGGCCCATCGAGCCATGACGGAACAGAAGAGCTTTCAAGCGCTTGTGGGCGCGCATCCCGAGATACAGAAGCTGCTCAGCCCCGACGAGATAGACCAGCTCTTCGATGACGAATACCATCTGAAGCACGTGGAGACGATCTTTGCGCGTTTTGTGTGAAGAAGACGAAGCTAGACGCCGACGGCGCGGAGCTTTTGTACTTCTCTTCGGATGAACTCGACGATCTCTTGGGTGGAAGTCCCCGGACCAAACAGCCCTTTCACGCCCATCGCTTCTAAGATCGGCTTGTCCTCGTCGGGGATGATCCCGCCTCCCAAGAGCAAGACGTCGTCCATGCCGTACTGCTTCATCAGCTCGGTCAGTTTCCTGAAGATCGTCAGGTGCGCCCCGGAGAGAATGCTCAGCCCGATGACATCGACGTCTTCCTGGAGCGCGGCCTTGATGACCTGTTCGGGGGTGTTGTGCAGACCGGTGTAGATGACCTCCATGCCGGCATCGCGCAGGGCGCGCGCCACGACCTTCACCCCGCGGTCATGGCCGTCGAGTCCTGCCTTGGCCATCAGCACGCGAATTGGGCGATTCATGACTCTTTACACCATCGCTGGCTCACGATAAGCCCCGTGAACTTTCTTGAGCACCTCCATGATCTCGCCGACGCTCGCGTAGGCTTTGACGGCTTCTAAGATATAGGGCATCGTATTCTGTCGTTGGCGCGCGGCTTCTTCTAACCGCGCGAGCGCGCGCTCGACAGCGCGGGCGTCGCGCTCCTGCCGCACGCGCTTGAGACGCTCGATCTGCCGACGTTGCACTTCGGGATCGATCTTGAGCGTGGGGACTTTCTGGTCTTGCTCTTTCGGGATCGTGTACTTATTAACTCCAACGATGATCTGCTCTCCCGACTCGACTTGCTTTTGGTACTCATAGGCCGCTTGGGCGATCTCCCGTTGGAAGAAGCCCTGCTCAATTCCCCGAAAGACTCCCTCTAAGATGCTGCCGTTGCCCAGGCGCTCGATTTTGCGAATATACTCCAGCGCTTTGCGCTCGATTTCGTTGGTGAGCGCCTCGACGAAGTAGCTGCCGGCCAGGGGGTCGATCGTATCGGCGACGCCCGACTCGTAGGCGATGATCTGCTGGGTGCGCAGCGCGATTCGCACGGCCTCTTCGGTGGGCAGGGCCAGCGCCTCGTCGTAGGAGTTTGTGTGGAGGCTCTGCGTGCCGCCCAAGACGGCGGCGAGGGCTTGGATCGTGACGCGAATGATGTTGTTGAGCGGCTGCTGTTCGGTGAGGGTACATCCAGCGGTCTGGGTATGGAAGCGCAACTTCCAGCTTTCGGGGTTTTTGGCCCCATAGCGCTCGCGCAGCGCGCGCGCCCAGATCCGGCGCGCCGCCCTGAATTTGGCGATCTCCTCAAAGAACGAATTGTGCGAGTTGAAGAAGAAGCTCAGTTGGGGGGCCAATGCGTCAAGGTCCAGCCCCCGTTGGAGGGCGGCTTCGACGTAGGCCATCCCGTCGGCGAGCGTGAAGGCCAACTCCTGCACGGCGGTCGAGCCGGCCTCGCGAATGTGATAGCCCGAGATGCTAATCAGATTAAACTTAGGCGTCTCTCGAATGCCAAACTCAAACACATCTACGATCAGATCCACCGAGGGCCTTGGGGGAACGACCCACTCTTTCTGAGCGATGAACTCTTTGAGCATGTCGTTCTGGATGGTGCCGCGCAGCTTCTCTCGCGGCACGCCCTGCTGGTCTCCAATGGCGATGTACATCGCGTAGATGACCGGCGCGCTGGGATTGATGGTAAAGCTTGTCGAGACCTGATCCAACGGAATCCCGTCGAAGAGAATCTCAAAATCTCTCAGGGTATCTACGGCGACGCCCTCGACGCCCACCTCGCCGTCGGCCAACGGATGATCGCTGTCCAACCCCATGAGCGTGGGCATGTCAAACGCCGTCGAGAGGCCGGTCTGGCCCTCTTTTAGGAGATATTTGAATCGCTGGTTGGTCTCTTCGGGGCCACCGAAGCCCGCGAACTGGCGCATCGTCCAGAGCCGACCCCGGTACATCGTGGGATAGACGCCACGGGTGTAGGGGTATTCTCCGGGGTAGCCCAGATCGCGCTCGTAATCTAAGTCTTTGATATCTTCAGGGGTGTAGAGCCGGCCGATCTCTTCGTTGGAGACGGTGATAAAGCGTTCGCGTCGTTCTGGGGATCTTTTCAAGAAAGGCTCGAGGGTCTCCCTCTCCCAGCGCTCCTTCTCGCTCTGAGTCTTCATGAGTCCTCCCCTGTGCCCTTTAGCTCTATTATAATCAAAAATCTCTCAAGAGCCAATAGCATGCCCCTCGCTGGCTTATGCTTTATAATAAGCGCGCTATGAACACTCCATCGCTGGGTCGTCGCCTCTGGCATCATATCTACTCCCGGATGTTGACCGGGGTGGTCTTTGTGGTGCCCGTCATCCTGACGATTTGGGTCTTGCAGATTCTCTATGGTCTCTTGGACGGCCCGCTGCGCTCGTTGCTCAATCTCTTCTGGCGGCCCGTCTTTGGGTGGGAGCTGCCTCCTGGCGTCGGTCTGGTCTTGACGCTCCTGCTGCTCTACGGCAGCGGCGTGCTGGCGACCAACGTCTTTGGGCGCCGGTTGCTAGAGTTTGGTGAGGCGCTGCTAGAGAAGATGCCATTGGTGAACAGCATTTACAACTCGGCGCGTCAGGTCGTGCGGACGCTCTCGCGCACCGAGCAGCCCACCTTCCAGCGCGTCGTTTTGGTTGAATTTCCCTCCAAGGGCTTGTGGACGGTCGCCTTCCAAGTGGGCACGATCCAGACGAGCGATGGGCGCGAGTGGGTGCGGGTCTATGTGCCGACGACGCCCAACCCCACGTCGGGGTTCTTGCAATTTCTCCCCAGAGAGAACGTGCAGCCAACGTCGATCCCCGTTGAAGAGGCGCTCAAGATGGTCGTCTCTGGGGGGATTTTGGCGCCGGAGCGACTGGATATGGGGCTGACGAAGATCAATCAGAGTTCATAGCGTTCGACGAGCTTCTTCTCTTCTCCCGCGATCTCGGCGCGAATCTCAAAGTACTCCGAAAGCCCGGAGTGTTTGAGCTTCTCTTTTAAGAGATTGTCTATCTGAAAGATCCCCGCGGAGTTGGCCATCTTGATCTCGATGCAGATGGGGCGCTTCTCGCCCTTGCGGAGTTGCACGTCTTCAATGGCAGAAGCCGAGACGGCGTGAATCGTGAGCGACCCCGCCTTGAAGGGGATTCGCGCCCGCCCCTCTTCCATGTCGAGAGCGTCAGCGATCTTCAAGACCCCAGCTTCAACTGTCAATGGCTCGATATGCGTCTCGTGCGCGTAGATCGCGTGCAGGACTTCTGACGTGATAATGGCGCGCTCGCGCTCGGCATAGATATCTTTGAGCAGATCGGGCAAGAGAGTGGCAGCGAGCGCGACTGAGAACGGCTCGTGGTTCACCCGGTGCACGATGTGCCCGATGTCGTGCAACGCCGCTGCTAAGACGACAATCACTTCGGCGTCGTCTTTGGTGAGCTTGTGATCTTTTTCGACGCTGGGCTGCACGCCCACTTCGATCAGCATTCGCAAGAGTTTGAGCGCGAGATTGGCGACGATTCTAATGTGCACCGGGCCGTGATCGTTGATCCCCATGCGGTCAATCGCCGTGATGTTGGAACAGTACCAATACGTATTGAGCGTGACGTGCTCGTCGATGCGCTGGACGACGGCTTCGAGCTTTTTATTCTGTTTGACGGGGATATTTAAGGGCATAAGGATTTATCGCTCTGGGCGATGCGACGCAGACGCGCGATGCCGTGAATCTCGTCAATGACTTTGGCGACGGCTTCTGGAACGAAGCGGCGCCAGTTCTGATCGTCTTGGATCATCAGTTCGCGGATCTTGGTGCCATCGAACTGGGCGCGTTCGACGTAGGGGAGGGAGCGCACGGGGATCCCGCGTTCAGCGAAGAGCTGCTGCACCAGCGAATTATTCGAATAGACGATCTCGAACGGCGGAGTCAAACTCCGAATGTGCGCGACGTAGAGCGAGTTGCGCTCGATGTCTTCGATGGGCAAGACATACCTTGTAATCGAGGGTTTTAAGTCTTCTAACGCCTTGGTGATCATCATGATTCTCTCGCCAGCGGTGAAGGGGTCTTTGAGCGTGTGGCTCTCTTGGGCGGAGCCGATAGCAATAATCAATTCGTCAATCTCGCGGCTGTCTACGATCTGTTTAATGACAGCGTGATGCCCGTTGTGATAGGGCTGGAAGCGTCCCAAGAATAAGCCGCGTTTGATCTTCATGGCCCTCACCCCCGACCCCTCTCCCGTCCGTCAAGACGGGAGAGGGGAGCCGCAGGCGGGGTGAGGGCCTTGGCGAAAAACTCTCCCACAGCTTGAGCGACTTTTTCGGCGTTAGGCAGGCCCTCATCGCCCATCTCGATCACAAGAGACCCATTGGCTGTGACGCGAAAGACCCCGTCATGGCCGGGCTTGAGCGCTACGGCTTCGATATGGTCGGCGTAGTTCTCTAAAATTTTGTGCGCGGCTTCCAGCGCCGGCTTCAAGTACATACATTCGTCGCAGTATTCGATCACAATCGTTGGCTTAGGCATAGCAAAATAATATTGTACAGAGCAGGCGCTGGCTCGTCCAACACAGAGTGGCTATAATTACCCCACCGAGGTGATCTCTCATGCTCAAGTACGGCGACCCAGCCCCCGACTTTCAGCTTAAAGGCGTGGACGGCAAGCTCTACAAGCTCTCCGATTATAAGAGCAAAAAAGCCGTCGCGGTGATCTTTAGCTGCAATCATTGCCCGTATGTCAAAGCCTACGAAGACCGCATGATCGCGCTGGCCAAAGAGTACGAACCCAAGGGCGTGCAGTTTCTCGTCATTAACTCCAACGACCCGACAAAATACCCCGAAGACAGCTTCGACAATATGATAAAACGGGCGAAAGAGAAGGGCTATCCCTTCCCCTATCTGTACGACGAGACCCAGCAGATCGCCAAAGCGTATAGCGCCCAGCGCACGCCCGAAGTCTTCTTGTTCGATAGCTCCATGAAGCTACGCTATCACGGAGCGATTGACGATAACGCCGAAGACCCCAGCAAGGTCACCAAGCGCTATCTCAAAGACGCGCTCGATGCGGTGTTGGCGGGGAAGGAGCCGGCGCTCAAAGATACGCCACCGGTGGGATGCACGATCAAATGGAAGTAGTCAGCTAGCGCGATGGCTCTATCGTAAACGTGACGCGAGCGCGATCAATCTCTTGGCCGGAGAGATCTCGTAGAATCGCGATAAATTCTGTTGTTCCAGCGGGGAAGCGCTTGGCGGCAAATCCCGCAGGTAGGCGCAGTGTCTGAAGCTTGCCCAGCGTCACAGCACGCGGCTTGAGCAGAATCTCTTCGGTGCCGTCGCCCTTGAGGACGCGCAGCTCCCCCACGACGCGCCAGTTTGTATGATGCGGGTTCTTCACAACCGCGAGAAACTCCAAGCGCTCTGTCGGAGAGACCGTCAACGGCGAGGTCGGCTCCAGACGCACAAACTCCCCAGGGACACTATTAAGAGGGCGACTCTTCTCTTGGGGAGTTTCAGGGCGCTGATGGGAGAGCGCTTGAGGATTGATAAAATCTTCTTCGGTCTCTTGAGCGGGCGATGACGTCGGAGCCGGTTCTGTTCTAGGCGTCGCGCCCTCGGAGGCAACCGATGCGGCCACCGCTACGTTATAGTAAGGGCGGTGTGCCGACCAGCCCAAGCTCAAGAGCATCAACGCCGTAAGCCCCAAGATGCCCCACTCTGTTATTCTTCTCGCTGCTCTCATAGCAGCATCACTTTACAGAAGGCGTGCGCCGGAGGGAAGCGCACGAGGCGCCCTAGGTGACGAAGTCGAAGACAATGTGAAGGGACAGATGTACCTACCAAAAACGCTATCAAAATCAAAAAAAGCGACCCCCGATCTGCGCTCTCCAGATCGGGGATCACTGCTTCGGAGGTTTCCGCCAATGTTTAGAAGATGGCTCGAGTATAGAAGTTTCGCAAGCCCAAAGATAGGAGCCATGTCTATTGGGAGCGCGTGACCTGAAGACATTTTCTGGGGACACGGGCGTGTGATGGAGATCACTCAGTGCGAGCAAGCAGTTCTTGGAAGAGCATTCTTGCGCGTTCGCGCGTCTCTTCGACGGTTCCCGATGCGTCGAGCACGAAGTCGGCTTTAGGGGCGAGCAGCTCTGGAGGAGTTTGGGCCTCGACGCGGGTACGAGCCTCTTCGTGAGAGAGTCCGTTGCGCTTCATCAAGCGCTCGATCTGGGCCTCGCGCGACGCGCGCACCAGAATCACATAATCAAAGAACTGCCTATTCGCATAGGGTGACTCTAACAGTAACGCCGCTTCAATCAAGAGAAGCTTGGTTCCGCGAGCACGATGCTCTTGTACGATCTCTACGAGCTTCTGATGCACCGCGGGATGGACGACCGAATTCAGATAGTCACGCGCTTGGGGGTCGTTGAAGATGAGCGCTCCGAGCTTCTTGCGATCTATGGCTCCTTCGGGGGTGAGAATGCCCTGTCCAAAGCGCGCGACGAGCTGGTGATAGACGTCGGTGCCCTTGGTATATGTTTCCCACGCGATCTTATCGGCGTCAATGACGGCGACGCCGGAGAGCTTCGCGGCTTCTTGGGCGACGAGGCTCTTGCCCGTGGCGATGCCTCCAGCCAGGCCGACGATCAGCATTGAATACTCCTGAGCAGAGATTATAAGCTTCGATGGGCCTCGGCGACCAGTGCTGCCCAAGCGATAGAACAACTCCGGTGCGGTTCGTTCTTGATATGGAAGAAAAATTCGATATTTCCCGCTGGCCCTCGGATCGGTGAAAACGTCGCGTTGACGATCGAGATCTGCAACTGGTCTTCAATGAAGCGTGCGAGGTCTTCCAAAACGCGCTGATGCGTAAGAGAATCTTTGACGACGCCGCCGCGAGCAATCTGCTTGCGGCCCGCTTCAAATTGGGGCTTGACGAGACAGATCAGATCCCCCTTGGGCGTGACGATCTCTTTCAGCGGAGGCAAGATGAGTTTGAGCGAGATGAACGAGACATCGACGGTGGCTAGATCTACGAGTTCGCCGATCTGTTCTGGCTTTAAGTATCGAGCGTTGATCTCTTCTAGCACCGTGACTCTGGGGTCGGTGCGCAGCTTCCAATCGAGTTGTCCCTTGCCGACGTCTATGGCATAGACTCTTTTGGCTCCGTGCTGAAGCAGACAGTCGGTGAACCCCCCGGTCGAAGCGCCTATATCCAGACAAGTCTTGTCGGTGGCGTCTATCTGAAAGACGTCCAGCGCTTTCTCTAATTTCAGTCCACCTTGGCTGACGTAGCGCGGGGTCTCTTTGACTTCGATCTGCGCATCAATAGAGACTTGAGCACCGGGCTTATCTATCAGCTCTCCGTTGACGAGCACCAGGCCGGCGGAGATCGCGCGCTGGGCTTGAGCACGCGAGCTGTACAGCCCGCGCTCTACAAGCAAGAGATCAAGACGTCGCTTGTGAGACATGAAGCTATCGCGTCTTTGTATACGCTTGCAATCCCTCGCGCAAGATTCGCATGGCTCTCCGGAGCGCATCGGTGTTGAGCACGTAAGCGATGCGCACTTCGTCGCGGCCCTTGCCCGGAGTCGCATAAAACTCGGCCGCCGGTGCGAGCATCACGGTCTCGTTTTGGAGCGCAAAATCCGTGAGCAGCCAACGCACAAAATGCTCGGCGTCTTCCACAGGGAGCTTCGCGATCACATAGAACGCCCCCTGCGGCTTGGCACAGATCACCCCCGGCATCCGCTGCAGCTCTGAATAGACAAGATCGCGCCGCCGCGCAAACTCCGAGATCATCTCGCGCACGTAATTCTGATACTGTGAAGATTTTAAGAGATGGATCAGCCCGTACTGCTCAAGCGTCGGCGGCGAGAGCCGCGCCTGCGCAAATTTTAACGCCGACTCCATCACCGAGGCGTTCTTGCTCGCGATGACTCCTAAGCGCGCCCCGCACGCCGAAAATCTCTTAGAAATGCTATCAACCAAGATCGCACGATCTTCTACCCCAGAAAGCTGCAACGCGCTGATCGCCTGTGCACCATCGTAGGTGAACTCGCGATAGACTTCGTCAGAGATCAGATAGAGATGGTGCGTGCGCGCGATCTCCGCGAGCATCTCTAGCTCGGCTTTGGTGTAGACGACCCCCGTCGGGTTGCCGGGATTGCAGAAGAGAATCGCCCTTGTCTTGGGCGTGATCTTGCTCTCTATCAATTTTCGCTCTGGGAGACGAAAGCCCTCTTCGGCCCTGGTCTCGATGGGCACGATTTGAACTCCCGTGATCTGCGCGTAGGAGTTATAGTTGGTGTAGAACGGCTCCGGGACTAGAATCTCGTCGCCGACATCGGTGACCGCTAGGAGCGCGAACGTGATCGCTTCGCTGCCCCCCGTCGTGACGATCAGCTCGTCGCGCGTGAGCGCGATCCCAAACGTCCGATAGTACTCTGCCAGCGCGTCGAGCGCCTCGTCCAGCCCTTGGGAGGGGCTGTAGGCCAAGACACCTTGAGCAGCTTGACGAATGCCGTCGAAATACTCTTTGGGCGTGGGAATGTCGGGCTGCCCGATGTTTAGGTGATAGACTCGCTTTCCGGCGCGCTTGGCCTGATCGGCGAGGGGCTTGAGTTTGCGGATCGGCGAGGCCTGAACGGTTCTGGCTCGCTGGCTGATGGGCAGCATGGTTCCTCCTTGTGAGGCCCCTCCCCCCAACCCTTCACAGATATGGGAAGTGGGCAAGGGGATTAGGCTCTCAGCTCGGGTCGGCCCGCTCCAGATGCAGCGCCCGCAGGGGGCGTCTTACCGTTGCTCCCTTCCGGGCCTGGCGGGGTTCGACGGCCTGCGCCGCCGCTCCGCAGCGAGCCGACCCCAGCCCAGACTTCGTCTGGACTGTACGCCTTTGCCGGCCGCGGGCCGGCAAAGATGAAAGTCAAGCGAAGCTTGCGAAGTCTGGTGGCGGAGAGGGTGGGATTTGAACCCACGACCGGCTTTCGCCGGTACGTGCTCTCCAGGCACGCCCCTTAGTCCACTCGGACACCTCTCCACAACGAATGATTATCACGCCAAAGTTTAGCTCAAACGCGCCGAGCTGTCAATCTCAACGCTCGCGCAACTTGCACTTTTCCCCCAAACAACGCATACTTAAAGCCGACGAAAGTGGGTGACTCTCAGTATGCCGGACTTGTTCAAAGAGGGCAAGGACCACCGCCGGACGATCTTCACCCCAGAGCAGATCGCGGAGCTTCAGAAGCCCATAGACGAATCGCGCGTCCAGCGCCGCCCCGACGGACTGACCTATCTGCCGACGTATGATGTCATCGAGACGGCAAATAGAATCTTCGGCTACGGCGGCTGGCAGCGCGAGATCAAGCGCTTGGAGAAGATCTACGAAGACGAATCTGAAGGGACTTACAGCGTCGCTTATCTCTGTGAGTATCGGATTCGCATCGGCGATATCGTTCACGAGGACGTGGGCTTTGGCTCTGGGGTGAGCCAGACCGATCCCGCGCGCGCTCACGAAACCGCCCTCAAGGGAGCCGTCTCCGACGCGCTCAAGCGCTGCTTCCGCGCCCTGGGCGATCAGTTCGGCCTGGGTCTGTACAAGAAACACGAAGCCGAAGTCGAAGAGTATTCCGCGATGCCGTTGGCCACCGACGCCCAAGTGGGCCGGCTGCGCAAGGAGCTGCGCGCCGCCAATCTCAAAGAGAAAGAGCTGATAGATTACATCAACGCCCACATGGGCACGCGCTACGCGCGTCTAGAAGAGCTGCCCCTCAAAGTCGCAAGCCGCGCGATTGATCGCTTCATCAAAGACCGCGAGAGCTTCGTCAAAGAGATCAAGGGCACCAAGGGGTAATCATGGGCTTCAGTTGCGGGTTGGTGGGGCTACCCAACGTCGGCAAGAGCACGATCTTTAACGCGCTCACCAACGCCGGTGCCAAGGTCGAGAACTACCCGTTCACGACGATTGAGGCCAACGTCGGCGTCGTCGCCGTGCCCGATCCCCGATTGGATCAGCTTCACAAGCTCTTCCCCGAAAAGAAGAAAGTCCCGACGACGCTGCACTTTGTAGATATTGCAGGCTTGGTAAAGGGGGCCAGCGAGGGCCAAGGGCTGGGGAATCAGTTCTTGTCCGAGATCCGCAACGTAGACGCGATTGTTCACGTCGTGCGCTGCTTTGAGGACCCCAACGTCGTGCACGTGGACGGCGCGCTCGACCCAAAACGCGATATCGAAGTCATCGAGACAGAGCTGATGCTCAAAGATTTAGAGATTATCGAGAAGCGCGCGAAGTCGTTGGCGTCGCGGGTGAAGGTCGGCGACAAGAGTGCCAAGGCCGAGTACGAGTTTTATCTGCGCTTGCGGGAGGCGCTCGCGCAGGGCCGGCCCATTCGCTCTGTCAGTTTACACGAGCATGAGCGCCCGTTTCTCAAAGAGCTGAACCCGCTGACGCTCAAGCCCGTCTTGTTCGCCGCCAACGTCGGGGATGGGGGCGAGAACGAGTTCTCCAAGGTTGTCGAGCGCCTGGCGGCCGAGCGGGGCACGAAGGCTATTGTCTTGCGCGGGCGCTTGGAGGCCGAGGTGGTCGAAGCGGCCGAGACCGAAGAGGAGCGCCAAGTCTTTCGGCGCGAGTGGGGGATCGAAGAGTCTGGGTTAGAGCGATTGATCCGTGCGGGGTATGAGCTGTTGCACTTGGTGACGTTCTACACGATTGACGGGCCGGAGGTGCGGGCGTGGACGGTCGTAGAGGGGACGCACGCGCCGCAGGCGGGCGCGAAGATTCACACCGATTTCGCCGAGCGCTTCGTGCAATGCGAAGTCGCGCGCTGGGACGAACTCGTCAAGGAAGGCTCGCTGGCGAGGCTGCGCGAGAAGGGGCACTTATATCGTCATGGCGAGAAGTATATCGTCCAAGATGGGGATGTCATTCACTTTGTGGTGGCTTAATAAGCTATGAGCTATCTTGCGACTTACTCGATCGTTGCGCTGGACGCCGAGATGGGGGAGTTTGGGGTGGCGGTGCAGTCGCGGGCCTTTCGCGCGGGCGCCATCGTGCCCCATGCCAAGGCGGGGGTTGGCGCCATCGCCAGCCAGGCGTTGGCCAATCTCTCCTACGGCCCCAAGGGCTTGGCGCTCTTAGAGGCGGGCCTCAGCGCCGCGGAGACCCTAGAGAAGCTCATCTCCGAAGACGAGCACCGCGAGCATCGTCAGCTGGCCGTGATAGACTCCCAGGGCCGCATCGCGCAGCACACGGGGAGGGAGTGTCTGGCCTGGGCGGGGCATCGAGCGGGCGCGAGCTGGGCGGCTCAGGGGAATATCTTGGCCAGCTCCGAGGTCATCGCGGCGATGGGCGAGGCGTTTGAGAAGACCGACGGAATCTTGGCCGAGAGGCTGATGGCCGCTCTGGAGGCGGCTCAAGCGGCCGGAGGCGACCGGCGGGGCCAACAAGCCGGCGCGATCTTGGTAGTGCGCGCCAATGCGTATTTTGATGGACCCTTCGATAGGCTGGTCGACATCCGGGTAGACGATCACCCCGAGCCGATTCGAGAGCTGCGCCGGCTCTTGGAGATCGCCTTGCCGTCGGTCTATCTGCTCAACACGCGCTTCTTTCTGGAGCGTCGCGCTCCCGAGAGGGCGCGTGCCCTGCTCGACCGCGCGTCCCGCAAAAACCCCCAGCAGCCCCTGGTGCGTCTGGCTCTCGTTGGATACTACGCCCAGACGCAGCAGCCATCTCAAGCGCTGCGTGAGATAGAGCTTCTATTGGCCCATGCCCCGTCCGAAGATCGGGAGAGCATGAAGCGCTATTTGAGAACCAACGCGTTCTTTGCGCCGTTGCACCACGAGCGGGAGTTTCAGCGCCTGACGAGCGGCTATTGATGGTCCGTGCCGTAGGGGAGGAGCGCCAGTTGGCGCGCGCGCTTGATCTCGCGGGCCACACGGCGTTGGTGCTTGGCGCAGAGCCGCGAGGCCCGGCGCGGCAGGATCTTGCCCAGCTTGTTCATGTAGCGCTTCAGCTCTTCGGGCTGCTTGTAAGAGACCGGGGTCTTGCTCTCGCAGAGCTTGCAGTCCTCGCGGCTCTTGGTCTTGAGCTTGGAGCTGGCTTTCACTTTCTGCGGGCGTTCCATAGATTAAAACGGGACTTCTTCGTCACCTCCGACGATGGGGTCAGGGGGAGAGAGGGCTTCGCTCTCCCCCTCTTCTTTGCGGCTTCCCAAAAAGACGACGTTCTCGGCGACGACCTCGGTGACCTTACGCGGCTCGCCCTCGTCGGGCTGGAAGGTGTAGATGCGTAGGCGCCCCTCCACGGCGACTTGGCGGCCCTTGGCCAAGAAGTTGGCGCAATTTTCCGCCTGGGGGCCCCAGACGACGATCGGGACAAACGTGGCCTCCTCTTGGAGGTTGCCGTCGCGGTCGCGCCAGCGGCGGTTGACGGCGATCTGGAAGCGCGTGCGCGCCGTCCCGTTCTGGGTGTAGCGCAGCTCGGGATCGCTCGTCAGGTTCCCCACCAAAATCACGCGATTGAGGCTGGCCATAGGGCGCTTAGCACTGCTGTGCTATCTGGTAACGCAGCACGTTCTCATCCAATTTGAAGCGCTCGTCGAGGCGTCGGATCTGCTCGGGGGTCGCTTGGAACTCCATTAGAACGTAATAGCCTTTGTCGAAGTGCTGGATCTCGTAGGCCAGCACGCGCAGGCCCCAGGGATCGGTCTTGAGGAGCTTTCCTCCCGATTCTTCAACGGTTCTTTCAAACTTCTTGACGAGGCTCCCTATCTGCTCTTCGTTCAGATCTGGTCGCAAGATATACAAAGCCTCATAAGAGCGAATAGGCATAGAGAATCTTCCTTAGTGGCGATGCGGTGCCTGAAAGTATAGCAGAAGAAGGGGAGGCTGTCAAAGGGTGGGAGTCTATAGCTAGCGAGGGCTTGGATTGCCAGGTAGAGTAACTTTTGGAGATCAACTGGCGCAATGGCGGACGGCGGGAGTAGATTGTGAATGGATTATATATTGTCCGCACAATGTCCACACATTAAGAAGGACGGATTTAATAAAGCAAGCCATTCAGGAATTTCTAAAAAAGCGAGAAAAGACCGGGCATTAAAACTTGGCGGGCAAGCTTTCAATAAAGAAGCTTGAACTGTTGATAGGGAAGGAGGATGCCCTCGCCGTGAAGGCTTCAAAAGAGTTGATAGAGCAAGGTGAGAGGCTTGCCCGAAAGCTTGCGTAAGATCGTGATTGATACTTCTGCGCTCATCTCTCTGGTTCAAAGCCATGCACGAGCTTCGTGCATATTCGTTGCAGTATGGATTTGATTTGGGGGTAGGCGCAGTGCTTATTCAAGCGTTGGTGTTGAGGGGGAAGTTAGAAGAAGCGTTGAATAAACTTGAACTTATTGCATCAAAACGGAATTGGATGGGAAGACCCATCTATGAAGCTTAAAGATGCTGGCCCAAAGAGGGTGGGAGGGACGACGGGATTTGAACCCGCGACGGTCGGCTCCACAGGCCGATGCTCTGCCAGGCTGAGCTACGTCCCTCGCGAGGGCGCGCCCGGCAGGGCTCGAACCTGCAACCTGAGCCTTAGAAGGGCCCTGCTCTTCCGATTGAGCTACGGGCGCACGAGCTTCGCTTGACCTTTATCTTCCCCACCACAGGTGGGCGAAGGTGTACAGTCCAGACGAAGTCTGGAGCGGGCGACGGGAGTCGAACCCGCGACACCTAGCTTGGAAGGCTAGTGCTCTGCCACTGAGCTACGCCCGCGGTCTGGTCTTAATTGTAGCGCCTCACGGCCTCGCCGTCAACGCGCTCTCCCCTCCGCCCCTCGTCCAATCCTAGAGTGATCGTCGTCCTTGCGCCCTCACGAAGACCCCTCTTAAAATAAAGACCTAATGAACCGAGGTCTCGTGGCGTTGCTGATCGTCGCGACGGCGCTTGCTCTCTATTACGTCTGGCAGGGCTGGCAGATCGTCGATCTGTCGACGCGCGTGACCGCCGCGCGCGCGGAGTGGGAACGGCTGACCCTGCAGAGAGATCGGTTGCGGGTAGAGATCGCCAAGATCTGGTCGCTGGAAGAGATCGAGCGGCAGGCGCGCGAGCGCCTGGGCATGAAGAAGCCCTCCCCCAAGCGCCTGGTGCTCCCTGCGCGGCGCTAGCCATGCTCCCCCAACGCGCTACGGCGATCTTTGTGGGCTTGCTGATCTTCTTTGCCCTGGTAGTCGGGCGTTTGGTGCAGCTTCAGATCGTTCAGGCCGACCAATGGAAGAGACTCGCTCAAAGCTTCCAAGAGGGCCAGGTCGTCAGCCCTCAGCCCCGCGGCTATATCTACGATCGCTCGGGCAAGATCTTGGCCCACGACCTGCGGGCGATCTCGATCGCTTTGGATAATTATCACATGACGCGGCCCGATCTGTTGGAGAGGCTGCTCAGCGCGCACTTGCAGATCCCGCGCGAGGCGGTGCGCGAGAGGCTCTATCGTCCGGGGTATTTTACGTGGCTGGCCCGCGGGGTGCCCCCAGAGACGGCAGAGCATCTGAAGAACGCCCTGAGGGAAGCGGGGATCCGCGGCGTGCTCTTTCTGGAAGATTGGAAGCGCGCGTATCCCCAGAAGAGTCTGGCCTCGAATCTGATCGGGTTTGCGGGGGTGGACGGCCAGGGCTTGGAGGGGATCGAGCTGGGCTTTGACGAGCTGCTACGCGGAGAGGAGACGATCTGGTCGGTTGTGCGACGGGCCGATGGCACCGAGATCCGGCGGCAGGTGGTGCGCCAGGGGCGTCGAGGGGGCGATCTCTACCTCACGATCGATGCGCGCATCCAGCAGGTGGCCGAGAGCGCCCTGGAGCGCGGCGTACGGACTTACAAAGCCCAAGCGGGCTTCGCGGTGGTGCTCAACCCCCAGACAGGGGAGGTCTTGGCGATGGCCCAGAGCGAGACGTACGATCTTAATCGTTTTCAACAGTCGCACCCGCAAGCGCGCAAGAATCTGTCGGTGGCGTATGCGTTTGAACCCGGCTCTTCGTTTAAGGTCTTCACGATGCTCGCGGCGCTGGAGGCGGGTGTGATCGGCCCTACGGAGCGTGTCTCCGGCAGCGCGACGCTCCAGATCGCTCATCACACGTTTAGAAACTCCGAGCAGAGAGACTACGGCATGGTCACGCCCGCGGGGGTCATCAAAGATTCGATCAATACGGCCATGATTCGCATCGCGCAGCGGTTGGGGGAGGAGGCGCTCTATGGGTATCTGCGGCGCTTTGGATTTGGGCAGAAGACGGGGATAGAGCTGCCAGGGGAGATCGCTGGGTATCTGGCCCCGGTGAAGGACTGGTCGGCGCTGGAGATCGGGGCGATTGCGATTGGGCAATCGGTCTCGGTCACGGCGATTCAGATGGCAACCAGGGTCGCCGCGATTGCCAACGGCGGGCAGCTGCTCAAACCCCGGGTGGTCAAGGCCGTGCGCGGGAGAGACGGAAAGCTAGAACCAACCAAGCCGGAGGTGCTGGGGCGGATCGCGTCTGAAGAGAGCTGTCGGCACCTGACCGAGATGATGATCGAGACGGTGCGCGACGGCACGGGCATCTTGGCGCAGATCGAGGGCGTGGCGATCGCGGCCAAGACGGGGACGGCCCAGAAGGCCGTGCCGGGGAAGGGCTACGTGAAGGGGAAGTTTGTCGCGTCGTTGGTGGGCTTCTTCCCGGCCGAGGCGCCCCGCTATGTCGTAGTCGTGGTCTTAGATGAACCTGGAGGGCGCGAGTATTACGGCGGGCTGACGGCCGCGCCGATCTTCAAGGAGATCGCCCTGGGGCTGCTCTCTCTGGATCGTTCGCGCTAGCCGCTTGACGAACGCCCTTCTCTCCTCTACGATAGCGTTCAGGATTCAGCGCTGGAGGGTGATCGCGCTTGACAAGAATCGTCGGCCTTGCTCTGCTGAGCATCGTGCTCCCTCTGTTGACGACCCCCACGCAGGCGACGGATCTGTTGGCCAAGCTCGACTCGCGTCTGGAGCAGTTAGCAACGCTCTACGAGACCGAGGGCCTTCAAAGAACCATCAACTGGGCGTACCGAATGGCGCTCGACGATGAAGTAGAGGGCGAGCGGGTGCGTGTGGAGATCGAGTTGCAGCTCTTCGCCGACCGCGAGCGCTTTCTGAACAGACTGCGCGCCCAAGGCGCTCTCGTAGAAGTCTATTTCGAGCGCTTCATCCAAGCCCTCGTGCCCTTACGCACACTGAAACAGATCGCCCAACAGACCGACGTGCGCTTCGTCCAAGCGCCGATCACCGTAGATCGCGATCAGGGGAGCGTGATCAGCGAGGGGGTATTCCGGAGTGGGGCGCATCGCTGGCACGAGGCAGGCTTCAAGGGCGCGGGCGCTAAGATCGTCATCATTGACACAGGTTTTGAGGGGTATCGCAAGCTCTTGGGGAGCGAGCTGCCCCAAGAGGTGATCGCGCGCTCGTTTCGTTCTGATGGCGACATCGAAGCTGGGGAGCGCCACGGGACGGCCGTCGCCGAGTTAGTGCACGACATGGCTCCGCACGCGCAGCTTCTCTTGACCAACATTCGCACGCGCACCGAATGGGGGCGGGCCGTCGAGTGGGCCATCGAGCAAGGCGCGACGGGCATCACGTCATCGCTCTCCAGCCCCCCAGAGTGTCACGGGGATAGCCGCACGCTGGGAAGCGTCGCCCGTCGCGCCCGCGAACGAGGCATCCTCTGGACGACCTCGGCGGGCAACTTGGGCGCTAATCACTGGGGCGGCCCGTGGCGCGATGACGACCAGAACGATATTCTCAACTTCACCGAAACCGACGAGACGATCAACATCCGTGTCACCCGAGATCAATCGTTCTTCGTCGTCTTGACGTGGGACGACCCCTGTGGACAGTCGGCCAACGATTACGATCTCTTCTTATTGGACGCTCAGGGCCAGGTCGTCGCCAGAAGCACCAATATCCAGAACGGTTCTGGGATTCCCACTGAGCGGATTGACTATCGTCCTGCGCAGAGTGGCCTGATGCAGATTCAAGTGCGTCGCAAGCCCGGAGCCAAGCCCGTCACGCTCGACATCTACAATCGCTACGTGACACAGATGGAGTACGTCATCCCCGCGGGGAGCATTCAAGACCCTGGGCTTTCGCCGTATATTATGGCGATCGGAGCGATCAACGTGCACACGGGAACGTTAGAGAGCTTCAGCTCGCGCGGCCCCACCCGCGATGGCCGCCCCAAGCCCGATATCTCGGGGCATAATCGCGTCTCGACCCAGACCTACGGATCAAGTGGGTTTGCGGGGACGTCGGCCTCTACGCCCCAGGTCGCTGGGGCAGCAGCGTTGATCAAATCGGCGTTTCCGGCGTGGACGCCGGAGCAGATTCAACAGTTCTTAGAAGTTCGCGCCGAAGACCGCGGCGCGCCGGGAAAGGACAGCGAGTTCGGGGCCGGCGAACTCTTCCTAGGCGAAGCATCGCTCGCCGTAGGCGTTCTCGACCTGAGCACAACTGTGCTCGCGTTCCAAGCGACAGAGAATCAACCCGATCCTGAACCCCAAACGCTCACGATTCGCAACGCGGGTCTGGGGACAATCGATTGGCAGATCGAGTGGGACGCCCCGTGGCTGCAAGTCAGCCCGGCCTCCGGCTCGACCCCACCGCCAGCGACGGTCACCGTCGAAGTCAAGACGAACGGGCTGGCCCCCGGACGCTACGAGACGCGCCTTCTAGTGACAGCTCCCGCCGCTGCGAACAGCCCCCAAGTGATTCGGTTGACGCTCGACGTGCGGGCTGCGGCTCGACAGTTGGTCGCGCTGCAGTTTACTCAGTTGGTGCTTCTCGACGAAGACAAAGAGATTGTGCGGCGCTTGGAGAACGGCTGTGTGCGCTACATGCGCGCGGCGGGCACGCTGCGCTTGCAGACGCTCAACAGCTTCGGCAGCGAAGAGCACGTGATCTCGGCGACGGTCGGCGCGCTGGTCTGCCGAGAGTCGGTGCTCTTTCAGAGCCTAGAGCCGTCTAAGGCTATCGCAAAGTTGGCCGACGGCCCGCGCTGGGCGGTAAGAGTTCTCAAAGTGACTCTAGGCGATCCTCAAGGGTGGCAGAGCAGCTATCGGGAGGGCTGCTTTGTCTTCGCGTACACGCTCTCCGAGCCGCGTGCCATACAAGCGATCTTGCTCGACAACAGCCCGCGAGAGTTCACGGTCTCGCAAGGGAGCGAGCTGCTGCTCTGCGGCGATGTCTTGCATATTCAGAGATTCTGAAGATGCTGAGTGACGTGGTGCTGCGCTCGCTGGTAGAGCGAGCGCTCCAAGAGGACATCGGTTCTGGGGACGTGACGACCGAGGCGCTCGTGGGCCCTACGGAACGCGGGCGCGCGGTGATCCGAACCAAAGAATCGTGCGTCGTTGCGGGCCTGCCCGTCGCGAGGCTCGTCTTCAGCGTCTTAGACTCTGAGCTGCGCTTTGTGGCCAAGGTGCGCGAGGGAGAGCGGGTAAGCGCTCAGACGGAGATCGCCGAGCTGGACGGCTCCCTGCGCGCGATCTTGACCGGCGAGCGCACGGCGCTCAATTTCTTGCAGCGCCTGAGCGGGATCGCGACGCAGACGGCGCGCTTCGTCGAGGCCGTGAAGGATTTTTCGGTGCAGATCCTAGACACGCGCAAGACCGCGCCGGGGTTGAGAATCTTAGATAAGTACGCGGTGCGCGTTGGGGGCGGGTGCAATCACCGTGTGGGGCTTTACGACGGCGTAATGATTAAGAGCAATCACATTCGCGCCTGTGGAAGCCTGACGGAAGCGATAGCGAGAGTCCGAAGACACGCGCCCGCGACGGTGAAGCTCGAAGTCGAGGTCAAGACGCTCGCTGAGTTGGAAGATGCGCTGCGCGCCGGAGTTGATATAATTATGCTAGACAATATGTCTTTGGAGGAGATGCGCAAGGCCGTGAAGAGGGTT
>JANXAU010000049.1 GCA_025061735.1 Candidatus Bipolaricaulota bacterium
ATGAACCTAGCGCAGCGGCTTCTCCAGACAGAGTCGGTGCAGATTCGCCCCGGCGAGCCGTTTCGCTTGGCGTCGGGGCGGCTCTCGCCGGTCTATGTCGATATCAGACGGCTCATCTCGTTCCCAGAAGCGCGCGCGCAGATCATAGAATCTTTTGCGCAGATCGTGCACGAGCGCATCGGGCTTTCAGCGATAGACGTCATCGCCGGGGGCGAGACGGCGGGGATCGCCTACGCCGCGTTCTTAGCAGAGAGGCTTCATAAGCCCATGATCTACGTGCGCAAAGAGCCAAAAGAGTACGGAAGATCGTCGCAAGTCGAGGGCGTCTTGCATCCGGGCCAGCGCGTGCTGTTGGTCGAAGACTTGGTCACTGATGGAGGGAGCAAACTGAACTTCAAGCGCGGCATCGAGCGAGCCGGGGGCACGGTGCACCACTGTCTCTGCGTCTTTGAGTATTTCTCTGAAGAAGCGGGGCTGCATCGCGCGCGCGACACGCTCAAAGAGCACGGGATCGCGCTGCACTCGCTGGTGAATTGGGACGATGTGCTGCGCGTCGCCCGTGCTGAAAGGTCTCTCACCGAGAACGAGATCGCTGTATTAGTGAGGTTCCTCACAGAACTTGCGACTTCATGAAAGCCATCTGGAATGAGTAAGAAGAAAGATTATCGCAAGCAATTGGAGGGGCATCAGAAGCACTAGCGGAGCACCTGCGAAAACTAGAAGAAGAGCGTCGTCGGCCCCAGCCACGACAGTGGCTGATCGAGCTATGGGAGAAACAGATTGCCAACATTCGGCGACAGATCGAGAAGCTCGAAAGGAGGTTACAGAGATGAAAACCAAGATCCCTCTGCGAGAGCTAGAAGAAGCTTTAGAAGTTGTCTTGGACGAAACTCTCAAAGCCGCTCGTGATTTTGAGAGCCAAGTCAAACGTCTCCAAAGCTCGAAGCGATCTGGTTCTAGCCCTGAAGGACGTTATGGTGAGCTAGCAGCAGCTGCGTTCTTGCTCAAGTTGAAAGCAGAAGCAGCTCATGAGACTTTGGAGCAGCTTATAGAAGCTGAACCTGACGAATAGATCCTATGTCAGGCTTCATACACGTCATCACAACGACGGCAAGCCAAGATGAGGCCGAGCGCATCGCGCGAGCGCTCTTAGAGAAGCGTCTGGCAGCGTGCGTGCAGATCGTCGGCCCGATCACGAGCTTCTATTGGTGGCAAGGGAAGATCGAGCAGTC
>JANXAU010000069.1 GCA_025061735.1 Candidatus Bipolaricaulota bacterium
GCGCTTGGCGTGCTCTCGATCCTGATCGCCGTCGTCTACTCGGTCTCCCCCTGGAACACCGTGCTCGTGCTCATCCCGTTGGTCTTGGTGCATATCGCCCTGCGCGGCTACATGAAGCTCCGCCAAGAGTCCCAACGCACCATCGAGAAGATGGTCCAGATGCTCCACGAACGCGACCGCTACACCGGGGAACACTCCGAAGCCGTCGCCGATCTGTCCGTCAAGCTCGCCAAAGAGCTGCAACTGCCCGAAGACCAGATCGAAACGATTCGCTTGGCGGCTCTCGTCCACGACATCGGCAAGGTCGCCATCCCCGATCACATCCTCAACAAGCCCGGCCCCCTCACCCCCGGCGAACGCGCCCTCGTCGAACAGCACACCGTCATCGGCTACGAGCTGCTCAAGAATCTCGAGATGTATCATGAAGTCGCCCCCATCGTGAAATACGAGCACGAGCGCTGGGACGGCACCGGCTACCCCGAAAGACTCCGAGCCGATCAGATCCCCATCGGCGCGCGCATTATCCACGTCGCGGATGTCTATCACGCCCTGATCAGCGACCGCCCCTACCGCCGCTCCCAAGGCAAACCCGAACACTACGAACCCGCCGAGGCCGTCCGCATCATCCAAGAGATGAGCGGACGCTACTTCGATCCCCAAGTAGTAGATGCGCTGGTGCGCGTCATCGCTGCGGAGATCCAAGAGCCGATATGGTCCTCCTTTGGGCGATTCTCCTAGGGCTGCTGATAGGGCTGCTGCGGCGCGGGAGCTTGGCGAACCTGGCCAAGCTCGAGCTGCGCGCGGGCGGGCTGGTCTTGCTCGCGGTGCTCTTGCAGATATTAATCTTCCCGCTAGGCCCAAGCGCTCAGCCTCTCATCTCGTGGGGAACGGAGTATCTTCATCTGGCGTCTTATGGGTGCTTGTTGCTCTTTGTGATTGTCAACTATCACGAGTGGGCGCTCTGGACGATGGCGTTGGGGATGATCTTGAACTTCGTGGTCATCGCTGCCAACGGCGGCTATATGCCCGCTTCCGTAGAAGCCTTACGAGCTGCGGGCAAGACGAGCGTCGTGGAGAGTCTTCTATCTACGGGCAGATCGGGGAACGTGATTCTCATGAGCGATCAGACAAAACTGAACTTTCTTGGGGATATTTTCTGGTTGCCTTCGTGGGTGCCGGGGGCGAGCGCGTTCAGCATCGGGGATGCAATATTGGCTTTAGGGATCATCTGGCTGTTGCAGGCCAAGCTGACAGCTAGAGCTGACAGCAGATTCAGGTAGCAGATTAAGCTGATTTTAGAGTATAATCTGCTTCATCCGCTACCGCTGTCAGCCCCAGTACACCATGCGCGAGCGCGACGTCCTGAAGCTCTTGAGCGAAAGACTGCCCATCGGCGACGACTGCGCCGTCATCCCGTTTCACAAGAGAAATCTCTTGCTGACGACCGACATGCTCCATCGTCGCACGGACTTCCCCGAAGGGATGAAGCCCTACGCGATGGGCTGGCGAGCGGTTGCCGCGTCGCTCAGCGACATCGCCGCGATGGGCGGGGAGCCGTTGGGAGTCGTGATGGCTCTGGGAGCGCCTGAGTTTGAGAAGAGTTTTATCGAGGAGCTGCTCGCCGGCGCGTTGGCGGTCTGCAATCTCTGCAAGACCCAGCTTCTGGGGGGCGACACCGACCGCCACGACGAGCTGACGATCGTGACGACGGCGCTGGGGTGGGCCGAGCGGCCTGTCGGGCGGCGCGGCGCGCAGCCGAATGATTTGGTCTGCGTCACCGGGGATTTAGGGCGCTCCGCTGCAGCGCTCAAGCTCTTGGCAGAAGGAGAGTCCGAGCAAGCTCATGAACTCTTCTGTTTCGTGCCGAGGCTTGCTGAAGGGCAGGCGCTCTCGGCGTTCGTCAGCAGCATGATGGATATTTCGGATGGGCTGGCGCGCTCGCTCTATCAGCTGGGCGAAGCGAGCGACGTCGGCTTTCGCATTGACGCGACGGCGATCCCGTTTGCGTTGGAGATCGAAGAGCTAGCGCGCGATCAAGACGAACTCCTAGAGATGGGGCTCCATTTCGGCGAGGACTTCGAGCTGCTCTTTACGCTGCCTCAAAAGCATCTCGTAGAAGCGCGACGGTGCTGCGAGTTCACGGTCATCGGGCAGGTGGTGCCCAAAGAGAAAGAGATCACGATGCAACTGGGCGGCGAGTGGATCGCGCTGGAAGATCGCGGCTATGAGCATTGATCACTCGATCAACTGCAAGAACTCGGCGCGCGTGCGCGGGTCGCTCCTAAAGATGCCCTTGACCGCGCTGGTGACCAGCTTGGCATCCTTCTGCCAGTCGCGCATCGCCATGCACAAGTGAAAGCCCTCCAATACGACGCCGACGCCCTTGGGCTTCAGCACGCTCATCAGAAAGTCGGCGATCTCCTCGCCCATGCGCTCTTGAAGCTGCAGCTTGCGAGCGAAGTGCTCAACGATCTGGGGGATCTTGCTCATGCCGATCACTCTCCCATCGGGGATGTAGCCCACGTGGGCCTTCCCAAAAAACGGAATGATATGATGCTCGCACAAGCTGTAGAAAGAAATGTCTCTGACGACGATCATCTGATCGTAGGTGGCGGGAAAGACCGCGTTTTTGAGAAGTTCTTGAGGGTCCTGGCGGTAGCCCGCGGTGAGCTGGGTGATCATCTCGGCGTAGCGCTTGGGGGTCTCGCGCAGGCCCTGCCGCCCCGGCTCCTCCCCTATATGCACGAGCAACCTCTCCACCATCCGCTCGATCTCTCTTTGGCCTTTCACAAGATCACTATACCCTCTCACGCGACGCGGAGGCAAGTAGATCAAGGGTTGACAAGATGGTATAATAGCTTTTTAATGAAGAAAGGAGGTGGTACGGGGCTGAGCTAGATGAAGTCTTAGGACCCACAGAAAAACCACAGAAGGAGGGAAAGAGATGCATCGCTACTTCTTACTTGGCGCAGTCTTGGTGGCAGCCTTTCTGATCCCGGTAACGGATACGGGGGGTCAACAACAGGTCAAGATAGGAGGCAAGCTAGTAGTCGCGCAGGGGACAGACGCCGAATCGGTAGACCCCATCAACTTCAGTGCTTCGCCCACCGCGTCTATTATGGAGCACATCATCCAGACGCTGGTGCGGCTCGACGTAGAAGATCGGGGCGGGCAATTAGAAACGACTCCGAAAGGAGTGCTCGCCGAGAGCTGGTCGGTCTCCCCAGACGGGAGGGTCTGGACGTTCAATCTGCGCAGGGGGATCAAGTTCCATGACGGCACCGATCTGGATGCCAGCGTCGTGAAGCTGAGCCTAGAGCGCGCGCTCCACCCGGACTGCGCCGCGCCCTTCCGCAGCGCGGTGCTGGGGCGCTTGGCTTATAGCCCAGCTTCCGCTACTACCGGAACCGTGGCCGACAAGAACGCCATCGTCTGGCGTGCCAATCTTCTGCTGGGACCGGAGGGGAACAACGTCTCCGTAGCGATCGCGAGCGGCGCTTCGCTGGGCGTGAGCGTCAGCGGCTCGGCGATCACCGTGACCGCGCCTGCAGGGACGACCGCCGCTGCGGTGATCCGAGCGGTCAATGAAAACGCCGCGGCAAACAAGCTCGTCTGGGCGTCTAACGCCCCGGGTAGCGACGGCAGTGGTGCAGTCGCCCCGGTAACGGCGACGCGGCTCTCGGGCTTTGCTACGTCGGTCGAAGCTCCCGATGCCAACACCGTGAGAATTACCTTGGCCTCGCCCTTCGCGCCGCTCTTGCAGCATCTGGCCCACACCGCGGCCACGATCGTCAGCGCCAAGCGCGTGCGCGAGGCGATTGCGGCCGCGCCGCCCTGCGGCAAGGGCTTGCAAGACAAAGTCGAGGGCACCGGGCCGTTCATGCTCAAAGAATGGCGCCGCGGCGAACGGATGGTCTTGGTCAAGAACCCCAACTATTGGGAGAGAGATGCCGCTGGGCGTCAGTTGCCCTATCTGGATGAAATCGAGTGGCGCGTCATCCCCGACGATGCCGCGCGCATGATCGAGCTGGAGCGCGGCACGGTGCATATCGCCGTGCGCGTGCCACCGCTGGATGTGCCGCGCCTGCAGCGCGATCCCAACATCGTGCTTGACTTCACTACCAGCGTGCGCACGATCTATATCGGCATGAACGTGCGCGACAGAATCCCTGACACGCCCACCGGCGCGGCCAACCCCTTGGCCGACCGCCGCGTCCGCCAGGCGCTCAACTACTGCGTGGACAAAGAGGCGATCGTGAGGACGATCATGGGCGGGCAGGCCCGCGTCTCCGACGCGCCGATTGTGCCGCAGGTCTTCGGCTATGCGAAGGTCGGCCCCTATCCGTTCGATCCGGCACGAGCAGCGGCCCTCTTGCGCGAGGCGGGCGTGACCCTGCCTCTCAGGCTCAAGATGCACCATCCGCGCGGACGCTACGTGCGCGACGTCCAAGTCGCCCAAGCCGTCCAAGCGATGCTGGGGACGTGCCGCATCGAGGTCGAGCTGATCCCCATGGAGTTCGTCTCGTTCTTGGCGCTCATCAACAAGGCGCCTAGCGAGGCCGAGCACCAGCTCTATCTGTTGGGCTGGGGGACGATCACGCTCGACGCCGACTACGGGCTGTACAGCCTGTTCCACTCCTCGCAGTGGCCGCCGGGGCCGTTCAATCGCGGCTACTACAAGAACGACCGCGTAGACGCGCTCTTGCAGCAAGGGCGAGAAGAAGCTAACCCGGACCGGCGCAAGGCGATCTACGCCGAAGCCCAGCGACTCATCTGGGAGGATGCGCCGTGGATCTTCTCCCACAGCGAGAGCCAGATCACCGGGATTCGCCGGAACGTCAAGGGCGCCGACGTCCACGTGACGGAGCGGCTCATCCTCTGGCAGACCTGGATGGACTAAGCTAGAAAGACCCTCACTCAACGTGCCCCTCTCCCCGGAGCGCGGGAGAGGGGCCGAGGGTGAGGGGCGCCCGCTTATGCTCAGTTACATCGCGCGCCGGCTCCTGCTCACCATCCCCACGCTTCTAGGCGTGACGTTCTTGGTCTTCGCGGTGGTGCGCTTGCAGCCGGGCGACCCCGCCCTGGAGATCGCCGGCCAAGGAGCTACCGAAGAGGTCCTGCGAGCGATTCGCCAAGAGCTAGGACTCGATCGCCCCTTTCTGACGCAATATGTTGATTTCATGGAGAAGCTCTTGCGCTTCGATCTGGGCAAATCGCTCAAGACCAAAGAACCCGTAGCTCCCAAGGTCTGGGGGCGCTTTCTGAATACCCTAGAGCTGGCCTTGGCGGCCATGGCCGTGGCGGTTACGATTGGCTTTATAGCGGGGATCATCTCGGCGGTGCGGCCCTATTCGATCTGGGATAACATCAGCATGGTGGGCGCGCTCTTTGGCGTCTCGATGCCCGTCTTCTGGCAAGGATTGATGCTGATGCTCATCTTCTCTCTGTGGCTGCAACAGGCGATCGGGTGGGGGTTTCCGGCGACGGGACGAGGGACTCTTCTCAATCTGGTCCTGCCCGCGATCACGCTGGGCACCTCCTCCGCGGCGATCATCGCGCGCATGGTGCGCTCGACCATGCTGGAGATCTTGCGACAAGAGTATATCTTGACGGCACAGGCCAAGGGGGCCTCGCCGATGTCGGTGATCTTCAAGCACGCGCTGCGCAACGCGCTCATCCCCGTCGTGACGGTCGTGGGGTTGGCCTTTGGAGGGTTGCTCAGCGGCGCGGTGCTCACGGAGAACGTCTTTGCCTGGCCGGGGATCGGCCGGCTCATCGTCGAGGAGGGGATTCTCACGCGAGATTACCCGATCGTGCAGGGGGCGATCTTGCTGGTCGCCTTGGGGTTCGTGATCGTCAATCTCTTGGTAGACGTGCTCTACGCTTATATAGACCCAAGAATTCGCTATGATTAACAAGACGTTGGCGCCGCCGACGGAGAGGGTTATCGAAGAGGAGCGGCTGACGCCCGCGAGGGGAACGCTCTGGCGGCGCTTGCGCAAAAGCCCCTCGGCGATGCTGGGCTTAGGGATTGTACTGGTGTTTATGGGGGTGGGGCTGCTGGCCGACTGGATCGCGCCGTATGATCCGTTAAGGCCCGACTTCGGGCGCGCGCGCGAAGGCCCCAGTTGGGATAGCCCCTTGGGGCGCGACGAGCTGGGACGTGACATTCTCAGTCGCATCATTCACGGGGCGCGCATCTCGCTCTGGATCGGGTTTATTGCCGTAGCCATCGGCGTGGTCTTAGGGGTGCCTTTGGGGGCGATCTCGGGATATTATGGGCGCTTGGATATCTTTGTGCAGCGAGTAGTAGATATTATGCTGGCCTTTCCCGGGCTGCTCTTGGCGATTGTGCTCATCAGCATTTTGGGGGTCGGGCTGTCGAACGTGATGGTAGCGGTTGGCGTGGCTTCGATCCCTACTTATGCGCGCTTGGTGCGTGGCTCGGTGCTGTCGCTGCGCGAGATGGACTACGTCGCTGCCGCTAAGGCTCTGGGCATGAGCGACGGGCGCATCATCTTTCGCCATATTCTGCCCAACTGTCTCGCGCCGATCATCGTGCAATCCACGTTGCAAGTGGCTACGGCGATTCTCTTTGCAGCGGGGTTGGGGTATTTGGGGTTGGGGGCCAAGCCGCCGATGCCGGAGTGGGGCGTGATGCTGAGCACGGGGCGAGATTATCTACGGGACTGGCCGCATATCGCGACCTTCCCCGGCTTGGCGATCATGCTCTCGGTCTTGGGGTTTAATCTCTTGGGGGATGGACTGCGGGACGTGCTCGATCCCCGCTTGCGCGGCAAGCTCTAGCCTTTAATATTGCAGACGGGCACGAGCTTGGCGACTTTTCTCCCGATCCCCACTTGGTGGCTGACGTGCACGACTTCGTCTAGGTCTTTGTACGCGCCGGGGGCCTCTTCAGCAATCGTAGCCCGGCTTTGCCCGCGCACGTAAATCCCGCGCTCGCGCAGCTCGCTGACCAGGGCGTCGGCTCGGTATTGCTTGGTCGCCTTGGCGCGGCTCATCACGCGCCCCGCGCCGTGCGCCGTGCTCCCGAACGTCTCGCGCATCGCGATCTCCGTCCCCACTAAGACGTAGCTGCCTGTGCCCATCGAACCGGGAATGATAATCGGCTGGCCGACGGTTCTGAACGCCTCGGGGACTTCCGGACGCCCCGCCGGGAAGGCCCGCGTCGCCCCCTTGCGATGCACATAGACGTCTACTTCTTTCCCATCAATTCGGTGGGTCTCGCGCTTGCCGATGTTATGAGCGACATCATAGAGTAAGTGCATCCCCAGCTCGCGCCAGCTCGCTCGAAAGACCTGCTCAAAGCACTCGCGAGCCTTGTGCATAATAAGCTGTCTATTGCACCACGCAAAGTTGATCGCGCAGTTCATCGCGGCGTAATAGTCTTGCGCGAGCTTGCTCCGCGCCGGCGCACAGGCGAGCTGCCGGTCGGGCAGCGAATTTAAAAGATCACGAAACTCTTTTTCGATCAATCTAAGATAGTCCGTGCAGATCTGATGCCCGTAGCCGCGACTGCCACAGTGAATCATGACGACGATCTGGTCTTTGAAGAGCCCAAACGCTTGAGCGACTTTCTCGTCGAAGATCTCGACGACGCGCTGGACTTCTAAGAAGTGATTACCCGATCCCAGAGAGCCGAGCTGATTTTGAGCGCGTTCTTTGGCTTCATGGGAGACCGCATTGGGATCGGCGCCGGGGCGGACGCCGTTGTCCTCGCAGTGTTCTAAATCTTCTTCGACGGCGTAGCCGTGGCGCAGCGCCCATTGGACGCCCTGCACCGCGACCTTGTCGATCTCGGCCTTGGAGAGCTTGCCCGCGATAGCCCCCTCCCCAATACCGGTAGGGATCTGACTGAAGAGCGTATCTACCAAAATCTGCTCTTTGCCCTTGAGGTCGTCGTACTCTAGGTTCGTCTTGCAGATGCGCACCCCGCAATTGATATCGTAGCCCACCGCTCCGGGGGAGATGACGCCCTCTTCGGCATCAAGCGCGGCGACACCCCCGACGGGGAAGCCGTAGCCCTGGTGGGCGTCGGGCAGAACACAGACGGGGCTGTGCACCCCCGGCAGATGAGCCATATTGCGCGCTTGGAGGAGCGTCTCGTCCTCTTTGATCTTCGCTAACAGCTTCTCGCTGGCGAAGACCCGCGCGGGCACGC
Organism: Candidatus Bipolaricaulota bacterium; assembly: GCA_025061735.1. Taxonomy (GTDB): domain Bacteria; phylum Bipolaricaulota; class Bipolaricaulia; order RBG-16-55-9; family DRXL01; genus SKYB132. The sequence continues at coordinate 8,183 of JANXAU010000069.1, forward strand.
GCATCCCGCCCGTCTGCGGAATCTCCCAGATATAGTCTGAAATCTTCTTCAGCTCGATCTCGGCCATAGACTCTCTCTCCTTGGGGAACGGCGTGTTATTATAGCCAGATCACGGGCGCGAGCGCAACGTACTCTCTTGAGTCAGGCTCAGTCTATTGCTAGACTCTGCGTATGCCCGAACTCCCCGAAGTCGAGACGCTCCGACGCGCCCTAGAACGCGAGCTCATCGGACGAAGGCTTCAGTCGCTAGACATCTACGAACCCAGACTGCTCCAAAACGCCTCTGAAGAAGAACTCCAGCGCGCGCTTGTGGGGCAGACCCTCCAGAGCGTGGGCCGTCGCGCCAAGTTCTTGCTCTTCGACTTTGGTCCTCACACAGCGGTGCTCCATCTGAGAATGACCGGCTGGCCCACGCTCACCCCCGTTCAGACCCCGCGCTTTGTCTTTCGGTTCGACCAGAAAAAGACGCTCTACTTCAGCGATCCGCGGCGTCTAGCCACGCTCCATCTCGTGCCCACCGCCCACGCGCACACCCTGCCCCCCTTGAACGGATTGGGAATCGAGCCGTTCCAGCCCACCTATACTCTCAAGAACTTTCTCGCCCTCCTGCAGACCGACCAAGAGATCAAGAGATTATTATTAGACCAGCGCAAGATCGCGGGGATTGGGAACATCTACGCGTGCGAGGCGCTCTTCGCCAGCCGCATCCATCCCCAGCGCCCTGCCAAGAGCCTGTCGCGCGCCGAGGCACGACGGCTCTTCGCTCAGATCGAAAAGATTCTTGCACGGGCGATCGCTGAGCAGGGGACGACGGTGAAGACCTATCGTCGGTTGGCGGGCGAATCTGGGAATTTTCAGAACTTTCTCGCGGTCTACGACCGCGCGGGCGAACCGTGCGTGCGCTGCCAGACCCCCATCGAGCGCCTCACGCAGGGCGGGCGGGGCACGTACTTTTGTCCCACGTGCCAGCACCGCGTATAATAATAGCAATGACGATTCTCATCCAAAACTGTACCGCGATCACGATGAGCACGCCGTTGGTGCGGCGCGGCGTCTCTATCGCCATCGCCCAAGACAAGATCGCCAAGATCAGCGCTGACCCCCAAGAGTTCGCCCACCAACGCTTTGATAAAGTCATTGACGGCACAAACAAATTGGCCATCCCCGGATTCGTCAACGCGCACACCCATCTGCCCATGGTGCTCCTGCGCGGCTACGCCGACGATCAGAATCTACAACGCTGGCTTGAGGACGAGATCTGGCCCGCCGAGAGAAAGCTCACCGAGGAAGACGTCTACTGGGCGTCGTTGGTGGGGATTGCAGAGATGCTGCGTTCCGGCACAACGACCTTTTCGGATATGTACTTCTTCATGGACGCGGTGGCCCAAGCCGTCAAAGAGTCTGGGATGCGCGCGCTCTTATCATACGGGATCATTGCGCCCCAACCCGGCGCCAAGGCCGATCAAGAACTCAAGATCACCGAAGCGTTTCTCAAGCGCTGGCACGGCCACGCAAGCGGGAGGATCCGCGCGGCCGTGGCCCCTCATGCCCCTTATACGTGTGGCGACGAGATCTGGCGACGTGCAAAATCCCTCGCCATCGAGTACAATACTATAATTCATACACATCTGCAGGAGACCCAGACCGAGGTGGACGACTCGTTGAGAACGTTTGGCCAGACTCCCACCGAGCGCTTAGAGGCGTTGGGAGTCTTTGAGGTGCCGACGCTTGCGGCGCACGGCGTGCATCTGCGCGATTCGGATCTAGAGATTCTCAAGCGCTATGAGGTGCGTCTGGCCCATTGCCCGACGAGCAACCTCAAGCTAGGCTCTGGGATCGCAGCGGTCCGCAAGTGGCGCCAAGCCCAGCTGACGGTGGGGATCGGCACCGACGGCGCGGCTTCGAATAATAATCTAGATATGTTAGAAGAGACAAGACTAGCCGCGCTCTTGGCAAAACTGAACGATCCCACGGCCCTTCCCGCCAGCGACGCGCTGGAGATGGCTACTTGCGGAGGGGCGCGCGCGCTGGGCTGGGACGATCTGGGGGTCTTAGAAGAGGGCCGAAAAGCGGACATCGTGCTCGTAGAGATGCAAGGTGTTCAGTGGGTGCCAGGGTTCAATCCCGTCTCGGATCTCGTCTATGCGGCGACTTCGGCTGATGTCGAGACCGTGATCGTGGACGGACAGATTCTCATGGAGCGCCGCGAGATCCAGAGCTTTGACGAAGAGAGAGCGAAAGCCAAAGTACGTCAGCTGCGCGCAAAATATCAGAAACAGCAATAGAAGATTTTTAGGAGGAGAAGCCCTATGGCTCTGAGCAAAGACGAGAAAGCGCAAATCATCGAGCAGTATCGCATTCACTTGCAAGATACGGGTTCGACGGAGGTCCAGATTGCTCAACTAACCGAAGAGATCCGTCGGCTGACGGAGCACCTCAAGACGCACCGAAAAGACTTTCACTCGCAACGCGGTCTGATGCTCAAGGTAGGGCGGCGCAAGCGCCTGCTCAGATATCTGGCGCGCACCCGCCCTGAACAATACACCAAGCTGATCGCTCAGCTAGGCCTGCGCGGCTAGGGAGGCGTCTATGCCCATCACAGAGTTCCATCAGATGGAACACGGGCCGTTTCGGCTCTCCGTGGGGAAGATGGCTCGGCAGGCCGATGCCGCCGTCTTGGTCGAATACGGCGAGACGGTCGTGCTGGTGACCGTGACGCGCGGCGAGGCCGAGAATTTAGATTACTTCCCTTTGACGGTAGACTTTGAAGAGAAGTTCTACGCGACGGGGAAGATCCCCGGCGGATTTCTCAAGCGCGAGGGGCGCCCCTCCGAGGCGGCCATTCTCAACGCGCGCATGATCGATCGTCCCATCCGCCCACTCTTTCCGTGGGGATATCGCGAGAAGGTGCACGTCGTCGCTACGGTGCTCTCGGCCGATCTGGAGCACTGTCCCGCTATTGCTGGGGCGCTGGGAGCCTCGACCGCCCTGATGCTCAGCGGCGCTCCCTTTCAAGGCCCCATCGGGGTGGTGCGCGTGGGCCGTATCCAGGGAGAGCTGATCGCCAACCCCTCCGACGGCGAGCTGCAAGCATCTGACATGGAGATCATCGTTGCTGGCACGAAAGAGCGGATCCTCATGGTCGAGGGCGCCCTCAAGGAGATCCCCGAAGACGAGGTGCTCGAAGCGCTGGAGTTCGCTATGGGGGAGATCCGTCACTTGATTGCCTTTCAGGAGCGCTTTATTGCCCAACTGCCCCCGGCCCAAAAAGTCTCCGTCCCGCCTCCTCCAGACACCATCGAGCTGCGCGATCAGATGAAGAGGCTAATCGGGGATCGCTTCGAGACGCTGCGCGACGCGCGCTGGACCAAGCTGGAACGCGAAGCCAAGGCCAACGCGATTCGCGACGAAGTCGTCACCCAAATTCTTAGTGAGAAGCAGAGCGCGGGCGTGATCAGCGAATCCGAATTAGCAGAACTAGAGAAGCAAGCCGATGCGGTGTTTACAGAGCTTTTGGAAGAATTCGTGCGCGTAAGCACGCTCACGACGGGGATTCGCATGGACGGCCGCAGACCCGACGAGCTGCGCCCCATCCGTTGCGAAGTGGGCATCTTGCCTAGAGTCCACGGCTCGGCGCTCTTCACCAGGGGCGAGACCCAAAGCCTAGGCACGGTCACGTTGGGAACGTCAAGCCTCGACGAGCAGATCATCGATCGCATGCTCGAAGAGGGGCGCGAGCGCTTCATGCTGCACTACAACTTCCCGCCATACTCGGTGGGCGAGACGGGGCGTTTAGGTCCTCCGGGGCGGCGCGAGATCGGCCACGGCAACTTGGCGAAAAACGCGCTGCTTGCGGTCATCCCCTCCGAAGACGAGTTTCCCTATATCATTCGCGTTGTCTCGGAGATCTTAGAATCGAACGGTTCTTCGTCCATGGCCACGGTCTGCTCGAGTTCTCTGGCGCTCATGGACGCGGGCGTGCCCATCAAGAAGCACGTGGCCGGGGTCGCGATGGGGCTGTTGACGCTGGGCGATCAGTATATGATCTTGACGGATTTAGCGGGTTATGAAGACCACTTTGGCGATATGGACTTCAAGCTGGCAGGCACGCGCGAGGGCCTCACGGGCTTTCAGATGGACACCAAGATTCACGGGATCACGCTCGAGATCGCCCGCAAGACGATGCAGCAAGCGCGCGCGGCGCGACTTCAGATCCTAGATCTGATGGAGAAGGTGATCGCGCGGCCTCGCACCACCCTCAGTCGGTACGCACCGGTTCTGGAAGTCATCCCCATTGATCCTGACAAGATCGGGATGGTCATCGGCCCTGGGGGCAAGACGATCCGGGCGTTGCAGGCCGAGACCGAGACCGAGATCGACATCGACGACGAGAAGAACTTGGTGAAGATCGCGGGCAAGTCGGCGGAGGCGGTGCGCAAGGCCCGCGAGCGCATCGAGCAGATCACGGCCGAGATCGAAGTGGGGAGCCGCTTCACAGGGAAGGTCGTGCGCACGGAGAAGTTCGGGGCGTTTGTCGAGCTGCCCAATGGGGCGCAGGGCTTGATTCGCACGGCCGATCTCTCTCATCGTCCCGTGCGGCGCGTCGAAGATATCGTCAAAGTCGGGGACATCGTCAACGTTGAGGTCACCGAGATAGACGAGATGAAGCGCATCAATCTGCGTCTGGTGCGCGAGACGCCGCCCATCAAAGTGGGGGACGTGCTGACGGGGAAGATCGTGGGCACGGCCGACTATGGCGCGTTTGTCGAGACCGATGCTGGGGTGCGTGGGCTGATCCACATCTCGCAATTGGCCGACGGCTACGTCGAGCGCGTCGAAGACCACGTCAAGGTGGGAGACCCGGTCGTTGTAGAAGTCATTCGCATTGACAAAGAGGGGCGCTTCTCCTTCAGACGGCTGCAGCGGCTTCCCTTAAGAGCTGAGAGATGAAGAGAGTCTTAGTCGCGCTGATGATCGTCGCGGTAGCGCTCCTCGGAGCGCTGCTCTATTGGGGAGGCCAGCGCTCGCCGGCTCCGATATCCAACGCTCGCACAGCCCTTCAACCGACACAGATTCCCGTCTATGGCTATAAAATCATCAAGAGCTACCCCCACGATCCCTTGGCGTTCACGCAGGGGTTGGTCTATGAGAACGGACTCCTCTACGAAGGCACAGGACTCTATGGGCAATCTACGCTGCGATTGGTCGAGCTGGAGACCGGCACCGTCTTGAAGCTGCGTCGGCTCGCTCCCCAATACTTTGGCGAGGGAATCACCATCTGGAAAGACAGAATCGTCCAGCTCACGTGGCAGGAGAAGACGGGCTTTGTCTACGACAAGACAAACTTTGAGCTGCTCAGAGAATTCTCGTACGCCACCGAGGGCTGGGGGATCACCCACGATGGCCAGAAGCTCATCATGAGCGACGGCTCGGCCAATCTCTACTTTCTCGATCCCGAGACGCTCCAAGAGATCGGGCGCGTGACCGTCAAAGAGCACGACAAGCCCGTGGTGCGCCTCAACGAGCTAGAGTTCATCAAGGGGCGAGTCTATGCGAACATCTGGCAGACCGACCGGATCGCGATCATCTCGTTAGAGACGGGCCAGGTCGAGGCATGGATAGACCTGACGGATCTGTTAAAACCCGAGGAGCGCACGGGCCGCGAAGACGTGCTCAACGGCATCGCCTATGACGCCCAAGGGGATCGTCTCTTCGTGACCGGAAAACTTTGGCCCAAGCTCTTCCACATCGAGCTGACGCAGCCCAACTAGCCCAGCCCCTGCAAGACTTTCTGGATCTCATCAAAATTGGGCAGCACTTTCGGGTCCTCGCTTACCCACTTGTAGCGCAGAATCCCATTCTTGTCTAAAACGAAGACGCTGCGCTTGGCGACCCCCTTCAGGCCCATCAAGTCTTCGTAGAGCACCCCATAAGCACGACTGATCTCCTTGTTGAAATCGCTGAGCAATTTGAATTTCAGCCCATTCGCCTTGATGAACGCATTCAGCGCAAAGGGGCTGTCCACGCTGATCCCGTAGACGCGCGCCTTGAGCTGGTGAAACTGTTGCATCTGATCACGAAATTGACACATCTCGTTGGTGCAGACCGACGTAAACGCCAAGGGGAAGAACGCCAGCACTATATGCTCTTTCCCCAGCTCCTTGCTCAGCGTGAAATCTTCGATGCGCTCGCCATCGCTGGCCTTGGTCGTAAAATCGGGGGCCTTCTGATGAAGCTCCATAGCTCTTTCCCTCCAAGCAGAGATGGCTTATTTTAACTCCGACTACAGAAGTCTGTCAAACAATCGAAAAGCCGACCGATTTGAAAAGGAGCGCTCGCTTGCATTACAATAGTACTATGCAAGCACAGCCTCGCATGACCAAGCAGCGCCGGGCGATCTTCGCCGCCCTGCAAGGGGACTCTCGCCATCCCACCGCCGAAGAGATCTATCTCAAGGTCAAGCGCCAGCTCCCGCACATCAGTCTGGGCACGGTCTATCGCAACCTAAAATGGCTCGTGGCCCAGAACTTGGTGAAAGAGATCACCGTAGCCCACGGGCCGGCCCGCTACGACTTCCGCACCGATGACCACCAACACTTTCTCTGCGACGCTTGCGGACGCGTCTACGATCTAAAAGTTTCGCTGGGGCTGCACCTGCGCGAGCTGGAGCGCACCGGGTTCTCGGTGCAGCGCCGCCAGCTCGTCTTGTACGGCCTCTGCCCACGCTGCTCTCTCTCCCGTTCCCAAACAGCCCCCGTCAATACTTAGCTCTTCCGTGAAACCCCCCTTCTCTTTTTTGGCTATATAGTCCGTCGCCATTCTCCACCGAAGGAGGGGAGAACGATGAACACCAGAAGGATTCTGACATCGCTTGCGGTCGTCATCCCCATCGCCGCGCTGATGGCCGCCGGGCCGATCCTCGCCCCGCGCTCCGGTCCCGACGACTTGGCCTCCGCCGGCGTGACCTCTCAGCCCGGACGACAGCTCACGCTCAGCTTCACCAACGACACCGGCGTCGAGGCCGATGGCCTCCAGATCGAGTTCAAGAGAGCGCCTTCTAGTCTACAGCTTCTCAAGAGCGAGCCGTTTAGGAGCATCACGCCCGTGCTCAAGAGCAACGTGGTGATCTTCAGCAACGGGCGCGTGCGCCCGAATGAGAAAGCTCAGCTCACGGTGATCGCCGACGCGTTTGGTGTCACCGTGAAAGACTATCAATGGATCCGTCAGGGCGTCTTGATCGCCGGTTCGGCCCGCCAAGTGGAGATCGAAGAGCGGGTGATCAGCCGCGAGACGGTCGCCGTCGGAGCGGTGAGCGACGAGCCGGAGCCGACTCTGGTCACCGTGCGCTTCGAGATGGCCAACGGCACCAGCCGACTCTTCGCCACGCAGGGCATGATGGTCGCCGAGGGCGCGCTGCTCGCCATCAAAGATCAGATCAAGTTCGAAGCGTTGATGAACGAGATCGCGCGCACCAAGAACGCCAAAGAGCGCGAGCGGCTCCAGGCCGAACTGAAGAAGCTCGAAGTCCGCTCGCCGATCAGCGGGCTGGTGCACACGCTGACGTTCGACGTCGGCGACGAGACCACCAAGGTCGAAGCGAAGCTCTTGCTCGTCGCTCCGACGCTGCGCTAGAGACCACCTCCTTGACCTAACCTCCTTCTATCGGACCGTTTTCGGCGCCACCGTCTCCCCCAACTAAAGCTGCCCCGAAAACGGTCCGCCCGCGCTCCTCGGCTCCCCCAACGGGAGCCGGGCGTTTGCGCCTCCGGTCTTTTTCTGATATTCTCTACTTCAGCAAGAGTTTACTATCTAAACTGAATGCAGTGAGGAGGAGAGACGCTATGCCGTTCCAGAAGCTCACCGCGATCAACTGGGCCGAGAAGAAGCCCGCGCTGCACAAGATGGACGGGATCTCCGAAAAGACTCAGCTAGAGCACTATAAGCTCTACCAAGGGTACGTCAACAAGTACAACGAAGTGATGGAGAAGCTCGAGGCGCTCACGGCGGACGACTTTAAAGCCGCTAATCCTACTTATAGTTTAGTGCGGGCACTCAAGGTTGACCTGACGCGGGCGATTGGGGGAGTGAAGAATCACGAACTCTATTTTGGGCACTTGGGGGGCAAGGGCGGGCGGCCCACAGGAGCGCTCTTGACCCAGATCGAAAAAGACTTCGGGAGCTACGAGCGCTGGGAGCAAGACTTCAAAGCGACAGGGATGGCCGCGCGCGGCTGGGCGTGGCTGGCGTGGGATCACGACTGGAAGCGGCTCTTCAACGCCTTGGGCGATGAACAGAACACGTTCCCCGTCTGGAACGCTACCCCCATCTTAGCCATGGATGTCTTCGAGCACGCGTTCTTTATCGACTACGGCGCGGCCAAAGCCCAATATATAGAAGCGTTCTTCAAAAACTTAGATTGGGAGCAAGTCCAGAAGAACTTTGACGCACTCAAGCGCTAGCTTGCACCGCGCGCGGAATTTTTGTATCTTACGAGGCATTCAGTCTCTCTATTCAAAGGAGATCTATGCAGCGGGTGAACGATTTGGCGTGGCTGATCGGGGGGGCTCAGGGCAGCGGTGTGGATTCGGCCGCCAACCTCTTTGCTAAGGCGTGCGCGTTTGGAGGACTCCATGTGTACGGTCAGCGCGAATACTACAGCAACATTATGGGGGAGCACAGCTACTATCAAGTCCGGGTGAGCGCTCGCCCGGTGCGCGCCACGCGCTCGCATACCGACGTCTTGGTCAGCTCTGACGCCGAGACGGTCTTTCTTCACGCCCCCAGCGTCGTACCCGGCGGTGCCATCGTCTATGATCCCAAGCTGACCGAAACCCCGCTCAGCAAAGTCGCGGCGCTGGAGCACCGCGCGCGCCACGACATCGAGAGATATCTCTCCTCGAAGAATCTCCCCGTGACTATGGGCGGGATGCTCCAAGATGCAGAATCTCGCGGCGTGAAACTCTATCCCATCCCGTTCGATGAACTCTTACAGAAGATGACCGGCGGGCAGCTCACCCAGCTCGCTCAGGCCAAGCGCATGGCCAACGCCATGGCCGTCGCGGCGTCGTGCGCTATCTTGGGGTACGAGATCAAGTTCCTAGAGCAAGCTCTCGAGAACATCTTTCACGGCAAGAAGAAGGTCGTCGAAGCAAATTTAAAAGCGTGCAATCTCGCGTATGAGTACGTCGCCCAGAAGTTTAAGCAAGACTTTTTTATTCAGCTAGAGCCGCTCCAGACGACCGAGTTCCGTCTGTACATCACGGGTTCTCAGGCCGTAGCGCTGGGGAAACTTGCGGCGGGCTGCACGATGCAGACCTACTATCCCATCAGCCCGGCCACCGACGAGAGCGTCTATTTAGAATCTCACGAACTCTTCGAGACCCGCGACGGCACCGGCGCAATCTTGGTTGTGCAGACCGAGGACGAGATCGCTGCTATAACGATGGCCACAGGGGCAGCGCTCGCCGGAGCACGCGCCGCGACGAGCACCTCCGGGCCGGGGTTCTCGCTCATGGTCGAAGCCCTGGGCTGGGCGGGGATCAACGAAGTCCCGGTAGTAGTGACGCTCTATCAGCGGGGCAGTCCCAGCACCGGTATGCCCACCCGTCACGAGCAGGGCGATCTGAGATTCGTCCTGCACGCCGGCCACGGCGAGTTCCCCCGCATCGTCATCGCTTCGGGCGACTTGGAAGAGTGCTTCTACGACGAGATCCGAGCGTTCAATTATGCTGAAAAGTATCAGCTCCCCGTCGTCCATCTGTTAGATAAATCTATCGCCTCTAGCAGCCAGACTCAGAAGCCCTACGATCTTCAGCGCGCGCGCATCGAGCGCGGGCTGCTGCTCCACGATGCCCAGACAGACAACTACAAGCGCTTTCTCTACACCGAGACGGGGATCTCGCCGCGCACGGCGCTGGGCACCCCCGGGGGAATCTTCTGGAACACCGGCGACGAGCACGACGAGTGGGGCCATATCACCGAAGACCCGGTCGAGCGCATCCAGATGATGGAGAAGCGCGCCAAGAAGTTAGAGATAGCAGCTCGCGAGATCCCGCTTGAAGAGAAGATCAATATCTTCGGAGATCCGGATGCCGAACTGATGCTGATCAGTTGGGGGTCGCCCAAGGGCGCGATCTTAGACGCTCTCGAAGTTCTCTGGGCGGAGAAGCTCCCCGTCTGCTTTGCGCAGTGTCGGCTCCTCTCCCCACTGCCCAGCGACGATCTCAAAAAGCTCTTGGAGAGAGCGAAGCGTCGCGCGTGCATTGAGAACAACTACTCGGGGCAATTTGCCGGGCTGGTGCGCGAAGCGACGGGGATCGCGATGGATCATCTCATTCTCAAATTCAACGGGCGTCCGATCACCATGGATGAAGTCTATCAGTCCGTCAAACAAATTCTATTGGGCCGGGCCCTGCGAAGGATGGTGTTGACGCATGGCGCGTAAGCCGCAAGATTTCAAGACTCCCGTGCACAACAATTGGTGTCCGGGGTGTGTGTTGCCGGGTTCGCTCATTCATACGAATCCCGACGTCAAGCCCATTGAAGCTATCCAAGAGGGAGATCGCGTGCTGGGATGGGATGGGCACTACCATCGCGTGACAGAGGTCTTCAGCCATCGGCATCAGGGACCGATGTACAGAATCCGAGCCAAGTGCTTAGGAGAGACGGTCTTGACGCCAGAGCACCCCGTCTTGATCGCCAAGCGCCACCATCCCAAACGCCACAACGATCGGTTTGATCTGACGTGGGAGCGAGCAGATCAGATCAAGAAGGGTGATTATCTCGCGTATCCCATCCCTTCCGAGGTCCTCTCTGTAACAGCGCTGCCGCTTCTAGAGAGAAAATCTCAAGATCGGCGCAGCGCCCCGCTACCGGGGAGTATCCCCATCACCCCTGAATTTTTGCGTCTCGCCGGGTATTACATAGCCGAAGGGTGGATAGACCATCGCTCTGCGGCGAAAGATCACCTAGAAGCAAGCATCTGCTTCGCTTTTCATAAGAAAGAGCAGGCCTTCGTTCACGAGATAGAGAGAATCATAACGCGACTTTTTGGATTGCGTGTCTTCAAGCTAGAGAAGCCCAAGCGAAACACCGTAGAGCTGTATATACACTCCTCGCGCTTAGCGCGGGCTTTCAAAGAATGGTTTGGCGACGGAGCGGCGAATAAGCAGATCCCCCATGAGCTGATGCTGTTGCCCCCAGAGCAGCAGCGCGAGTTGCTGAAGGGGCTGTGGCGCGGCGATGGCTGGATCCACCCGACGCGAGCCAGAGCCAGCTACCGAACGATCTCCAAGAAGCTGCGCGAGCAACTGAAGATCTTGCTCTTGCGTCAGGGGATCGTGCCGTCGGTCTACACCGAGCCGGCTCGCCCCGGCCATCGCGAAGCATATACGCTCTTTGTCACCAGCCAGCGCGACGTCACACGCTTGAGGGAGATCTTAGAACTTAAGCGCCATGCTAAGCGCTCTGCGGGCAAGCCGCCCTCGACGATCGTCGGTCAGAACTTCGTCATGGTCCCGGTGGCGAAGATTGAGACGTTTGAGTATGATGGGCCTGTCTGGAATCTGGAAGTCGAAGAGGTGCACAGCTACGTCAGCGAGTGCGCGACGCTCCACAACTGTGGGGACTTCGGCATTCTGAACGCCGTGCAGATGGCCCTCGCCGAGTTAGATTTAGACCCCCATCGCGTCGCGGTCTTTTCAGGGATCGGCTGCTCCGGCAAGACTCCCCACTATATTAATACGTACGGGATTCACACGCTGCACGGGCGCGTCCTGCCCTACGCTACCGGAGCCAAGCTCGCCAACCCCGATCTCACGGTGATCGCCGTAGGCGGCGACGGCGACGGCCTGGGGATCGGCGCGGGACACTTCGTCAACGCCGGCCGCCGCAACGTAGATATCACTTATATTCTGCACAACAACGGCGTCTACGGGCTGACCAAAGGCCAAGCCTCGCCCACTCTGAAATTGGGAATGCAGACGAAGTCGCTCCCACAGCCCAATATCAATCAAGGGGTCAACCCGCTCTTTCTGGCGCTCGCTGCAGGCTACACGTTCATCGCGCGCAGCTATGCGTATGATATCAAGCACTTGGTGAGCACCATCAAGCAAGCGATCGCCCATCACGGTTCAGCGTTCATTGACGTCTTGCAGCCCTGCCCGACGTATAACGACATCAACACCCGCGAATGGTACGGCGGCGAAGACCGCAAAGACCCGCAGACGGGCAAGGCCCTCCCCCGCGTCTATAAGCTCGAAGAAGAGGGCTATGACCCCTATATCAAAGAAGGGATGAGCCAAGCCGAAGTCGAAGCCAAGATCAATCGCTTTATCGAGAAGGCACTCGAATGGGGCGACCGCATCCCCATCGGGGTCTTGCTGAAGAACGAGACCACGCCGTCTTATGAGGCCCGCGTCGAGCAGCGCATCCCGTTCTATCGCGAGCGGCCTCCAGCCAAACAGACGATCGCCGACGAGCAGGGCTGCCCGCTCATCGAGCTGACCAAGTTCTTTGAAGAGCTGCGGGTGACTTAAATAAGCTGACATCAGATTCGGGTAGCTAATTAAGCTGATTTTTAAGTATAATCTGTGTAATCTGCTACCGAAATCTGCTGTCAGCAAGGATAGGAGGTGCCCGTCATGCTCTTCAAGAATTACATCAACGGGGAATGGGTTGACTCTGCTACGGGCAAGACGTTCACATCGTTCAATCCCGCCGACACGTCTGATGAGCTGGGCGAGTTCCCCGCTTCCGATGCCCGCGACGTCGAGAGAGCCGTAGAGGCCGCCGATCGGGCGTTTAGGGAGTGGAGTCGGGTTCCCGCGCCCAAGCGCGGCGAACTGCTCTTTGAGATCGGCGAGCGCCTCAAGCGCCACAAAGAGGAGCTGGCTCAGATCATGACCCGCGAGATGGGGAAAGTCCTTAAAGAAGCCCGCGGCGATGTTCAAGAAGCGATCGACATGGCGTACTATATCGGGGCCGAGGGCCGCCGGCTCTTCGGGCATACGACCCCCTCGGAGCTGCCCAACAAACACTGTCTCAGCATGCGTCGTCCCGTGGGACGCGTGGGGGTCATCACTCCGTGGAATTTCCCGATTGCGATCCCGGCGTGGAAGATCTTCCCGGCGATCTTGGCGGGCAACACCGTCGTCTGGAAGCCCGCGACCGATACCCCCCGATGTGCTTACGAACTCGTCAAGATCTTGGAGGCTTCGGGCTTGCCCAAGGGCGTGGTGAATCTGGTCTTCGGCGGCGGCAACGACGTTGGCATCCCCTTGGCCAAACACCCCAAGATCGACATGATCTCGTTCACGGGGTCTACCGAGACGGGCCGCGCGATCTATCAATATGGCGCAGCCAAGCTGATCCGAGTGCACCTAGAGATGGGGGGCAAGAACCCCATTATTGTCCTAGAAGACGCCGATCTCGACCTCGCCATAGAAGGGATTCTGTGGAGCGCCTTCGGGACGACGGGACAGCGATGCACGGCCTGCTCGCGATTAATCGTTGAAGACGGCGTCTACGAGAAGCTCCTAGAAAAGCTCGTAGATCGGACGAAGAAGCTGCGCTTGGGCAACGGACTCGATCCCGCTACCGACGTCGGCCCGGTGGTCAACCGTTCGGCGCAGGAGAAGATCGCGCGTTACGTCGAGCTGGGCGTGAAAGAAGGGGCTAAGTTGCTCTGTGGCGGTCGGATCGCCAAGGACGGAGCGTTGGCCAAGGGCTTCTTCTTCGAGCCGACGATCTTCGCCGACGTGACCCCCGAGATGACGATCTTCCGAGAAGAGATCTTCGGCCCGGTGCTTTCTGTCTGCAAGGCCAAAGACTACGACGACGCGATCCGCTTGGCCAATCACACATCGTTTGGGCTGTCTTCGTCTATTTATACACAAGATATTAATAAAGCCCATCGCGCGATGGAGGAGATCGAAGCGGGGATTACCTATATCAACAGCGGGACGATTGGAGCTGAAGTGCACTTGCCCTTTGGCGGGGTGAAAGAGACGGGCAACGGGGGGCGCGAGTCGGGCTGGACGGCGATCGAAGAATATACCGAATGGAAGACGATCTATGTGGATTTCTCTGGAAGACTCCAGAAAGCACAAGGGATTGATTAGTTCGTAATTCAGATCACATACTTGAGGGAAGGCTCTTTGGTAGAATGGAGCGCACGCTCTCTATGCGCTCATGGGATTTTTGGCTTGGTGAAAGAAGAGAGAAGGAGGTTAACGTGAGATCCGTATTGGATGCCGTGCGTGGCGCGGCGCGTTCTAGAGTTTTTTTTCTGGTGCTGCTAGGCTCTCTGCTGGTAGGCGGAGGGCTGGCGGGCGCGACGGGGTCGGTCGTGCTCGACATCGCCGATCTCAACCAAGATGTGACCATCTTCGGGGCCAACGCCAAGGACTTCTTGACGGATTTCAACTCGATCGCCGTCGGCGATCTCAACGGCGATGGCCTCGGGGATTTGATCTTAGGCGATCCCGCCGCTGACGTCGAAGAGGGCAACCGTCGGGATGCGGGTAAGGTCTATGTGATCTACGGGCGCGAGGGCTTTGAGTCCGTCTATGATCTGGCGCGCCTGCACGCTGATATGATGGTTCAAGGTGCGCGTCCGGGGGATCAGTTGGGCAGCTCGGTGGCCGTTGGGGACGTCAACGGCGATGGGCGTCTAGATCTGATCATCGGTGCGATGGGGGCCGATGGCCCCGATGGGGTCGAACCGCGGCGACGCGACGCCGGCGCGGTCTATGTGATCTACGGGCGCCCAAGCCCCAATAAGATCTATGACATTCTCGATGGCGATCAGGACCTCACGGTGCACGGGGAGCGCCCCGGAGATCGCTTGGGGTATTCGGTTGCGTCGGGTGATCTCAACGGCGACGGCATTCCCGATCTGATGATGGGCGCCATCGACGCCGACGGCGCGCGCAACGATAAGCCCAACTCCGGCCACGTCTATGTGATCTTTGGCAGCACCTCGCTGCCCCGCACGATAGATCTCGCTCGACGCAATGCTGACTTCACGCTCTACGGGCGCAACGAGCTGGATCAGTTGAGCAACGCGCTCGCCAGCGGCGACGTCAACGGCGACGGCTTTGACGACCTGATCGCCGCGGCGCATCAGGCAGACGGGCCGGGCAACGGGCGCAACAACTCAGGAGAGGTCTATATCGTCTTTGGGAGAGCGACGCTGCCCGCGTCTTTGGATCTAGCCAGAAAATCCCCCGATGTGCATATCTACGGCGCTAACCCCGGCGATGCGTTGGGGGTCTCGGTAGCGCTGGGCGATGTCAACGGCGACGGCACTCTTGATCTCGTGATGGGCGCGCCGGGGCACGACGGCGTGCGCGGTGCGCGCCCCGACGCCGGCGCGGTCTATCTGCTCTTGGGAGGAGGGCTTTCGGGAGTGATAGATCTAGCGCTCGGAGGCGCGGATCTTGTGATCTACGGGGCCGACGCGGGGGATCGGTTGGGGCGCGCGGTGGCGTCTGGGAGGGTCGGCGGGCCGACGTTTGATGACATCTACGCAGATTTAGTGCTAGGAGCCGACTCGGCCGACGGCCCAGAGAATAGACGTTTGAACGCCGGGGAAGCGTATCTGATCTTGGGGCAGAGTCCTATGCCCCGTGCGATAGATCTGCGCGCCAAGGACGCGCCCATCGCGGCGCTCTTCTATGGCCGGCGGGCCGATGACCGTCTGGGCAGCGCGACGATCGCGGGCGACCTAGACGGCGACGGCTTAGCCGAGGTGATCTTAGGCGCGCTCAATGCCGATGGACCAGAGAACCTGCGCACCGATTCCGGCGAAGCGTATATCTTCTACGGGAGTCGGTTTGGCCCGCCCAACCAGCCGCCGACGGCCGATGCCGGGCCGGATCGCACCGTGCGCGTCGGTGAGACGGTGACGCTGGATGGCTCGCGGTCGCGCGACCCCGAAGGCCAGCCGTTGCGTTATCAGTGGCGCATCGTCACGGCTCCCGAGGGCAGCACCGCGACGCTCACCGGCGCTGAGACCGTGCGCGCCACCTTCGTCCCCGACGTGGCTGGGGTTTACACTATCGAGTTGGTCGTGAGAGATCCTCGGGGCGCGACCGGAGCAGATCAAGTGCAGATTACGGCGGAAGAGGCGCCCCCGCCGCCGACGCGCCGCAAAGGCGATGTAGATAACGACGGCGACGTCGATCTGATAGACGCGAAGTTAGCCGCTGAGTTTATTGTCGGGTTGCGCGATCTAGACGCGCCCTCGCGCTGGGCCGCCGACGTCCGCGAGCCGTGCCAGCCCACCGATGAGAACATTGACGTCACAGACGTCCGCTGGATCGCGGAGTTTGCCGTCGGCGTGCAGAGAGAGATGTTCTGCCTGCAGAACCCCATCCCCACGAGCGCCTTCTTGAGCGTTGCGTTGCGGCGCGCTCGCGCGCAGATCGTCGCGCTGACCGGCTCTTCGGGACGGACAAGAGCGATCGAGTTCGGCGTGGGGCGGCTCCCCGCGGGAGCGACGCTCGCGGTAGAGATCTTCGATCTGCAAGGGCGCAAGATCTATCAAGACGAGAGCCGGAGCAAGACGCTGCGCTGGGACTTGCAGCGCAGCTTGGGCGGGCTGGTCGCCAACGGCGTCTATCTTGTAGCGCTCTCGGTGCGCACCGCCGACGGAAGAGTGCTCATCCGGCAGATGAACAAACTCGTCGTGCGGCGGTGACGCGGGCTACGCCCGGCGCGTGACTTGAGTCACTTACAGATCGGCCTTAGAGAAGCTAGAATAGAACCCAGAACCAGCGCAGAAGGCAGGTTATCACTATGAAGCAAGCGATGCGAGAGAGACCCGAAGGGAGGTTCGAGCGCGTGGGTACGTACGGTGTTCAGAGAATTCGTGTCGTGGCCGTGCTGCTGCTCTCGGTCTTCTTGGGAGCGTTAGCTCCGATGGCGTGGGGGCAAGCCCGCGGCGACGACGAGACCGACGTCTTTAACTCTAACTTGGGGAACGTCAATCCCATCCCCAACCCCGGTGAAACTTTCGTGGTCATCCAAGACGTGACCGTGGCCGACCCCGGTGCCCGCGGCGACACGACCCCCGATAGCTTCCCCACGGCTATCGAGACGGTCACGATCAAGAAGATCGGCGGCACGCTGGAAGATCACTTTGTGCTCGCTCTTAGGCTTTATATGGACGACGGCGACGGGGAGTTCAATCTGCCCAACGACCGTCTCTTGGGATCGGTCAACGCGCCGCGCCTGACTCAGGGAGTGGTCTTCGGCCAAGCCAATCAGTTATTGGTCTTGGTACCCAACAACGGGCTTGTGCAGTTCTATGTAGTCGCCGACTTTGCCAACGACGCGCCCGATGGCGCGACGCTGCGCACGAGTTTCGATCTGACGGTAGGGGATGGCCTGTTGGGCGGGCCGCCGGTCAGCTCGCGGATCGATCCCGCGACGGCGCTGCCCATTCTCAACGCCGACGCGGGGTTGCCCCCGGAGCTGGGCTGCGCTCTCACGTGCTTTATTCGCATCACGGCGACCAGTGGGCGCCAACAGACCGACGTGATTGATGAGACCCCTGCCCGCACGGCTCATCCCGGCGATACCGTTGTGTTGCAAGAGTTCGCCGTCTCCGATCCCGGTGCCTCGAGCGATGCCATTCCCGATGAGTTCCCCACGCTCATCCGCACGGTGACCGTGCGCAAGGTCGGCGGGACGATCCCCAGCGAGAGAATCCTGAGATTGAGATTATATCGTGAGAGCCCGCGCACGCCCCCGGGGTGGCAGCCCGAGGACGAGCTGCTCGCTACGGTGCATTCGCCCAATTTAGAGCAGGGCGTCGTCTTTGGCGACGGCGGTCGGCGCTTGGCACGGGTCAACGACGGCAGCGAAGAGCATTTCTATATCGTCGCTGATCTAGCGCCCGTGGGGCTGGCCGATGGCGATACCCTGCGCACGTCGGTAGAGCTGGTGGTGCGCGACGATCTGACCGACCCCGGCGAGGGTTCTTCGGCGATCGAGACCCCGATGCCGGTGGTCGCGCAAAATCAATTGGTCGTGAAGGTGCCGCCGCCGTTGTTGATGATCGGCTCGGCTTCGATTGTGGGCAAGACGAAGATTCCGGTCTCGGTGCGGTTTGTGCCGGCGCCGGGGCTGGGCGAAGTCCAGATCGGCCCCGATGCGGCCATCGTCTTCGACCCGGAGATCATTCAGATCTTGAGCATCAAGGGCGTCGGCCCGTATACGGTCAATTCGGTCAACATTGACAGCCTTGCTGGTCGGGCGCAGTTCACGGTGACGCTCAAGCCGGGGCGCACGGCCCTCAACGAGGGCGTCATCGCTGAGATCGAGATAGACAAAGCGCCCGACGCTCCCGTGGGCGTCTCTGTTGATCTGTTAATAGAAAGTGAAGACGGCATCGAAATCGTAGATGTCTTTCGAGACAAAGACGGGCGCGATCTCATCCCCGATGTTATGCCCGGGCGCGTGACGATCAAGCTGCTCAAGGGCGACGTAGACAAAGACAACGTCGTGACCATGAGCGATGCGCGCTTGGTAGCTCGGTTTGTCTTGGGGTTGGAGACGCTGGCCCCAGAGCAAGAAGAGGCCGCCGACGTGGCTCCGCCCATCGGCGTGATAGATGCGACCGATGTGCGCTGGATCGCTCAAGCCGCTGCGGGTTTGAGAAAGCTCAACAACAGTCTCTACAGCGTCGTAACGCTCTCCGACCGTGAGAAGCTGAGTGCAGATCGGGTGCGCGCGAGCGCGCAGATGCGCTCGGGGCGTCTGGAGTTCCGAGTCGCCGAGGCTCGCGCCGCTGAGACAATAGTAAGGATCTTCTCGCTCAGCGGCGCGCCGGTGTTGACGGCCTCAGCGGCGGGTGCCACCGTGCACCTGAGCGAAGCCGAACTCGCTCAACTGCCCAACGGCGTCTATCTCTACACCGTGACGGCCCTAGGCCCCGACGGCCGTTGGCATCAGAGCCAGTTAGAGAAACTGATCGTTCTGCGCTAACGACCCACGCGGAAGCTGACAGCGGATTTCGGTAGCGGATGAAGCAGATTTTCAGTATGATCGGCTTAGTCCGTTACTGGAATCCGCTGTCAGCTCTTTTTTCGGGCTTTTTCAAGAAAGGAGAACCAAGATGAAGATACGGTGGCTCTCTCTGGTGATCGTAGCGGGGATCGCTCTTGGAACAGCCGGTTGTGCTCAGCAGAAGACCGATCAAAATCCCGTAGCTGAGTTCAGCTTCAGCCCGACTTCTCCTAAAGTTGGCGAAGACGTGGTCTTCGACGCTTCCAACTCCAAGGCGAGCGACGGAGAGCTGATCGAGTATCGGTGGGACTTTGGCGACGGGGCGAGCGACGAAGGCCCGATCGTGATTCACCGTTACGGCGCGGCCGGGCGCTATCTCGTCAAGCTGACGGTCAAAGACAATAAGAACCGCATGGGCAGTGCCGAGAAATCTCTACAAGTGATCGAAGAGGTGCAAGAGCGGTTTATTACTGCGCCGGGGCCGAGTCCCGTCGGCTTGGCGTGGGACGGCAAGGCCCTCTGGGTCGCCGATGCGCTCGATCTGAAGCTCTATCGGATTGACCTGCAGACAGGGGCTGTCTTAGCGTCGCTGCCGTCGCCCACGGAGATCCCCGACGGCTTGGCGTGGGACGGCAAGACCCTGTGGCTGGTGGACGGGATGGAAGGGAAGCTCTTGCAGATAGACCCTGAAGAGGGGAAAGTTGTGAAGAGTCTGGCGGCGCCGGGGGCGGTGCCGACGGGGCTGGCGTGGGACGGGAACGATCTGTGGGTGGCGGATTTGGATACGCTGAAGATCTACAAGATCAGTCCGATCACGGGCAAAGTGTTAGAGTCTTTGGGTGCGCCAGGGGATGCGCCGGCGGGGTTGGCGTGGGACGGGCAGCATCTGTGGCACTCCGACAGTGGGGGCAGGCTCTACAAGCTCGATCCGCGTGGGGGTCAAGTCCTGGGCGAGTACGACGCGCCGGGGATGGACCCGGCGGGGTTGGCGTGGGACGGGCAGTTCTTGTGGGTCTCCGACAGCGCGGAGAAGAAGCTCTATAAGATAGACATCAAGAGCTTGTGAATCACGGAACCATGAAGATGCGGAAGCGGCGTTAAGGATCGCGCTTCGGGATGAGTCTCAGACGCTTGAGATCGGCGAGGCTCCACCCAGCAGCCTCGATCATCGCCTTGCGGGCCTTGGGCGAGAAAGTATCGCTCTCCTTGTGAAAGACGACCTCGACAAGCCGATCATCTCGCTCTCGGTAGAAATAGCGATGGCTCCCCTTTTGTCGAACTTGGCGAAATCCATCACGCACGAGTGCCCGCACCATCCTCCGCCCTGTGAGGTTCTTGAGTGCTTGGGGTAGCGTCATGGTGCTGTGGACAATGCCACGCTGACGAGGGGTTCATCATACACTTGGACTTCCGGATCAGTTGGTATTGGTTTACCTAACTGAACCAGAGTCTCTATATACCCCTGTACGGCTTCTTGGATATTTTTTAGCACTTCTTCTTTGGTATAGGCCCAGGTGTGACAGCCGGGGAGGGCGGGCACGGAGGCGAAGTAGGCCATGCGCCCATCCTCGAAGGGGTCCTCCTCGATGACGACCTTGAAGATGTACGTTCTCATAAGTTATGCTAGTATAGCACGCGAGTAGAAGCGGATGCAAGCTCTATACGGCGAAGTAGGAGCTGGCAGCAGATTCTTTGTAACGCCCATTACGCTCCGGCGCTCTTCAGCGACAGCCTCGTTTCTGTAACTCAGATCACTGACTTGCAGGGTCTTATCTGCTACTATCTGGTGCGTAGGGGTTGATCATCCGAGCAGCATGAGGAGACAGAAGGAGGTTGGCATGGACGTCTTCTCCGGTTATGATCTCGAATTTCTGAAACACTCCC
>JANXAU010000044.1 GCA_025061735.1 Candidatus Bipolaricaulota bacterium
TACGCTGATGGGGCGTTCTTGGCGGGGGGCGCTGACGTCGCTGAGTACGTGCTCGTCTCTGAAGCCGTAGAACCCGGCGACGTCGTCGAGATCGACCCCGAGAATCCCAAGCGCTATCGCAAGGCGCGCACGCCCTACAGCCCGCTGATCGCTGGGGTGGTCGCGACGCAGCCGGGGGTGATTTTGGGGGCGCACCCCTCGCTCGAAGGGCGAGCGCTCTTGGCGTTGCTGGGGCGCGTCCCTGTCAAAGCGACAGCGGAGAACGGGCCGATTCGGCCGGGGGACTTGCTGACCAGCGCGTCCAAGCCCGGCTATGCGATGCGCTGTGAGAGCGCCCAGACGTGCGAGGGCGCCCTTCTAGGGAAGGCCCTCACCGCGCTGGAGCACGGCGAGGGCATCGTCGTCGTGCTGCTGGCGGCTCGCTGATTGCAGCGCGCTCCCCCGTGCGCTAGAATAAAAACCCAATGGCCCTACTTACGCTCGTCCAAGCCGTCAACGACGCCCTGCGCACCGAGATGCGCCGCAACCCTGATCTCGTCATCTTGGGGGAAGATGTAGGCAAAGTCGGCGGCGTCTTCCGCGCGACCGACGGCTTGTACCAAGAGTTTGGCCCAGAGCGCGTCATCGACACGCCCTTGGCTGAGAACGGCATCGTCGGCACGGCCATCGGCATGGCGCTCTACGGGCTGCGCCCCGTCGCCGAAATTCAGTTTATGGACTTTATCTTCCCGGCGTATGATCAGATCGTCTCGGAGTTAGCCAAATTTCGTTGGCGCTCCGGCGGACACTACAGCTGCCCCGTCGTCATCCGCACGCCCTACGGCGGCGGCATCAAGGGCGGGCTGTATCACTCCCAGAGCACCGAAGCGTATTTCTGTCACACCCCCGGCTTAAAGGTCGTCGTCCCGTCCACCCCCTACGACGCCAAAGGACTCTTGATCTCGGCGATGCGCGACGACGACCCCGTGCTCTTTATGGAGCCTAAGAGAATCTATCGCGCGATCAAAGAAGAAGTCCCCGAGGGGGAGTACACCGTGCCCTTGGGCAGAGCGAGAGTCGCTCGCTCAGGCAGCGACGTCTCGATCTTCGCGTACGGCGCGATGCTCCACACAGCGTTGGAAGCTGCTGAAGTTGCTGCCCAAGAAGGGATCGAGTGCGATGTGATAGACCTAAGAACGCTCTTGCCCTTCGATCACGACGCGATCTTAGAGTCTGTGACGAAGACGGGGCGGGTCGTCATCGTGCACGAAGCGCCCAAGACATGCGGGTTCGGCGCGGAGATCGCCGCGACGATCGCCGAAGAGGCGCTCGATTCTCTCCGAGCGCCCATCGTGCGCGTCACGGGATTCGATACGCCCTTCCCGTACACGCTCGAACACGTCTATCTGCCCGATGCCCAACGCATACTCAACGCAATCAAGCGAGTAGCTTTCTACTGAAAGGAGTGCTGCGATGCCCTTTGAGTTTAAGCTGCCGGATATCGGCGAAGGCGTTCACGAAGGCGAGATCGTCAAGTGGCTCGTCAAAGAGGGAGACTTCGTCAAAGAAGACCAACCGATGGTCGAGGTGATGACCGACAAGGCGACGGTCGAGATTCCCGCGCCGCGAGCGGGCAAGATTCTCAAGCTCAACGGCAAAGAGGGCGACGTGGTCAAAGTCGGCACGGTGTTGGTCGTGATCGAAGAGATCGGAGCGGCCCCAAGCCCAGAACCCAAGCGCGAACCCGTCGCCGCGGCGGCAGCTAAGTCGGCTCAGCCCACTCCCGCTGCAGCTCCTACTCCAACAGCGACGGTAGCTTCAGCGCCCGCGCGCGTCTTGGCCACGCCCGCGACGCGCAAGCTCGCCCGCGAGCTGGGAGTTGATATAACCCAGATTCAGGGAACCGGCCCCGGCGGACGGATCACCGACGAAGACGTGCGTCGGTTTGCAGCAACACGCACGGCAACGCCGGCTCCAGCTCCCACGCCAACCCCCACTCCCAAGCCCGCAGCCCCGGCCTACACCCCCGCGCCTATCGGCACCGACCGCCGCGAGGAGCGCCTCCCCCTGCGCGGCATCCGCAAGCGCATGGCCGAACGGATGCACCAGTCCAAGACAACCGCCGCGCACTTCACCTACGTAGACGAAGTGGACGTGACCGAGTTAGTAGCCCTGCGTGACCAGATGAAGCCCCTCGCCGAGCAGAAGGGCGTCAAACTGACGTACCTTCCGTTTATTGTCAAAGCGTGCGTCGCAGCCCTTAAAGAGATGCCGATCCTCAACGCCTCTCTCGATGACGCCAAAGGCGAGATCGTCTTAAAGAAATACTATAATATCGGGATCGCCACGGCGACCGAAGACGGTCTCGTCGTCCCGGTGGTGCACGACGCCGACCGCAAGAGTCTGTTGGAGATCGCTGCCGAGATCCAGCGCTTGGCCGAGACCGCCCGCCAAGGGAAGCTCACCCCCGCTGATATTCAGGGGAGTACGTTTACGATCACGAGTCTGGGCGCGCTAGGGGGGCTGTTCGCCACGCCCATCATCAACTACCCCGAAGTGGCGATCTTAGGGGTTCACGAGATCAAGAAGCGCCCCGTCGTGCGCGAGAATCAGATCGTCATTCGCGACGTGCTGCTGCTCTCGCTCTCGTTTGACCATCGTATTATTGACGGCTACACCGGCGCGACGTTCTGCCAGAGAGTCAAGCGCTATCTGGAAGACCCGAAGTTGCTCTTGTTGGAATTAGTATAGCGCTCAGCGGCTTTTGACTTCGGTCCAGACGCGCTCGTAAAGCTCATTAGCCTCGTCCAGATCGCGGAGCCATTCGAGCTTAGATACGATCTCGTCAGGGGGGTAGATGCCGGGATCGTTGAGAATTTCTGGGAGTATATAGGCTTTGGCAGCGTCGTTGGTGCTGGGGTATCGCAAGAAGTTGACGATCTTGGCGTTGATCTCCGGGCGCAGGAGAAAGTCTATAAATCTCTCAGCGAGTTCTTTGTTCTTAGAGCTTTTGGGGATCGCGAGATTATCGGCCCAGATGACCCCGCCCTCGCGGGGGATCACGTAGCGGATCTCGGGATTTTCAGCGCGCGCTCTGGCGAAGTCCCCGCTCCAGCCGTGCGCTATGTACAGATCGCCCGTCAGCAGGAAGTCATCGTACGTTTCGCTGTCGTAGCGCGCCAGATAGGGCTTCTGCGTCAATAAGAGATTCTTGGCTTCTTCGAGTTCTTGGGGGTTGGTGCTGTTGAGGGAGTAGCCCAAGTATTTCAAAGCCGCGCCGATGGCCTCGCGGGGATCGTCGAGCATGCTGATCCGTTGGGCATAGGCTTGCAGGCGCACCGGCTCGAAGAGATCGCCCCAGCTCGTCGGGGGCGCGGGCAGGCGCGCGGCGTGGTAGCCGATCCCCGTCGTGCCCCACAGATACGGGATGGAGTATCGGTTCTGAGGATCGTAGTATAGACCCTTAAAGCGCGCCGAGATATTCTGAAAATTAGGGATCTTGGAGAGATCGAGTTCGGCGAGCAGCCCTTCTTGGATCAGCGCTTCGACCTTGTAGTCCGACGGCGTGATCAGGTCGTAGCCGGTGACGCCGGCGCGCAGCTTGCTGTGGAGCGTCTCGTTGGAGTCGAAGTTCTCCTCGATGACCTTTACCCCAAACTCTTTCTCAAAGAGCTGATAGACTTCGGGATTGATATAGTTGGCCCAAATGAAGAGATGCAATTCATTAGGGCGTTTAGCGCCTTCGCAGCCGGCGGCTCCCAGCAGGCCGAGAATCAGAAAGATCCTTGCGATCCCGCGGCAAATCTTCATACAGATTTAGATTTTAGAGCATCCTAGCGCGTGGCGCAATGGGTTTGGGGGAGAGCTTGCAGCCCATGAAGCTTTTCTCTATAATGCAGCCGTCGAATGCCGGCGTAGCTCAGCGGTAGAGCAACGGTTTCGTAAACCGTGGGTCGGAGGTTCGATTCCTCTCGCCGGCTCCCCATGAACGCTCCCCACGATTGGCTTCAACGCTTTCACGAGAGAGACCCCATCGCCCTCGCTAAGATCATCACGATCGTAGAGAACCGTCAGCCCGGGTATCAGGAGCTTCTCGATGCGCTCTATCCGCGCACGGGGAACGCTTATCGGATTGGGATCACCGGGCCGCCGGGCGCGGGCAAAAGCTCGTTAGTGAATAGCCTCGTCCCGCTCTATCGCGCCGAGGTCAAGACCGTAGCGATCTTGGCGTGCGATCCCACCAGCCCCTTCTCCGGAGGGGCGCTCTTGGGGGATCGCATCCGAATGCAAGATCTTGTGGCTAACGACGACGGGGTCTTCATTCGCAGCATGGCCACGCGCGGGAGCTTGGGAGGCTTGGCCCAGGCGGCTCAGGAAGTCGCACTCGTGCTCGAAGCCTTCGGGTTCGATCTGATTCTCTTAGAGACGATCGGCGTGGGGCAAGTGGAGATAGATATAGCGCAAGCCGCCGATTCTGTCGTGGTCGTCTTGGTGCCGCAGTCGGGGGACGTGATCCAAGCGATGAAGGCCGGGCTGATGGAGATCGCCGATATTTTTTGCATCAACAAAGCCGATCAAGGCGAAGCTGATATTTTCTATAGAAATCTTCAAGCGATGCTCTCGCTGGCGATGCGTGATTGGTTTCCGCCGATTGTGCAGACGGTCGCGACAGCCAATCAGGGGATCGAAAAGCTCAAAGAAGCGATCGAGAAGCACCGAGCGTTTTTGGGGGAAGAGGGGTTGCGGGCGCGGCGCCGGGCGCGGTTGCGCGCGTTTATTCAAGAGCTGATCGAGCAAGAGTTGCGCGTGCGCCTGTGGGACGGATCGAGACTGAGGGATTTAGAAGAGCAGCTAGAGCGGGTCTGGGAGAAGACCGTCAGCCCGCATCAAGTTGCGCGTCATCTGCTGAAGCAACTGGGTATATCAAGAGCTGCTTAGCGGATCTGCACCGTCGAGGTGAGATCGAGCGTCGGTTGAGCGCCCTGATCGGTAGCGGGCGTGGCTTTTCCAGAGATCGTGAACGTCCCCGGCGCGGCTCCCGCTTTCACTTGATACGTCCACTGAAGCTTCTGATTGGGGCTGAGATTCAACTGCGCCGCGCGCAGCTCCCCAGAGACGAGTTGAAGCCCATCGGGAAGGTCTTCGCTCACGACTACTGCCTTAAGCGCTGTCTTTGCCGTAATCGTCACTTGTACGGTGAACGTCTCGCCGGGCTTGACGGCTTCTGGAAGCGTGCGGCTGTAGACGATAAAGTCGTTCTGAGCCGTATCGGTACGGCCTTGGGAGGGCGGTGGCTCTGAGGGTTCGATGACGAAGACGGTGCGCTTGGCGGAGCTGGTCGCGCCCTTGTCGTCGGTGACGGTGAGGGTGACGACGAACGAGCCTTTCTTCTTGTACTGGTGTTCTACGAAGACCCCGCGGCCGGAGCTGCCGTCGCCGAAGTCCCACGCGTAGCTGGAGATCTGGCCGTCGGGATCAAAAGAAGAGGCTGCGCTGAAGAGCACCGTAAGGGGGGCTTGGCCCCACTTCGGCTCAAATTCTAAAGCAGCGACTGGGGGTTGGTTAGCGGGTTTGGGGGGTTGAGTCTCGCGCGTGCACGCCGAGAGTCCCAGCGCGAGCGCCAACGCAATCACCCAGAGAGTCCATCTCACTATCATATGAGCAGCAGCGAGCGATATTGTAGCGTATCTATGAGGGCTTTGTCAAAGCATATGAGCCAAGTGGCTAGGATCAAGCGGTTTTTTTATAATCGCGCCGTGTCGAGGAGTTCCGAGCGGACCGTGGAGCTGCTGCTGTTGATGGTGGTGGGGATTTGGGGTACGAACTTTATCTTGATGAAATGGGTCTTTCGCGAGATCTCGCCGTTGGCGTTCAACGCGGTGCGGATGACGATTGCGGCGTTGGCGCTGGGGCTGGTGTGGGTGTGGCGCGAGCGCGGTAGCTGGAGAATCTCTGCGACCGATTGGCTTAGGCTCTGGGGGGTAGGGCTGTTGGGGAATGCTTTCTATCAGGTGCTCTTTGTCACGGGGTTGGACTTGACGACGTCGGGGGTCTCGTCGCTGTTGATCAGCACGATCCCGGTGTGGGCCGCTCTGCTAGCGGCGCTGGGGCGGGTCGAGGCCATCACGTCCAAGACGTGGCTGGGGATTGGGATTGCGTTTGTGGGGATTGTGCTGGTGACCTTGGGCACGCCGGAGCGCGATGCGCACCATCGGGTCTTGGCCAAAGATCCCCTGATGGGAAACGCGCTCACGCTGCTGGCGTCGCTCTGCTGGGCGGGGTACACGGTCTTTCAGAAGCGTCTCTTGGAGCGCCACTCGCCCTTGCGGACCTCGGCGCTGGGGCTGCTTTTGGGGGTACCGGGGTTGTGGGTCTTGGCCTGGGGGGAGGTGCGTCGGCAAGACTGGAAGGCGCTCTCTCTCGAAGCGTGGGGAGTGATCTTCTACGCGGGCGTGATCTCGATAGCGCTGGCGTATCTGATCTGGTCTTTGGGGGTGCAGCGCTTGGGGGCGGCGCGCACGGCGGTCTTCAACAATTTGGTGCCCGTGCTGACGTTTGCGTTGGCGTTCTTCTTCTTGGGCGAGCCGATCACTCCCCTGCAGATCGTCGGAGGAGCTGTAGTGCTCGTGGGGGTCTGGCAAACGGTTCTCGCTCCCGCCAACTCCCAGAAAGACGACTAGCCAGGCCATCAAGTTCGTGAAAGTCTTTGACCCCTACGCACTCAAGGCTCATAGCGTCCCTTGTGCCCTCCGGCAGCGATACGCAAGCCAGAGCATCTGAGCCAGTCCTCCTATCGTAAACGCTATTTGTGCGACATACAAGCCCGTGATCTGTCCCCAGAGCACGCCTACGCTCAAGATCACGCTGCTCACTATTAAGAAGAGCGCCATCGCTTCCGTGACCCCGCGCGTCTGGCGAGAGTAGACTAAAGACCCCTGATAGAAACTCTGCCAGACGCTAAACGCCGGCAAGAGCAGGGCAAACCACAGGCTCGATTGCGCGAGATTCGCCAACGACGGGAGCAACCCTGATAGCCCTCCAAACCAAAGCTCTGCTAGAGGCGTCATTGTAACAAGAAGCAGCATCGCTGTCAGAGAGAGCGAGAGCATCGTGGCGAAGCGTCGCAGGCTCTCTTCAGCCCTTGGCTTACCCAAGAGCGCCACGACGACTTCGTTGTACGCGATCCCGATGCTGCGCAAGAGAAAGAGCAGTCCCGAAACGACCGGCCAGACCGCCAACGACTCTAAAGCCCCTGGCATTCGACTGAGCGCGGCACTCCCAATCGGCTGCACCAGAATAGTCAAGAGCGACGTCAGCGCCAGGGGGATGTAGAAGCGCAAGAACGCTCTCAACGTGAGCGGGTCTCCATCGGGCGGGATCTGGCGCAGTCTCTGTAAGCACGGGCGCACGCGCCGCCCGACGAAGAGGGCTTCGCTCATCACGCCCATCGAGACGGCGCTGGCCGCAACGATAATGCCGGGAATGCTCCCGATCAGATAGCCAACACCTAGCACGATCAGATTGGCGCTCAGGCGCACAACCGTGCCCAAGCCGACGATTTCCGAGCGCCCAAAGCGAATCAAGACCCCTTGATGAAACCGTCTATAGGCGATGGACCACGTCCAGGGGGTCATGAGCATCAACCCCCAGCGTGCTGGCTCGATAATCTGAGCTGGAGCGCCAATGAGATCAACGACGACAAAATAATATAACGGCGTGAAAGCAATCAAGACGTGCAGGGCGGTCAAGAGCGCGCTCGTTTGCATCATGAAGCGTCGCACCTTGAGATACGAGTCCCAATCTTTGCTGAGGGCTGTCGAAGCTGCTAGCAACATAATAATCGGCGACTCGATGAGCATCGAGATCGCGAAGACGATGCCGTAAGCTGCGAGATTGATCTGCGGCTCTGGGAGCCGTGCGACGACGGCGCTCACCGCGGGAAGCTCTAAGCCCATGAGCATCCAGCTGGCTGCCAGAGGCCACCAGGTGCGCACGATGCGCGCCAGACTCAACGGGGCTCTTTCAACAGATGCAGTTCTCAAAGGCTCTGCTCCTTGCATGATCTTTGAATAATACCAGATCGCTCTGAAAGGAATCCACAGTAAAAATATATTTTTATAAGTATTTCAAATGAGTATCATCTTGACAATATGGTTATAGGTTAGTATAATACTACAAAAAGTTTGAAGGAGGCCCCTTATGGCAAGGGTGATTGTGTTAGGTATCTTGCTAGGGGGGATATTCTCAGCTCCTACCGTCCTTTCTGCCCCGATCGGCGGTCATATGCAACTAGATCTTGTTTTGAAATCTCCCACTTGCGATGTCGATGAGGACAGAGATCTCTTAGCGGATGAAGATCCCCCCAACGGCATAGACGACGACGGCGATGATCTTATAGACGAAGACGTCTGCCTTAAAGTCGACTTGGGGTTCTCGAAGATCGAGCTGGACGTTGTGCTCAGCGTGAGCATCAGCGGGCTAGAGATCACCAGCACGTCTGTGCTGACCTTCAAGGGAGTGGAGTATCAAGCCTTCACATTCAGAGCAACACTAGGAGCGCTGGCTCTCAAAAATATCTTGGTCTTCGCCCCCAGCATCACGGAGATTGAGTTCGTGCGCACAAGCGATCTGGCGCACTTGCGTTACTGCGTGCGCCGCGCCGTGCCTGGGGATGTCACGCCGCCGTTTCGGGATTGTCCCTTGCCCGATAGCTATTTGTATTGGCTGCTTGAAGACGTTGGGGTCTATCACCCGACGGTAGCGAATCTCGCGCTGGCGCAAGCCTTCGATAACGGGAATATGCTCGACGCAGATTTGACGCTGCGCAAGAGCGTCTTTGATATAGCGCTCCCCATCGGGGGCTTGCTCTTCTCTCTGCATACGATAGCGGCCAACTTTGGGACGGCCACCCCCGAGTTTCGCCTGGGTTTTGTGCTGAGCGTCGAGGGCCAGACCGTCAGCGGCCTGACCGTGCGCGGCGAGACATGGGTTGGCGCGCGTCAGGGCTTAGAGTGCTTCGCTGAGTGTAAGCCGTTAGAGCGCCTCTACGGCGGGATCGTCGTGGATGAGTTTACCCCTCAAGAAGAGAAGCTCTTCCTGCGCAATTTGAAGATTTGGGGTATCACGCTCAGCGCTCGTGCCGAGTTTCAGTTCTTTGCAGAGACCGACCTGACGGGGAAGAACTGCTCTACTCAAGTGATCTGTCTGCTGGAGATCACCGCAACGGGGCAGATTCAGCCTCTTAATCTGACGCTCACCAACACGCTGCGCTTAGGTCCAGATCTAACAGCGAAGTTCAACGTGTTGGCAACGACTGTGAAGATCGGCGATGCCGCTGTCGAAGCCCTCTGGGAGTTCTATCCCGACTCCGTCGGCGCCTGGAAGGTCTATCTGGACCAGCTAGTAGGGAGCTTCGATCCCCCAGGGCTGCAGGTGCGCAGCGAGATCAAGTTCTGCACGGGAATCACTCTGGTGATCTGCACCAATGATTCTATTCTCACACACAAGCTCACGCTGATGTGGGCAGTTGGAGAGTTTCGTGGCCAACTGCGCGTGATCTTACTCAACCTGATCACGGATTTCTATCAAGCGTGGCTCGATGCCTCTTGGAAGTTTGGGCCCCTGGAACTGACAAGCTCCATTGTTGTGGCTGCAGAGTACATAGGCGCTGTAGCGACGAAGCTGGAAGTGAGGTTCTAGCCATGAAGACCAGATATGCGCTCTTCGTGTTGGCCGGAGTTTTGCTCGGGCTCTGGGTGGCTCAGCCCGCTTATGCCCAAATTTCCGTGACAACCACGGACGACGAACTCAACGCCGATGGGGATTGCTCGCTGCGGGAGGCCGTCGAAGCGGCTAATACGAATACGGCCGTTGACAACTGCGTCGACCCTTCTAATAGCTACGACAACATCATACTACTCCCTGGCTTGCATACCCTCAGCATGTTGGGCTTCAACGAAGACGCAAATCAAACTGGGGATTTGGATATCACTGAAGACGTGACCATCCAAGGGGCAGGGCCGTGGCAGACCATCATCTTTGCCGCCGACATAGACCGCGCCTTGCATATCCGCAGCGGCTTTGTCATCGTGAGAGACCTCACGATCACCGACGGGAGCACCGATGCGTTCTTCGGCGATGGCGGATGTATCTACGTCGCGAGCTCTCTCGTGCTGGAGAACATAGGAGTCTACAGTTGTCTGGCAGGCGATGCAGGTGGGGGAATCTACGTTGCTCCTGGGGGATCGCTAGAGATACGCGCGAGTGAGATCCTGGAGAACGGCGCAGGGACCAGCGGCGGCGCGATTTTCATTGCCGCAGGAGCCTACGTAAGCCTCATCGAAAACACGACGATCGACAATAACTACGCCACTCAAAATACCGGCGGGATCTTCAACGTCGGAACCATTGATGCTATCATCGGCACGACGATCAGCCGCAATCGTGGGAATTTTGGCAACGGCGGCGGGATCTTCGTCACCAGCAGCGGCCGGATCAACCTGATACTTAATTCCACGATTAGTGGGAACAGAGCGGCCATCGGCGGAGGTGTCTTCAACGCTGGACAGATCAACATCATCCATGTCACCATCGCTAATAACGATGCCTTCCAAGGCGGTGGGATTCGCAACGTCGGTAGCGGTCAGATCATCATACAACGCTCGATCATCGCCTACAGCGTCAGCGGCGGCGACTGTAGCAACGGTTTGTCTAGTTCCATCGTGTCAAACGGGTATAACATTGTGGGAGACTTTACGTGCAACAGCGCTTTTACGGGTCCAGGGGATTTGACTAGCACCGATCCCTTGCTTGGTCCTTTGCAAAACAACGGTGGTCCCACCCAGACCCACGCCCTGCTACCTGGCAGCCCCGCTATCGATCACGTGGACGAGGTCATCTGCCCTCCCCCGGGTACAGACCAGCGCGGCTTCCCTAGGCCCATAGACGGCAACAACGACGCCATCATACGTTGCGATAGCGGAGCCTATGAGTTCCAGCCGCTCAGTGGCGCTGACGTGAGCATCACCAAGAGCGATCTACCCGACCCCGTCGAGGTCGGCCAGACCCTGACTTATACAGTGATCGTCACCAATAACGGCCCCAATCCAACGTCCGGTGATGTTATCGTCTACGATCCGCTCCCAGCAGGCGTGCAGTTTGTCTCGGTCACCACCACGCAGGGATCTTGCTCGTTTGACAACGTTCTGAATCGCGTCGAGTGCAATCTAGGTGTCCTCAACCCCGGAGATACCGTCACCATCACGATCACGGTGATAGTCGAAGACGAGGCTGCCGGGCAGTTGCTCTTAAACTGCGCTGAAGCACCACCGCTGGGGGACGATCCAATACCCGATAACAACAACTCGTGCGTGACCACACAAGTGCGAGGCTTAGCTGACTTGAGCGTAGAGAAGAGCGATAATCCCGATCCCGTCATTGCTGGGGATCTTCTCACCTACACGATCCGAGTTACCAACAACGGGCCTAACGACGCTACCAATGTCACCCTTACCGACACGTTGCCTCCTGGGGTGACATTTGACTCAGCCAGCCCTGGCTGCACCTTCTACGCACCCAATCAAGTCGTCTGCGCCTTGGGCACTATCCCTGTGGGAGGTTTCGTAGAGATCACTATCACTGTTCAGCCTAACACCCCGGGGACCATCATCAACACCGCTGAGGCCGATGCCGACGAGAACGATCCTAATCCCGATAATAACCAAGACTCCGAAGAGACAGAGGTTCGTAGCGTCGCCGATCTCAGCGTCGACAAGGTTGATGATATCGACCCTGTAGTTGTGGGTCAGGACTTCTCGTATACGATTACCGTGACCAACGGCGGGCCGTCCACGGCCACAAACGTTACGCTCACCGACACGCTGCCTCCTGGAGTGATCTTCGTCTCGGTCACCTCTAGTCAAGGGTCTTGCAATCACGTTGCCGGCGTTGTAACTTGCAATTTAGGAACGATTCCCAGCGGCGGCACCGCGACGGTGACGATCACAATCCAGCCGACGGTGAGCAACATCGGGACTATTCTCAATGTCGCCGAAGTGACAACCGAGGCGCTCGATCCCGATCCCACTGATAACCAAGCCGACGAGCCAACGCAAGTGCTCAGCGGGCAAGGGATCATTCGCGGCTTCAAGTGGCTCGATCTGGACGGCGACGGCCATAGAAACGTGAACCTTGAGCCGACCTTGAGAGGTATCACCATTCGGTTGACGGGCACAGACATCTGGGGTAACCCAATCTCTATCTCTGTGGTCACCGACGCGCAGGGGCAATTCGCATTTACCAATTTGCCGCCGGGGACGTATCTGGTCTGCGAAGTGCGCCCGGATGTCATCTCGTACCAGACCTTCCCGCGCACTGGGCCGATCTGCCCCGATTCAGAATTCCCTGGCTGGCAGATTGTGCTTGGCGGTGGGGAGATTCGGAATATCGCGTTTGGCAACGTCTTCGATGAGCTGTACTTTGAGCCATTGGGCAATGCGATTCAAGCCGTGCCGCAGCGCGACGGGATCCTCTTCCGGCCGCAGCAGGCATTCCTAGTCAAAGAGCTGCGAGTTGAGATCTACGACCTGCAAGGGCGTGTGATCTATCACAGTCCGTGGACCTCTGATGGGGTCTTATGGAAGCTCCAGAATGAGCGTGGTCAGCGCGTAGCGCGGGGCGTCTATCTCTACGTCGTGACGATCCGAGTTGTTGACGGCTCGGTGATCACGTCGCGGGTACAGAAGCTGATAATCAAGTGATACTCTGAAACGGGTGCACACGAGTTGCGCGCTGAGCTGTTATGCTCTAGAATTAACTAGTCGGGCTTTGCCTAGACGATTTATCTTCGCTAGCTATGGGCTAGCGAAGATGAAAGCCCACGCGCCGCGTGCGCCCGTAGCTCAGGGGATTAGAGCGCTGGCCTGCGGAGCCAGAGGTCGGAGGTTCAAGTCCCGTCTGAGCGACGGAATCCCGCTTGCCATCAGAGCTTCCATAGAGTAAAGCCCTCTCGCGCACCATGCCAAAGACCGCTGGCCTCTCAAAATTGAACCACTTCTTATCCTAACATCTAGCCTCCAGCGTAAGCAAATCTGAGAAACTTACTCTAGCGGCTCCATCGCGGGCGATAGTCCCGCCGATCCAAACACGCATCGTAGGTAGCACGATCTATCGGGATCCAATCGGTCTTCTCAATGCCCCGACGGTTGCGACTGGTCGGGCTGATGGGAAAAGCACTCGCCACCTTGATCCAGCGGTGTTGCTCACGAGCAATCGTGCCAACTTCTTCAGCGACTTCCGAGAGATCTTGGTCTTGGCTGAAGATCAAAGCCACGTCATACTCGTTACGGTGAGCGAGACGAATGACGTCAATAGCAATGCGCACGTCGATCCCCTTCTCTTCCCCAGCGAGAAACGTGTGCTCCGTGCCATTGGGGAGTCTGACGCGCTGGTTGCGATAACGCAGGGAGCGAGAATAGACAACTATACCCTGTCGTCCCATAGCTCCGAGCTTAGCTGACCAGAACTCATACCAGAAGCGGTCATCGGTGGGATCGGGCACGCCTGTATAGAAGCGTGTCTGAGTTAGCTGCCAACTTTTATAGTCGCAGATGGTTTTAGCCAAGCAGTGAGGATCGTAATTGGGATAGGTATAGCCGAAGGCTTCGCGGGCGGCGTGAAAGAGGTTCTGGCCGTCAACGAAGGCGATGGTGCGCTTTATTTGTGGTTCCTTGGCCATAAAAGATAACTCCGCCAGAGGCCGTCACGCGGCAGTCCAGCGGAGAGCAAGTGCTAACCATATTAAAGCACATTGAAGACCGTTTGTCAAGACGTTCTTTGCGAACGGCCATTTCAATGCCAATATTTGCAGATCGTTCCTGAAAGCGCTTGAGGGCCTTTGAGGGAATCACCCTCGACGAGCTAAGTCACGTGAAGGGACTGCGTATCAAAGATTAATTTTCACGTGATATTTCCTGCAAAAACGCACGCGTGTATCCGGCTTGCGGCCACGTCTGTATGGCTGGTAGGGGTCTGTTAAGGGTCGGTCGTTGCCAAGCCAATCGAGAAGGTCTGAGAAGGCCGTCTCATAGACTTCGAGGGTCTTGCGAGAGCGTCCTTCGATCCGAGCATAAAGCTGAAAGGCGTCCATAGCCTCGGTGAGGGTCTCGAACGTCCGGCGGATGGGGGTCTGGGTAAGCATAGAAGTCGGTCGAAAAAAGACCGTCGGCCTCCTTTCGTTTTCCGGCTCAGGCGGCCTTGGGGAGCCAGAGAGGGCCGTGAGGGGGTTTCTCTTTTGACAAGCGGCTCTTGGGCTGGTAGAATAGCTTAAGCTGTGCGCCCGTAGCTCAGGGGATCAGAGCGCTGGCCTGCGGAGCCAGAGGTCGGAGGTTCAAGTCCTCCCGGGCGTACCAAAACGCTTTCATGATCTTCCATATTCGCGAATTCACTGCCGACGATTACACGGCTATCGCCGAGATCGGCAACGCGATCTACCCCGACTATCGCTCCAGCGCCGACGAGATCCGCTACGACGACGAGCACTTCGATAAAAAATATCTCTTCAAACGCTATGTCGCCGAAATACAGAATCGGGTCGCGGGCTACGCGGAATATCATCACATGCCCGGCATGTTCCATCCCCAGAAGTTCTGGGTTTATGTCGGCGTCCATCCCAGCTTTCAAAAACGGGGCATCGGTCGGGCGCTCTACGAGAAGATCGAGACCGATCTGCGCGCGCTCAACGCCGTGCGCATCTTCACCAACACTCGCGAAGATTACCCGCGCAGCTTAGCGTTCTTGCAGAGAAACGGCTTTGCGGAAACCCAACGCTCTTGGGAGTCGCGCTTGAATGTACACACATTCGATCTCTCCAAGTTCGCGCACTATCTCGAAAGATTCTCGGCTCACGGTTTGACGATCTCCACGCTCGCGCAAGAACGCCAGCGCGATCCCGATTCTCTCAAGAAGCTGCACGAACTCTTTGTTCTCATTATGGAAGACGTGCCCCACCCCGATCAGTACACGCCCGTTGATTTTGAACACTTTCTGCGCTACAGCATCGAGCACCCTGACACCATCGCTGATGGCTACTTCATCGCCAAGGACGGCGAACAGTATATCGGGCTGAGCAACCTCCGACGCAGCCAAGGCGAGCCAAAAGATTTATATCAAGGGCTGACGGGCGTGCGCCGCGAGTATCGCAACAAGGGCATCGCGATAGCGCTCAAGCTCAAGACGGTTGAATACGCGCGCGCACACGGGTACGAAGTCATCAAGACATGGAACGACAGTACAAATGTGGGAATGCTAGCGATCAATGAGAAGCTGGGCTTTGTGCGCCAACCGGCGTGGATCACGTTCGCGAAGGAGTTCGCATGACGACGCTGCCGGTGCTAGAACTGGAGGGCACGCCCTACGAGCAAGGGCTGGCGCACGGTCGGCTCGCGTGCGAGCGGATCGCGCAAAATTTAGAGATTTATTTCTATCGCTTCGAGCGCGAGACAAAACTTCAAAAATCTGAAGTCTTGCGCCGTGCGGGGTTGTATCTGGATGTGATCGAGAGGCTCACGCCCTCCTACGCCGAAGCGATGCGCGGCGTTGCCGAAGGCGCTCACAGAGAGCTGTTGGAGATCGCGGCGCTCAACGCGCGCTACGAGCTGATTTACAGCGAAGTGACGAGACAGGCCCTCACCCCGCCCTACGGGCACCCCTCTCCCGTAGGTCACTACGGGAGAGGGGCTGGGGGTGAGGGCCACGACGGCTGCACCAGCTTCGCCCTCTTGCCCACTAAGACTGCTCATGGGCACTTACTCTTGGCCGAAAACTGGGACTGGATTCCCAACGTGCAGGGCTTGGTATTAAAAGTGCGTGAGCCGGGAGTGCCGCAGATTCTCTGCTTTACCGAGGCGGGGATCGTTGGGGGCAAGATCGGCTTGAACTCTTCGGGCTTGGGGCTTGCGATCAACGGGCTGCACTCCGAGCATGACAACTGGGCACGGCTCTCAAAGCCCTTTCATGTGCGGTGCTGGGAGATTTTAAGATGCTCTGAGTTTGAGCAAGCCGTGCGCGTCGTCACCGAAGGCGAGCGCAGCGTCTCGGCGAATTTTCTCATCGTCCAAGCGCCCGACAGAGCGATGGACTTAGAGACCGCACCGACGGGCGTCAATAAGATTTTTCCCAAGGACGGCTGGCTCGCGCACACGAATCACTTTCTCGATCTGCAAGCTGTGGGTCTGACGCGCCGTCTTCAGACCTCCAAGCGCCCCAGCACCGAGCAGCGACTCGCTCGCGTTCAGCATCTCTTGAGCACCAGCTCTCGGATTTCTCAAGAGCGTGCGATAGAGATCTTGCGCGATCACGACGATTTCCCCTACTCGCTCTGTCGCCATCCCGACGAGAGTTTTCCGCCAGAAGAGCGCTACGCCAGTGTTGTCTCGGTCGTGATGGACCTTCACGAGAAGACCCTTTTGATCGCGAGTGGGCCGCCGTGCCGGCATGAGTACCGAGTTTTGCGCATGTGAAAGTTTGTACCCGCTTCACCCTTGCACTTCTGAGGTACAATAAGGGCAGCGCGTCGCCCGGATCGAGATGACCGAGAAGCAATAGGGGCACTCTTTTGTTGTCGGTGCTGCAGGCGCCGGCTCAGGTTGTCGTCTTAGACGATTGACCTGCCGAATCACTAAAAAGACCGCAAACGTGACGATTACGAAGTCGAGCACCGTATTCAGAAAGACCCCGTAGTTAATCGTGGGAGCACCTGCGGCTTTGGCTTCTGTCAGGGACCTATAAGTCTGCCCAGAAAGATCGATGAACAGATTCGAGAAATCCACCCGACCCAAGAGCAACCCGATAGGAGGCATCAGAATATCATTGACGAACGAGCTGACGATCTTGCCGAAGGCCGCACCGATAATGATCCCCACGGCCATGTCCAGCACGTTGCCGCGCATCGCAAACTCTTTGAACTCTTTGAGCATCTGGCTCACCTCGTTTGATGGAGTGCTTGCTGGGCTTTTTGGACAGATTCTTCAAAGATGGCTTGTACGTCGTGAGTGTCCACTAAGGGGGAGAAGTCACGCAGCCACTGGCGGATATAAGCGAGATCCAGCTTGAGCTGCTGACGAATCAAAATATTTTCTATGTCTTCACGATCTCGCGCTCGGCCCGCTACGCACTTATGAATGATCAAGTCTTCCGCGCTGATGAGACGGATGGCCGGCAACCCTGAAAGAGAAACAGATATCGCTCTGCGCATGACCTCTTCTTCGTAGCCGGGGATGCCCAGCGAGATATCCACCGGTACTCCGTGTTGGGTCTCTACTAAAAGGACACGATGACGACGAGCGAAGTCTAAAGCATCCGGCAGTCGCGGGCGAAATCGCGCTAAAATTTCTGCAAAGAAGCGCTCTTGCTGCTCTTGAGGGACCAAGACAGTGACATCTACATCACGAGTCGTACGTGGCTCCCCCCAGTATTGCACGGCCAAGCCGCCGAGCAGAACGTAAGCGATGCCCTGCTGTTCGAGAAACTCAGCGATCTCAGCCGCTGCTTGCAACGGAGTCATTACGATCATCGAGCAAGCGCTCGGCGCATGGCCAGTAGCACGGGCGACGGTTGCATTCTATGCGTATCCTTCGGGTATGGCAGGGTCAGATAGAGGGTGAGCGCTTGCTCAGGGCTGAGATTCAGCAAGAAGTGAACACGCTCTTCTTCGATTCTTTGCGCAGCAGCTTGCTGATCTTCGAGCCAGCGAGTGACAAGGGTTCTATCTAGCTTGGTTGCCATAACGCATATTTATTATAGATATGATGGGGCTTAGAAGTCAAGAGATTTGCTGTTGTCAAAAGCCCGGGCTCCTATGCAACAAAAACTCTGGCGCTGGAGCGCCGTGAGTGCTATACTCTTTCTGTGCCCATAGAACTCTTCGCCCTCGTAGCGCTGCTGGCCTTCTTGGCCGAGTATATCGATTCGTCGCTCGGCATGGGCTACGGCACCACGCTCAGCCCCCTGCTCTTGCTCCTGGGCTTCAGCCCCATCGAAGTGGTCCCCATCGTCTTGCTCTCCGAATGCATCACCGGGATCGTCGCGGCTCGCTTTCATCATACCTATCAGAACGTCAGCTTCCGGCGCGACTCCCTTGATTTCAAAGTCGCGTTGGTGCTTGGACTCATCGGCATCGCCGGAGCTGTCGTTGCGGTCACCCTCGCGCTGCGCCTGCCCGATCTCTGGGTCAAGCTCTACATCGGATTGCTCGTCTTGGGTATGGGCGTACTGATTCTCTTCACGCGCACGTACAGCGACGGCTTCTCGTGGGGGCGTCTTGTGGCTATTGGATTCTTAAGTTCGTTCAACAAGGGGCTGACCGGGGGCGGCTACGGCCCGCTCATCACCACCGGGCAGATCTTTGCCGGGCTGAATCCCAAAGCCGCCGTGGGGATCACCAGCTTGGCCGAAGGGGTGGTCTCCTTCGTTGGAGTGGGGGCTTATGTCTTACTGGCGAAAGAGCTCAACTGGGCGTTGGCGATCCCCGTCTTGCTCGGCGCGCTCGCGTCGGCTCCTCTGGCCGCTCTCACCGTGCAGAGACTGCGTTCTCTTCATCTGAAGCGTTTGATCGGGCTCTTAGCTATTGCGATTGGGCTGCTCACGCTGGCGCGTCTTCTCTTATGAAGCGATTGGCTCTTCTCTATCTGATCGTGGGGACGCTCTTTATCGCGACCTTGGGGGTGCTCTGGTGGCGCGTGACGCAGGTCACGCAAGCGCCCGCGACCTCGCTCCTGACCGTCACCGTTCCCGTCTATCGTCACGCCCCGGCATTTGATCTGCCCTTGCTTGATGGCTCGACGCTCACGCTGACCCAGCTGCGCGGGCGCAAAGCGATCCTGAACTTCTGGGCCAGCTGGTGCGGCCCCTGCAGAGCCGAGATGCCCCATCTAGAAAGCCTCTACCAGCGCTACAAAGAGAGGCTGCTCGTCGTGGGGATCAACATCGCCGAGGAGTCGGAAACCGTCCGAAGATTTCTCGAGAGGGTACGCGTTACTTATCCCGTGCTCTTAGATGCCCAAGGCCGAGTCGCGCGCGCCTATGGCGTCATTGCTCAGCCAGCGACCTACTGGATAGACGAGCGCGGCCAGATCATCTACAGAAAATTCGGGGCCTACTCTCCTTCAGAATTAGAAGATATAGCCCGTGCGTTTCTAGCGCTCCCCCCAGCGCCCTAGCTTGGTCGCTCGTCGCTGACCGTTGTCCTTGAGGGGCGTGCAGAAGGGTGCTAGAATGAACCGAGCATGGCGCGCATCTTGCACACAGGAGACACCCACATTGGCTTTCGCCAATACGGCCTAGAAGAGCGCCGCGAGGACTTCGCCAAGGCGTTCTTGCAGGTCGTACACTTGGCCATAGAAGAGCGAGTCGATGCCGTCATCCACGCCGGGGATCTCTTTGAGGATCGCCTCCCCGGTGCAGAGGACCTCCAAGCGACCCTGCAAGGGCTGTTCCAGCTCAAAAACGCTCATATTAAGTTTCTGGGGATCGTGGGCAATCACGAGCAGCGCCGCGGCGTCCAATGGCTCGATCTCTTCGCTAGCTTAGATTTAGCGGTGCATCTGACGCTCCAGCCCTACGATCTGAAGGGCATCCCCATCTATGGGCTGGACTTTGCGGGGCGGCGCGAGCTGGAGCCGCCTCGCTGCGACGGCGGCGTCTTGGTCTGCCATCAGTTGCTCGACAGGGTCGAACCCGACGGCGAGCTCTCCCTCAAGAAGCTCTTGAACTGCGGCGCCAAAACGGTCTTGCTGGGCGATTTTCACGAGCGCCAGGTCTGGTACGAGAAGGGCGTTCTCGTCACTTACTGTGGGAGCACCGAGCGCTGGGCCATAGACGAACAGAGAAGGCGCAGCGTCAACCTGATTGACCTGAAGACCAATCGCATCGATCACCGCGATCTGAAGACCAGAGAGTTTCTCTATATCGGCGTTGACGAAGACCCCATTCAAAGGCTGAAGAACGCAGACGTAGAAGAGAAGGTCGTCGTGATCTATCTGAAGGGCGGGAGGGTGACGGTGGCGGAGCTGGAGGAGCTGGGGCGCCAGCGCGGCGCGCTGGCCGTGCGCGTGCGCGATTTGCGCGAAGGGGAGAGCGAGATGGAGCACCAACCCGATGTGCAGATGGACTACGGGGACGTAGAGCACGCGATCTCCGAGGCCCTAGCGCGGCGCGCCCTCTCCCCGCTCGCCCGTGAGATGGATCAGATCATCCGAGATTTTCGTATTCCCGACTCCAACATAGATGGAGAAGTCACCGCTCTCTTGGAGGGACGACGCTAATGCCCCGCCGATCCCCGCCTGTGCCCCCTCTGCTCGATCTGCTCCCTAAAGAGGTCTCCCCGGAGACCGGGCCGGCCCTGCGCGACCGCCCGCGTTCTCTGGCGCACGACCAGCTGCTCCTGGAGCGCCTAGAGATCGAAAACTTCTGGAGCTACCGCAAAGCGACGGTGCAGTTTGAGCCGGGGATCACGGTGATCGCCGGTCCTAACGGCAGCGGCAAATCTTCGCTTCTGGAGAGCATCTTCTTCGCGCTCTACGGCAGCGAAGCCCGGCATGTCATCGGGCGCAATCTCGACGAGATCCTGCGCATCGGTGCGGAATCGGGGTCGGTGAGGCTAGACTTTTCGTACAGCGGGCGGCGCTACACCGCCCAGATCGCGTTGCGCCGCCACAAGGGCGCCACCAAGAGCGAGCGCGACGGATGTCAATTGAGCTGCGAGGACGGCACCGTCTGGTTGGGGGTAGAAGACGTCACGGCCGAGATCGAAAGGCTCTTTGGCATGGATCGCGACGGGTTCACCAACTGTGTCTATGTGCGCCAAGGCGAGATCGACAAGCTGATTCGCGCCGACCGCAAGACACGCGAGCAGATGCTCGACGGGCTTTTGGGGCTGTACAAGCTCGATCTCTACGTCAGTCCACGAGCCAAAGAAGCCCAGCGGGCGCTCAACCGTCGCGCGGAGGTGATCTCTGCGCGGATCGCGCGCCTGCGCGCCGAGATCGAGTCGTTAGAGGGGCAGGAGCTGGGGCGCCAGAAGCAGCAGCTCACCGAGAAGATCGAGGCCGTGCACGCCCAACTCAAGGAGCTGGATGAGCAACGCGCGGACGCTTATAAGCGCTTGCAGATCTACGAAGAAGAGATCAAGCGTTTTCAACAGACGCAACAGGAGGCCGAGCAGACCCAGCGGGAGCTGAAGGAGAAAGAGCGTCGCTTGGCGCAGCGGGAGTCGGAGCGCCGTGCCCTCGAAGCGGAGCTAGAAGCGCTAGAGGTGCGTCAACAGAAGGCGATCTTAGGGATTAGAGCAGCTCTGCAAAAATGGGACGTCGCGTTGTCGCCCATCTTAAATTCGTTAGAGCGAGCCACGGCGTGGGAAGAGATCTGCTGGTTGCCCGGGGCATTGAGCGAGAGCCGCCAGCGCGTGGAGAGCCAGCGCGAGCGGGTGCGAGAGCTGCGCGAGTCCGAGGTGCGTCTTGCGACCGAGAGAGCGCAACACGAGCGAAACTTGGCTGAATGGCAAGAGCAGCGCCGCGAGCTCATGAAGCTCTATGAGCGCGAGGAGAGGCAGCTTCGCCAACACGAAGCTCAGAAAGCCCAAACAGAATCGCTCTTGCGAGCGCAAGAGCGTCAAATCAACGAAATGCTGATGGGGCTGCGCTTGGACGCCCAGAAGGCGGGGGTGCCATCTTGGGGGGAGAAGGTCACCGCGGGCCAGATCGCGCAATGGCGCGCGGCGTGGGCGGAGCGCTTGAGTGTCTTGGAGGGGCAGGGCGAACAGGCGCGTCGTGCGGTCTTCGAGGCGCGAACCCAGTGCGATCTCTTGCGGCGCGCCAGCGAAGAGAAACAGAAGTTGTTGGCGGAAGGGCGCTGTCCGACGTGCGGGCAGCCCGTAACGGCAGAGCATCTGGCCAAGGCGCTAGAGGAGTTCCAGCCCCGGCTTGCGGAACTGGAGCGCCTCGTCCACGAAGAAGAGGCCGCGCTGCGTCAGATCGAAGAGAAGCTTGCTCGCTGGCGCGCCGTACAGAAGCAGCTGGATAGGCTGATCGTAGAGATGGAACGGCTGCAAGCACGGCAGCAAGAGGCCGCTCTGCAGGAGCGAGCCATCAGCGAAGGGCAGGAGCGCTTGACAGCGCTGCACGCTCGACTGGCCGAGCTGGATCAACGCATTGAAAACGAAAGGGCGATACTCGCAGCGCGGCAGTCGCAACACGAAGAGCTGCGCGCGCAGCTGAAGTCGGCCCACCAGGAATTCGAAGAGTCGTTAGCTCGCCAACAAAAATTGGAAGACTTAAAGTCCGAGGTGGAGCAGTGGCTGCGGCAGCGCGCCCACAAACGCGAGAAGC
Organism: Candidatus Bipolaricaulota bacterium; assembly: GCA_025061735.1. GTDB lineage: Bacteria > Bipolaricaulota > Bipolaricaulia > RBG-16-55-9 > DRXL01 > SKYB132. The sequence goes on from JANXAU010000044.1 coordinate 22,359, forward strand.
AGGGCGCGCACAAGGCGCTTTTGGAGAGCCTCAACGAGTTGCGCGGCGATGTGGCGCGCTTGCAGGATCGCCTCGCGCAGCTCCGGGCGCGTCTTCGGGACCAATCCGAAAGCGAGCATAAGAAAATCTACGTGCAACAGAGGCTGGAACAGCTTCAGCAGCAACGTGCGGCCGTTCAACAAGAGTATGAAGAGTTGGCGCAGCGGCGCGGCATGATCCAGAGCCAGCTGGAGCACCTGGAGAAGCTGAGAGCTGAACACGATCAGGCTCTGCAAGAGCAAGCGCGCTTGGAGAGGCTCCAGACAGAGTTGGCCGAGATCGTCTCGATCTATCAGACGACCAAAGTTGAGCTGCGCAAGCGCAATCTAGAAGCGCTCAATTATTACTTTAACGAGTTTTTTGCGCTGATGGATTCTGGGGACAGCTATCGGCGGGTGCGGGTGCGCGACGATTACGAGATCGAAGTTGAGCTGAAGAGCGGGCGCAAGCTCAATCCCGCGTTGCTCTCGGGGGGCGAGCGCGCGCTGACGAACATCGCTCTGCGCTGCGCCATTCATCAAGTCTTGGCCAAAGCGGTGCGGAGAATGCCCTTGATCTTGGACGAGCCGACGATCTATTTAGATCGCGATCGCATTCACCGATTGCAGTTTTTGCTAGAAGACTTGGGCAAGCGCGTAGGGCAAGTGATTGTCGTCTCGCACGAAGTGGGTCTGGTTGAGGGGGCCGATCACGAATATCGCACCGAGAAGGGCAGCGATAATATCAGTATAATCTATAAAGTGCGTTAGTTATGCTCTCTCTCGATGTCCGGCGGCTCTTCTTCGGAGAACTCAAAGTAATGGGCGAGCGCGCCCGCCGCGGCCCCGATCACCGCGAACTCGCCCGCAAACTCTTTGAGAATCTCCATCTCGATGGGGCGATCAAAACGCTGACCCCCCTCGCGCGACGTTCTGAACCCATCTTGACGCTCGCCGAGTTCACGCGCGACCCCTTCGGCGTCGCCTACGGCCTAGATGGCGGCAGCACCCGCCCCATGCAGTTCACCAACGGGACTACCCTCTGCGCCAATCAAGCCGTGCTCGTCCCCGATCCCCACAGCAAATACCAAAATCTCACTCTGGAAACCTGGCGCACGGTCGCCGTCGTCTCGCACTCGTTTCAGAACCTCGGCGAGGCCCGCGTTCACTACCTAGAGCAAGAGCACACGCACGCTTGGAGAATTCACTTGACGCAAGACTTCGTGCGCCGCGAAGTCGAGCAGATCGTCAAAGGGCTGGCCGATATCGCCAGCGAGCCCCACCATGCCCTGAAGATGATCGAGAAGCTCGATCTCCAAGAGGGGCTTCTCGTCGTAGATGGTGCGCTCTACCCCATTCGCCTCTTTCGCTATCTGTTGGAGGAATCTCAAGGGAGCTGGGGCTATCGCTGGGACATCAATCTCACGTCGCTCCCGGGATTGCTCGATCTCATGGCCGGTCCGGTCCGCCTCGTCGAACTCTGTGCCCACCGGCGCTTGCCCCTCATAGCTATTAATAAAACCCCAGAGACCGAATGGTTCTTGAAATTCTGCTTAGAGCGGGATCAGCAGCACTGGGCCAACGATAGACAGTTCTTCAGCGCCGTCCTCAGCGATACTCCCAAAGATTCTCTCGGCTACACGAATTGGTTCGTCCAGGAGGCCTATCCGTCGTGGGACGAGCCGAACCGCGAGATCGAGCTGCCGCACTCCATCCCTGATTTCAGCTTCTCTCTAGAAGCGTCGGCCTATCACGTCGCGTTCTTCTATCTCTACGATCCCAGAGTGCGCAGCGCGCTCAAGGTCGAAGCTCCCCGAGTCATCTTAGAGCAACACGACCCAGAGCTGTTGCAACGTCGCATCCTCGCGGAGATCGCGCGTGGCAAGGGCGTCCCCCACGCGATCCGCAAGGCCGACAGCCGCGCGCGCGTCACCCAGACCGAGCGCGAAGCCCTCATGCGCACCTGCGGGCTAGAACCCGATTATTATTATAACCTCAGCCGGGGCGAGAGCTTATGAACTCCCATATCGCTTGCGCCTCTAAAGGGGCTAACGTCGTCTGCTGGGTCGTCACCGTGAGCGACACCCGCACTGAACAGACCGATATCACGGGAAAATTCACCCAAGAGCAGTTGCGCGCTCACGGCCATCACGTCGCCCTCTATCAGATCATCAAAAACGATACCAATCAGATTATCTCGATAGCAGAGAGATTTCGGGATGACCCTCACGCCCATGTCGCGATCTTTCTGGGAGGCACGGGGCTGTCGTCTAAAGATCGGACGGCCCGCACGTTGAGAAAGCTTTACGACGAAGAGATCATGGGGTTTGGCGAACTCTTCCGGATGTTGAGCTATCACGAGGTCGGCCCCTACGCGCTGCTGAGCCGCGCCAGCGCGGGGGTTATCAACCAAAAGTTGGTCTTCTCGCTGCCGGGGTCGGAGAACGCCGTGCGGTTGGCGATAGAGAAACTGATAGTGCCTATCCTTGGCCATGCCGTCGAGCAACTGCGCAAGTAGCGACTTTTCGGTGATCGTGCTGGCGGGGGGACGCTCGCTCCGGTTGGGGCGCGATAAAGCGCTCTTGCCCTGGGGAGAGAGCACGGTCATCGAGCACGTCGTCGCTCGATGTCAGAGTCTGAGCGACGATCTTCTGGTCATCACGGGAGAAAAGATTCGCTATAGCGATCTGTTGCGCGTGCCCATCGTTGCAGACGAGATCGTAGATTGCGGGCCAATGGGCGGGCTGTACACGGGCTTGAAGCGAGCGCGGTATGAATATAGCTTAGCCGTCGCGTGTGACATGCCGTTGGTGCGTCCAGAGCTGGTGCAGTTACTGGCTCAAGAGCGCGTGCATCGTTCTTGGGCTATTGTTCCTGAAGTCAACGGCCATCGCGTGCCGACGCTGGCGCTCTATCACAAGAGCTGTCTTTCGATCATCGAGCAGCTTCTCTCAAGAGAGCGCACGTCGCTCCAAGCGCTGCTCGACGCTGTCTCTGTGAGGGTCATCCCTGAAGAGCGCGTACGCGAGAGCGATCCCGACTTGAGATCGTTTGTCAATCTCAATCGTCTAGAAGACTGGGAGCGCTGGCGTGTCGGTTCCACGCGTGCGTAGCGTATTTGCGGCGCAGAAGCTCTCTGGCGTGCGCTTCTTCCTCTGCGGTAAGCGTTCCGACGGTAAACTTCTGGCGAAAGTGCTCTTCAAACCCCGACCGTATAGCAGCGCGCAACGCTTCGCGCGAGATTGCGCGAAACTCTCTCAATCCTGCGGCGCGCTGACGTAACAGACTCCGGGCGCGAGGGTCTGAAATCTTGAGTACAGCCGCTAGGGCTTCAAAATCTATCGAGAGGGGGATCGAGCCGTGCTGTAAGAGCGATCTTTGGGTGCGTACTTGCGCGCTGCCGATCACTTTTTTGTTTTGAATACTCAGTTCGACTGGCGCGGGCGTCGCAAAGCAGACGGCGCTCAGATCGGGCGAGCGCTCGCGATGGTGAGCAAACTCCGCGCGCAGCCCTAAGCGCTCCAACCCCAACGCCAGCGCTCGGCTGATCTGCTCGTGCGAGCGCGCGACGCTCTCGCCCAACAGCGCAATCGGCGCGACAAAGCTATACGTCAGTTCGTCGTGATGCAAGACCGCGCGCCCGCCGGTGGGCCGGCGAACCCAGTCGAATCCCCGTCGGGCGCACTCTTCTAAGTCTATCTCTGAAAGATCTTGAAAATATCCCAGCGAGAGCGTCGGGCGCTCCCATTGATAGAGCCGCAGGGTTACGTGGGGCTGCGCGTCGCACGACCGTAAGAGCGCTTCGTCAACGGCCATGTTCCACGGGGCGCTGCCGACGCCGGTGTCCAGAACGCGCCAGAGCATACTCAGACTATAGCAAAAACTGACGGACGATGCAGATGATCAAAACTCTCAAGGGAATTACAGTAACATCGCGTTAGAACTCGCTAGACAAACTGCGGTATTGCCTTTCTGGTTTATCACACACTATATAATACTACTGACCATGAAGACCAAAGAGCTGTCTCTGGACGAAGAGATCGAGATACTGGTCAAAGTTGGTATGCATAAGAACAAAGCCGACTTACTCCGAGAGGCCTTGCGCCTTTATCGAGAAGCTCACCCTGATAAGAAAATTGGAGATAGCGATTCAGCTGTGCTTCGGCTACGATTTCCCAAAAAGGATCTTCGCCCGTGTAAGAGTGCTTGATCTGTCGCCCCAAGAGCAGCAGGATTACCGCGTCTTATTAGGACAATTCCCCACGATTGGTCGAGGAGAGCTGGAGGCGATTGTTGTTTGCAAGCACCGCTCCGGGGTTTTCAGCTCGTTGGATCGTCAAGCCTTCTCTTACTAGCGGCGCGGTTTTGCTATCCACGCGAGGGCCGCTCCGGCGATGAACCCCCCGGCGTGCGCCCAGTACGCCACGCCCCCGCCCTCAATAGGGCTAGAAATGCCCCCCACAAACTGCATCAAAAACCAAAAGCCCAAGAACAACAGAGCGGGCAACTCCAGCAGACGCACAAAGAACGGAAACAACGGCACCAACGTCAAGATCCGTCCATAGGGGAATAAGACCAAATACGCCCCCAACACCCCAGAGATCGCCCCGCTGGCCCCCACCATCGGGATAGTAGAACTTGGGCTGGTGAGAATCTGCGCGAACGCCGCGGCTACCCCGCACACCAGATAAAAGCCCAAATACCCCAAACGCCCAAAGACGCTTTCTATATTATCCCCAAAGATCCACAAGTACCACATGTTGCCCAAGATGTGCAACAGACCCGCATGGAGAAACATCGAGGTGATCAGCGTCAACCAGGCGGCCATCGGTATGAAGGGGGGCAGATCTATCCCGCGCGTGATCTCGCAGGGGACGACCCCAAACCGAAACGTGAAGAGATCCTCTTCGGAGAGCCGCGCGAAGCGCAGCATCTGTCTCAGCTCTCTGGGGGTATCGCATCCCGCCGCATCCCAAGCCGCAAGCCAACGACTCGGCAGCTCCCGCGCCGGCACGTCGCTCAACGAGAGTTGATACAAAAAAACGATCACATTGACAACGATTAGAATCACATTGACCAGCGGAAATCGCCCGCTGGGATGGTAGTCCCTCAGGGGTATCATAAAACAAGTCTAGCAAAACCCTCTTGCAGTGACAAGCGTCCTTGAAGTGGCCCCAGAGAGCCTCTATAAATGATCGGCCATGACGGAACTCTCTGTCTTTGATTTCTTGATCCCATTAGGCGTAACGGTCGGCGTCTGGATCACCGGGCTGATCGTGCGGCACTATCTCTTTCGGTATCTCCATCGCATCGCTGCCCAGACCGAATGGGCCTTCGACGATATTGTCATCAAGATCACGCGTGGGCCGTTTGTCATCTGGGCGCTGATGCTTGGCATCTATATCGCCTTGCAGATCTCGCGCCTGCCCGACCCCGTTGTGAACGAATTGGGTAAGTTACTCCTGGGCTTGGCGATTCTCTCCGTCACGTTGGTCATTGCTAATATCTTGGCGGAGTTGATCCTCCGATCTGCGACCAAGGCGCAAGTCCCCACTCCCCAACTGATCCCCAACATCACCAAGGCCGTCGTGATCGGCTTAGGGGTCTTGGTCTTGTTGGGCACGTTGGGGATTCAAATTACTCCCATTCTCACGGCTTTTGGGATTGGCGGTCTGGCCGTAGCGCTGGCGTTGCAAGACACGCTCAGCAATCTCTTCGCAGGGTTCTACACGACGCTCGCCAAGCAAGTTCGGGTGGGGGATTTTATCAGACTAGATTCTGGTATCGAGGGCCAAGTCGTAGATATCAGCTGGCGCACGACGACCGTGCGCGACCCGTTTAATAATTTGATCGTCATTCCCAACACCAAGCTCTCGCAGAGCATCATTACGAATTACGCGCTGCCGGAGCCAGCGCTGACGCTGCGCTTGCCCGTTGGAGTCAGCTACGACTCCGATCCGGAGCACGTCGAGCGGGTCTTGTTAGAGATCGCCAAGGGGGCGCAGGGCCAAGTTTCGGGGATGGAGGAGAGCGTAGAGCCGGTGGTGCGTTTCACGGGGTTTGGCGAATCGGCTCTAGAATTTGTGTTGATAGTGCGCGTGAAGGCCTTTCAAGATCAGTTTACCGTCGCGCACGAGCTGCGCAAGAGAATCTTCAAGAGATTTCGCGAAGAGGGGATCGAGATTCCCTTCCCCGTGCGCACGGTCTATCTGCATCACGGGCGCTGAGGGCAGGCAGGGCAGGTGCAGGGGGGAGGGGCTGCCCCGGCGGGGCTGCCCTGCCTGCCGCTCCTAGGCCCCATCATCAGAAGGGGCCTTCATCTGAACCAGGCGCTGGAGGCGCGCCCAGTTTCTCTCGATCTCTTGCTGCATCTGTTCCCGCTCTTGCGGCCCCAGATGCGCAAAGCGCCCTTGAAGTTTGAAATACTCTTCGGCGGGGATGATCTCTCTCTCGTGGGGCGCGTTGAGCGTGTAGCGCTCCCCGTCTTCGATCTCATAGAGCGGAAAGACGCGCGCTTGGACGGCAAGACGCGCGATCTTGATCGCGTCTTCGGAGGCGATCCGCCACCCCGGTGGACACGGCGCTAAGATATGCAGAAACTTCATGCCCTGCAGAGACTTCGCTTTTTGTACTTTTCTGATCAAGTCGTCGGGGTAGGCAATCGTCGCCGTTGCCGTGTACGGGATGCGATGGGCGGCCATGATCGCCACGATGTCTTTCTTGCGCTCGGCTTTGGGGTTCTTCTCTGGGGTTGTGGTCGTCCACGCGAAGCGCGGGGTCGCGCCGCTGCGCTGGATCCCCGTGTTCATATAGGCTTCGTTGTCATAGCAGATATAGAGAATATTCTCGTTGCGCTCGGCGGCGCCGGAGAGCGACTGCAACCCAATATCTACGGTGCCCCCGTCCCCGGCCCACGCCACGACGGTCGTCTCGGTGTCGCCCTGAATATCCAAAGCCGCGCGCACGCCCGACGCAGCTACGGCTGCTGTCTCAAACGCCGTGTGCAAGACGGGGACTTTGAGAGTCGAGTACGGGAACGGCCCAGCGATGATCGTCCAGCAGCACGCCGGGAGCACGATGACCGTTTTCTCGCCCAGGGCTTTCAAGACATAGCGCATCGCCAAGGCGCCGCCACACCCTTGACACCCCAAGTGCCCCGAACTCATCAGTTCGATCTCTGGCAAGACGAAGTTCGCGCGGTTCACGTTTTCACCCCCACCCAGATCAAGTCTTCTGGCTCTTGGTGCGTTTCTGCGTAGTCTACGATCTCGCGCAGCACCTCGGGCGTGATGTCGCGCCCGCCCAAGCCCGCCACAAACCCAAAGAGCGCCGGCCTCACGGGGGCATTGTAGAGCGCCGACTTGATCTCCTGCGCGAAGATCCCCCCAACACCGAAGCCAATGTTGCGATCAATCACGGCGATCTTCTTCGCCGGCATCAGCGCTTGGCGCACCAACTCGATGGGAAAAGGCCGGAAGAGTCGAATCTTCAAAAGCCCTACGCGGTGGCCTTCGGCTCTTAGCTCGTCGATCACGTCGCGGGCCGTGCTCGTCACCGTCCCGGAAGTGACTACTATAAGCTCGGCGTCGTCGGCGTAATAAGACTCGATCAGCCCGTAGCGCCGCCCGAAGAGTCTTTCAAACTCCTCATCGGCGCGGGCGAACTCCCCAAGCGCCGCTTCGTGCGCCTTCTGAATCTGATAGCGCAGTTCCATATAGACATCCGGTGGGGCTAGCCCCCCAAACGCATGAGGATCGCTCACATCGAGCTTATAGCCAGCTCTGTAGGGCGGCAGATACTGATCTACCAAAGATTGACTGGGGATCTCTACGGCTTCGGCCGTGTGCGAGAGCACGAAGGCATCTAAGACCAACATCGCCGGGAGCGAGACGCGCTCCGCCACTCGGTACGCTTGCAGGACCGTATCGAGCACCTCTTGATTGGACTCGCAATAGATCTGCATCCAGCCGGTGTCTCGTTGAGAGAGGCTATCGTTCTGATCGGTCCAGACCGACCAGGGCGGCCCCATCGCTCGGTTGATGTTGGCCATGACGATGGGCAGGCGAGCACCTGCGGCCCAGTGGAGCATCTCGTGCATGAGCGCCAAGCCGTGCGCCGACGTTGCCGTGAACGCGCGCGCGCCGGCTGAAGCTGCTCCAATGAGCGCGGCCATTGCCGAATGCTCCGACTCGACTTTGATAAATTTGGCGTGCAGCGTCCCGTTGGCGCAGAACTCGCTCAAGAGTTCGACGACCTGGGTCTGGGGCGTGATGGGATAGGCCGAGATCACCTGGACGCGGGCCAGCAACGCCCCATACGAGACCGCGTGATTCCCCGTGATCACTTTGCTATAGCTCTGCTCCCTCTCCCTGGTAGGGAGAGGGCTGGGGTGAGGGTGAAGGCTTTGAGTTCTGATTGCCATGAGTCATCGCCCCTCTTCTATTAAATCAATGCACCCGCGCGGGCATTCCGCCGCGCAGATCCCGCAGCCCTTGCAGTACTCCAAGTTCACGTGATAGAGACCATTGACGCGCGAGATCGCCACATCGGGGCAGAAGACCCGACAGTTGTCGCACGCGTTGCAGACCCCGCACGAGAAACACCGTTGCGCTTCGACGATGGCGTCTTCGAGCCACAACGGGGCCTTCACTTCGGCAAAGCCGTGCTGGCGCTCTTCTGGGGGCAGCTCCAGCACGGGGACGCGGGCCTGATGAGCGAAGTAACTCGTGTTGAGCTTGATCTTCTCAGGGGCGAATCGTTCAGGGAGAAGAGCAGAAGCCGTGCGCGAGGGTGAGCGCAGATAACGCTGGATCGCTTTGGAGGCGGCTTTCCCGTCGGCGATCGCTTCAACAACGGTGCTGGGGCCGGTGCGGGCGTCGCCGCCTAAGAAGATCCCCGCGCGGGAGAGCCGCCCGCGCTCGTTGTGAATGACGATCCCCTCGCTGGTCTCCAGCTCTTCGGCGAGAAAGTCCAGATCGGGGTCTTCGCCGATGGCTTTGAGCAGCGCATCGGCTTCCAAGACGAACTCGGAGTTGGGGAGGGGCACGGGGCGGCGACGCCCGCTCTTGTCCGGTTCTCCCAGTTGCATTCTGATCAGGTGCACCCGCAGACGCCCGTGGACGCGCTCGATCTTCTGGGGAGCGGCCAAGAAGAGAAACTCGACGCCTTCGGCTTCGGCTTGGGCGATCTCTTCGGGGATCGCGGGCATCTCGGCGCGCGTGCGCCGATAGATCACCGTGACGCGAGCGCCCAGGCGCAGCGCCGTACGCGCCGCGTCCATGGCCGTGTTGCCCCCGCCGATGACGAGCACCCTCTCTCCTAACGAGATTTTTCGCCCCGTGTTGATCGCTTTGAGAACGTCCAAGCCCGCCAGCACCCCCGGCAGCTCTTCGCCGGGGATCCCCAAGGGCCGACTGCGATAGGCCCCCGTCGCGATGAAGAGCGCATCGTAACTCGCCCAGAGCCTCTCTAGGTCTATATCGCGCCCGACGCGATAGCCGGTCTTGATCTCCACTCCCAGACGCACGATATCGTCTATCTCTTTGTCTATAACGTCGCGGGGCAGACGATAAGACGGAATCCCCAAGCGCAGCATCCCGCCCGGTTGGGATTCGGCTTCATAGATCGTGACGGGATAGTTCTGCTTGGCTAAGAAATACGCGCAGCTCAGCCCGGCGGGGCCGGAACCAACGATCGCGATCTTCTCGCGGCGGCGCTCCCCCGAGGGTGGCTCGTCGTGGAGCGCGAAGGCCTCATCGGCGACGTGGCGTTCGAGTGCCGCAATCGCGATGGGTTCGTCGAACTCTTTGCGGTTGCAGTAGGCCTCGCACGGGTGGGCGCAGACCCGCCCGGTGATGCCGGGGAAGGGATTGTTCTCACGAATAGTCTTCCAAGCTTCGGTCAGTCGTCCTTCGGCGACGAGCGCCAGCCAGCGCGGGATGTCGTTCCCCGCGGGGCAGCCCGCTCGGCACGGCGGAATCTTGTTCCGATAGACGGGGCGCAGATAGCGCCAGCTCCCTGTCTTGTTATGGCTAATATCGTCGAGCGAGATCGCCAACGGCGGCATCTCGGCGACGCTGCGGAAAGTAATGGCTCGGCCCATGAGGTGCCCCTCCTTTGCACATCACTGAACTGCCATGGCAACGCTACGCACAACCACTCGTTCGTAGGCCGCTTGCGCGGCGGCTTGATTGCGCTCGGCCTGCGCGGGGATCTTCTCGGCAATCGCTTCCAAGATGGATTCTAAGCGCACGAGTCCGGTGGCGCGCGCGAAGGCCCCCAAGATCGCCGTATTGACGATGGGGTTGGTGCGCGTCCCCAGTCGGTGCTCGACAGCGATGGCGCTCGCGGGGACGGTCGCTACGGTAAAGTCGTGCCACTGGGAGAAATCCTCCGGCGGGCGCTCGGTGTTCACTAGGACCAGCCCGTGAGGTTTCAATCCAGCGGTGACATCTACAGCGGCGATCAGCGTCGGATCGAGGACGACGACCATATCGGGAGTATAGATCTGACAGCGTCTTCGGATGGGGCGGGTATCGCTGCGCAGAAATGCCGTCACGGGCGCGCCGCGCCTCTCCACGCCAAACGCTGGAAAGGCTTGGACGAACTGGCCCTCTTTGAAGAGCGCTGCAGCCAAAATCTCCGAAGCGACGACGGCTCCCTGCCCGCCTCGTCCGTGAAAGCGCACCTCGATCATCGCGATCAGCTCCTCCCGTCGTGTCTATCGTAGCCTTCACAGCCTCAAAAACTCAATGATTTAGGGCAAGCGCAAAGTTGAGCTGCGTCAGGTTTATGGGATGGCTTTTGGAGCGTGTAGGCGCTAAGATGGTATTGGTGAGGAGGCCAAGATATGCGAATTTTCTACACGATTACGGATTCCCCAATCGGGAAGCTACTGGTAGCTGCGACCGAGCGCGGGCTGTGCGCCGTGAAGTTTGTTCACAGCCGCGCCGCGGGCGAAGCCGCGCTGCGACGGGAGTATCCGTCCGCGGAGATCGCTCGTGACGATCGGCGTCTTAGAGATGGGGTCACGGCTCTGAAAGATTACTTGGAGGGACGTGACTTCGCACGCGCTCTCTCTTTGGATCTGCGCGCGACGGCGTTTCAGCGGCGCGTCTGGGAAGCGCTGCGTAAGATCCCCTACGGCGAGACGCGCTCGTACCGCGAGATCGCCCAAGCGATCGGGCGTCCCACGGCGGTGCGCGCCGTCGCCCGCGCCTGCGCGACCAATCCCATTGCTCTTCTGATCCCCTGCCATCGCGTCGTCCGCAGCGATGGCGGCTTAGGCGGCTACAGCAGCGGGATCGCCCGAAAGAGGAAGCTCTTGGAACACGAGCAGAGACGATCACCCAAGTCGGGGAAGCGAGCATGAACCCTCCTTCGCGGCTGGCCCTTCTGGCGGCGCTCGGCGCGGTCTATCTCATCTGGGGTTCGACGTATCTGGCGATCAAATTTGCCGTCGAGACGCTGCCGCCCTTTTTGATGGCCGGGGTGCGCTTCTTTACAGCGGGCGCGTTGCTCTATCTGTGGATGCGGTGGCGCGGGGAGCCGCGCCCGACGCTGCTGCATTGGGGCAATGCTGCGATTGTCGGAGGGTGTCTGATCTTAGGGGGCAACGGAGGCGTCGTCTGGGCCGCGCAATATGTCCCCTCGGGGATCATCGCGCTGATGATTGCTACGGTGCCGTTGTGGATGGTCTTGCTGGAGTGGATGCGCGGGGTACGCCCTAACGGTGGAGTCATCGGTGGGGTACTCTTAGGGCTGGTCGGGATGGTGATCTTGATCGAGCCGGGAGAGCTACAAGCCCAGCGCGAGATTCCTCTTGGAGGAACTGTGATCTTGCTCTTTGCGGCGTTCTCGTGGGCCGTAGGCTCGATCTATGCGCGGCGGGCGTCGCTGCCGAGTTCGGCGCTGCTGGCGACGGGGATGGAGATGATCATGGGCGGGGCGTTACAAACGCTTGTGGGGCTGCTGATGGGAGAGTGGGGGAGATTAGAGTTAGGTGCTGTCTCGTGGCGTTCGGCGCTGGCGTTTCTTTATCTGATAGTCTTTGGCTCATGGGTGGGCTTTAGTGCGTATATCTGGCTCTTGCGCGTGACGACCGCGGCGATCGCTTCGACCTATGCGTATGTCAACCCTGTGGTGGCGGTCTTGTTGGGGTGGGCGTTGGCGGGGGAGAGCTTCTCGGAGCGCACGCTCTTAGCAGCAGCGATGATCGTTCTCGCCGTGGCGCTGATCACGTTCTACAGCACGCGACGGTGAGGATCCGCGGGGGTGAGTTGCCGCAGGACGTGCTGGAAATCGTCGGGCAGCGGCGCTTCTACGCGCACGGTTCTCTCGGTCTCGGGATGAGCGAACTCTAGCGCGAAGGCGTGCAGCAGCATTCGCGTCACGCCCAGCTCGTGATGCAGCCTTCGATTGAGATCGGGGTTGCCGTAGAGATCATCCCCAACGATGGGACAACCAACAGCCGCAAAGTGCGCTCTCAACTGATGAGTGCGCCCCGTGCGCGGCTGGGCTTGAACGTACGAGAGCTTCACTCCCCCGTGCTCACAGAGCGCTAAGCGCTCGTAGTCCGTCTGGGCGTAGATGCCCCCGCGCCGCACGGGAACCATCAGCGCTAGCCAGCGCGCTCTGTCCATCTGTTTTTGCAAGTGCAGCCGAATCGAACCTCGCAGGCGCGTCTCGCCCACCACGAGCGCTCGATACTCTTTGCGAATCTTCTTCAGTTTGAGTTGACGATTGAGAGAGCGAAGCGCTCTTTTGGACTTGGCAAGCACGGCCACTCCCGAAGTATCTTTGTCCAAGCGATGGACAAACGCGGGCGTAAAGTCGGAGACGAACCCCGACAAATATTCTAATGCCCATGCCAGCAGCGTCGGCTCGCCCTGGTGATGGCGATCCCCGTGCATGAGCAGTCCCGCGGGCTTGTCAAGCACCAGCAGATCGGCGTCTTCGTAGAGGACTCGTGGCGCTTTTGCTATTGTCTCTCCGTTCATTTGTCGCTATCATTCTGGCACGATTTTTCCAAAAGTCAAGGAGAGGTGAAGCGATGCTGCCCAAAGATACGCTCAAAGATCGAGTGGCGATCATCACGGGAGGAGGGACGGGGTTGGGGCGAGCGATGGCCTTGGAGTTTGCGCGCTTGGGGGCGCGGGTTGTCGTGGCCAGCCGCAAGTTGGAGAACTTGCAGCAGACCGTCAGCGAGATCGAGAAGCTGGGCGGGAAGGCGCTGGCCGTGCCCACCGACGTGCGCGAGCCGGCCCAAGTCGACAATTTAGTTGCGGTGACCAAAGAGCGCTTCGGCAAGATAGATATTCTGGTGAACAACGCTGCGGGGAATTTCATCTGTCGCGCGGAGGACCTCTCGATCAACGGTTGGCGGGCCGTGGTGGGGATCGTGCTGGACGGGACGTTTTACTGCTCGCGCGCCGTCGGCAAAGAGATGATCGCCCAGAAGACCGGAGGAAATATTCTGAATATCTTAGCGACGTATGCGTGGACAGGGGGGCCGGGAACGGTGCACAGCGCCTGTGCCAAAGCCGGAGTCTTGGCGATGACCAAGACGCTCGCCGTCGAGTGGGCGCGCTATAAAATCAGGGTGAACGCGATTGCACCCGGCCCGATAGATACCGAAGGGGCGGCGAAGGCGCTCTGGGCCAGTCCCGAAGCGAAGAGGTTGGTCGAAGAGACGGTGCCCTTGAAGCGCTTTGGGCAGCCGATAGAGATCGCCCATGCGGCGGCATATCTTGTTTCGGACTACGCGAGCTTCATCACCGGCGAAGCGTTAGTCATAGACGGGGGCCAATGGCTGGGGCACGGGCACTATCTGGGGCAACTAGAACGGCTGACAGAGTAGTGCTGGAGAAAACGCTAGACTACCCTTGGCCGCCGGGATTTAGAAAGTAGCGCGTCAACCGTTCTGGCATGAGCTCTAGCAGTTTATACGCGATCACGGCCGCCGCCGCGGCTACCGTAAGCGAGCGCGTCACGCCCAGCATCGGCAGCTCGACGATCAGATCGGCGCACTCCAAAACCCCCGCCGAGATCCCATGCGTCTCATGCCCGACAATCAAGACTGCCGGAGGAGACTCCCGCAATTCAGCATACGAGATGCTCTGTGGATGCTGCTCAATCGCCATCGCTTTGTAGCCGCGTGCCTTCAGCTCGGTCACGACCCCTATGCTGTCCTCACGATACTCCCACGGCACCCAATGCTCTGTGCCTACGGCTGCCTTGTGAATTCTGGGATTAGGGGGCGTGGGCGTCCAGCCACACAGATAGACCCTCTCGGCCGCGACGGCATCGGCCACGCGAAAGAGCGCCCCCACGTTGAACGTATCTTGAAGATTGTCTAAGACAAAGACGATGGGCTGGCGCGCAATGGCCGCGACGTCGTCGGGCGTAGGGATCTGTTTGCGCAGCGCCTTGGGATAGAGCTTCTTGGCCATCTTTAGACCGGCTCGATGACGACGCGGCGCTCCTCGCCGCTGCCCTCGCTGCGGCTGCGCGCCCCGGGGAATTGGCTGAGCGCCTCGTGGATCGCTTTGCGCTCGTAGGCCTCCATCGGGTCTAGAACGATGGTTTTGCGCTCGCGCACCGCCTCTTCGGCCCACTTGAGGGCCAGCGCGCGCAGCTCGGCCTGACGACGCTCACGATACCCGTCGGCATCTACGTGGATGCGCAGATCCATCTCCAAAGAGCGCCGCAGATAGATCTCTAGAATATGAGCGAGGGCGCGCAGAGCGCTCTGGTTCTCGCCCACAAAGACGCGCGCCCCTTGCAGATCGATCCACAGGCCGTCTTCGCGCTCTTGGAGGTGCCAACGCGCCGGCTCGCCGGCGATCTCAAACAGCTCGCGCAGGAAAGTCTCGATCGCTTCAACGATCTTGGCTTCCATCGGCGCCCTCCGGCGCGGCTTCGGCGTCTTCGATCTGGGGAATGGGACGGCGACGCAGCTCCCAGATGACGATCGCTTGCTGAGCGACTTGCACCACCGTCGAGACAAAGTAGTGCAGCCACAGGCCCGACGAGAGGTCTTTGAGCAGAAAACCGAAGACGACGGGGAAGACCCAGATCAAAAGCTGGTTCTGGCTTGTGCCAGGGGTGGGTGTCAGAAACCCCTGAGCGATCTGAGCCAAGACCGTAAGCGCGACGATCAGATAGAGCGGATCGGGCTGGCTGAGATCGCTCATCCACAAGAAGCCGGGACTCATGTGGATCAGTTCGGCGCTGTAGAGCACCACGCGCCAGAGCAGGATCAAGATCGGGATTTGCAACAAGACGGGGAGACAACCGCTCATGGGGTTGACCCCGGCTTTTCGGAACAGCTCCATCTGTTTTTTCGTGAGCTCTTCGCGGTTTTCGCGGGCACGGCGGCGCAGTTCTTCTTCGGACATCTTGGGATAGAGCACCCGCAATTGCGTGAGAGACGGATAGCGACTCTGCAGCCTTTCGAGCTTGGGTTGAATCTCTTTCATCCTGGCCATCGAATGGAATTGCGCGCGCGTCAGCGGGTACATCAGCAGCCGAAGGAAGAGCGTCAACAGAATCAAAGCCCAGCCGTAGTTGCCCGTCCACTCGTAGAGCCATTGGAGCGACTTGGTGAGCGCGGCCAGAGACTGATCCCACAGGTTGCTCTCGACGATGTTCAGCAGCCCGGCCTCTTCTAAAAAGATCAGATGGACACGCCCAGCGTAGAGACCAAAGCGATAGACGCGCTTCTCTTGGGGCTTGAGCTCAAGCGCATCGGAGCGTACGCCGTAGATCTGTTGTCCATTGGGGAGTTTGCTCTCCCAAGGGTGAATATCTTGTTGTTCTGGGGGATTGATGAGCCAAAGAACCAAATCGTCTCGGAAGAAGCCCAAGCCGCCAAAGCGCGTGTAGTTGCGCAAGATTTGTGCAGAGCGAGCGCCGTCGAAGAGAAAGTACGGGCGCTCGGTCTGTCCCAGCGCCATCTCAAACCCTTGGGGGAACGAGAGCGTCTGATCTGATGAGAGATTTTCGATCTCGATTTCGACTTCGATGAGATAAGTCGGCTCGTTGCGCACGGTGAAGGTCTTGGCGATTCGAAGATGCTGCTCTTGATGACTGAGTCGAACTTGTTGGATGCGAGGGTCTTGGCTGGGGAGCAGTTCTGCGCGATAGAGCGTCTCGGGGGAGAGCGGGCCGAGGGTGAGGGTGAAGGGGAAGAGAGCATCTTTGGGGTAGTCGCGCTCGTAGAGCTTTTCGCCCGTTGGGGTGACTATAAGAGTTGTCTTCTGATCGGGGAGGACTTCGACAGGGGGAGCGCCCCACGGGGTTGAGAGCGAGAGATAGACGCTCGAAAGCGTGCCGCCGATCTGAGAGAACCGATAGCTGACAAGAGCCGTGTTGACTTCGACGTCTTTGGATCTTTCTAATATTCGGGTTTTGATGGCGCTGCGTAGGTCTTGCGCATCGGCGATGCTGTTCCAGAAGAGCGCGATGAGCGCGCAACCGAGAGAGACAAAAAAGCGACCGGCGATGGGGAAGAGACGATTCTTGCTCATGGTAGCTGGGAGAGAGTTTACACCAGCGCGTGGGGATTTTCAACTTCCTCCAAACGTTGATAAAAACAGTCCGAGTTATTATAATCTCTATGAAGAAAGGACGAGACGGAACGTGCTCAGAAGACTGCTGATCGGAATGCTCATCGTCATCGGCATGGGCTGGGCGAGCCTAATTACCTATCTGTACTTCTTCTACGACGCCGGCCTCCAAGCCCCTGGTGCGCTCCGTCGGGAGGACCAGATCAACGAATTTGTCCTGAGATTCAATCAAGGGACGTTTCTGGACAAGAACGCTCAGGTCCGTCGCGACGCGGAAGGCCCCTATCTGGGCTTTCGCGCGCCCGATTTTGAGCTGGCCGATCTCGATGGCAATTACGTGCGATTGAGCGATCTGGTGGGCCGGCCGATCTTGCTGAACTTCTGGGCCTCGTGGTGCCCCCCCTGCCGCAAGGAGATGCCCGATCTGCAAGCCTTCGCCCACGAGCACGGCGACAAGATCGCCGTCGTCGGCGTCAATTGGAACGATACCCGCGACGAAGTCGAACGCTTCTTGAACGAATACGGCGTCTCTTATCTCAACCTCTTGGATACCAACGGGAAGGTCTTCGTGCGCTACGGGTTAACGGGTCTGCCAACAACGTTCTTCATTGACGAAGAGGGCATCATTCGCGGCAAGTGGCTCGGCTCCCTGACCAAAGCGGATATCATCTCGGCTTTTCAGAAGACGACTCGCGCCTTCGACGAAACGAGCCGATCCCCATGAGCGCTTTCTTCAAAGAGATCGCCCAAGACTTATATAGATTCTTCACGTCTATCACGCTGGCGATCGTGTTGATCTCGCTCATCGCGCTCTTCTCGTTCGTGGGCACGCTCATCCCTCAGGAGGCGTTTACTCGCGAAGTAGATTACATCGCGCGTTTTG
The DNA here is from genome assembly GCA_025061735.1 of Candidatus Bipolaricaulota bacterium. Lineage (GTDB taxonomy): Bacteria > Bipolaricaulota > Bipolaricaulia > RBG-16-55-9 > DRXL01 > SKYB132. The sequence continues at coordinate 39,827 of JANXAU010000044.1, forward strand.
GGTTTGAGGGCTATCAGATTCTCAAGCAGCTTCAGTTGACCAATATCTTCGGCTCGTGGTACTTTCTCTTCGTGATGGCGCTCTTCACGCTCAATCTGACGGCCTGCACTGTCAAGCGCCTGCGCGCCTCATGGCGCTACTGGAAGCTTCCGATGCTCGCGCTCTCCCCCGAGGCGCTCCAGCGCCTTGAGCACTGGCGCTCGTGGGAGGGCCCCATCGCTCCGGAGACGGCCCAGCGCATCGAGCGAGTCTTGCAGCGACGAGGCTATCGGGTGCGTCGGGAGTCGTCGCAGTTGCTGGCGGAGAAATGGCGCTGGGAGCGCTTCGGGATCGATCTCTTTCATATTGCGCTCCTCGTCGTCATCTTCGGCGGGCTGGCGACGATGCTCTGGGGATTTCGAACGTTTGAGATCGCTCACAAGGGGAGCCTGATCCAACTGCCGGGGGCCGATTTTCAATTGAGAGTCAACCGATTCTGGAGCGAGAACTATAAAGACTCCGAGCGCGTCATGGACTGGCACACCGAGCTTACCGTTATTGAGAACGGTCGTGAAGTCTTCACTCAGACGATCGAAGTAAACGCGCCGTTGCGCTACAAAGGCTATAACGTCTATCAGTCGGCGTTTGGAACGGATTGGCAAGGGGCGGCCAACGTCACGTTGGCGATCTCGCGGGCCGATGGCACCGAGCTGGGCGAATTCACCAGCACGGTCAACGAGGGCTTCGAAATTCCCAACGAAAAGATTTTCGTGAAGGTGGGCGCGTTTCTCCCCGATTTTGCGCTCACCGAGAACTTGATCGCTTACAGCCGCACGCAGCGCTTGGAGAACCCCGGCGCTTATATCGAGATCTTCGATCTGAACGGGACACGATTGATGCGCACGTGGGCCTTTGCTCGGACAGATATGCAGCAATTCTGGGAGAGTTCAATGGCCCGCGTGAGCGGTGCATCTCCCTATCGCGTGCGCTTGGTGGGGATGACCGCTCCAGAATTTACGGGGCTGCAGATCACCAAAGACCCCGGTCGTCCGATTGTCTATTTTGGCTTTCTCTTTGTCGTCTTGGGGCTGCTGGTGCATCTGTATTTTAAGCATCAGCAGATTTGGGTCTATCTTGGGGAGAATCGGATTATCATAGGAGGGATGGCACGGAACCGTCCGCGCGCGTTTGTTCACGAGTTTGAGCGCTTGCTCAAAGAGATAGAACAGATCGTTCCAAAGGAGGAACCAGAACCATGCGCTACCCTAGTGTCTTCTTCTTCTACCTGAGCACGTTGAGCTATCTCGTGACGTTTGTGCTCTATCTGCTCCACGCCGTTTTGAAAAACAGTTCTCATCCTGTCTCTCTTGCTGACAAGGGGCGGGAGCCGAGATTGGGCATCGTCGCTTCTGGGGCTGCGGGGAGCCTCAGCAGCATCGATTGGGGTCGGTGGGCGACGCGCTCTCTGATCGTCAGTCTTGTCTTCTCTACGCTAGGTGTGCTCTTTCGCTCCATCGAGTTGGGCAACGCTTCGCAGTGGGTCAAAGCGTTCTTCCTGCCGCTCTCGACGACCTATGAGACCCTGACGTTCTTCTCTTGGTTGATTCCCTTGGTCTATCTGTGGGTCGAGCGCAAGTTTGGGGTGAAGCAGATCGGAGTCTTCGTCACCGGTGCGGCGTTTGTGATGCTCTCGGTCGCAGCATCGCCAAGCTTTGCTCCCAGCGCCCCCACGGGCGTCCCGGCAAGCTTGCAGAGCTATTGGCTGACGACGCACGTGCTCTTTATGGTGATCGGGATTGCGTTCTTCACCAGCGGCTTTGGCGCGACGCTCGTCTATCTGTGGCGTCGCTATCAGAAAAAGCTCTTTCTCTTGTTCGGGGCGCTGCTAGGGGTCATCGGGGGGATCATCTTTGGGGTGATCCCGCTCTTTGCGACGCTTCAGCCCCTCAAGATGGCCGCGTCGGTGGCGTTGTTGATAGCGCTGGGGGCAGGGTTTGGGTGGCTGCTGCTCTTCGTGCACCGAAGAGAGCATCAGCCCGTGTCGTGGGAGTATTTAGAGAATATCGAAGAGATCGTCTATCGCTGCAACGCGATTGGGTTTCCGTTCTACGCGATTGGGGGGTTGGTCTTTGGGGGGATTTGGGCGGAGCAGGCGTGGAGTCGCTACTGGGGCTGGGACCCCAAGGAGACGGCGATGCTGGTGACGGCGGTGGTCTATGCTGTGTATCTACACGCGCGCTTGACGTGGGGGAATCGCGATCCGGGGTGGCGCGGGGGCTTGGTGGGGTGGCTCTCGGTCTTGGGGTATTTTGCCGTGCTCTATGCGTGGATCGGGATCAATTACTTTGTGGCGAGCTTGCACAGCTTTGTCTAGCCACTTGACCCCCAAGCGCTCATATGCTATAGTAAAGCATCTGTGATCTTTGGAAGATGCCTATGGTCAAACCGGAACTGCTCCTGCGCAGCAAGATCGCCGAGCGCGACGGCAAGGAGATCGAGATCCGCACCACCGGCAGCGCCGATCAGTTCAAGTCTTATTGCTATGTGCTGCAGCGGGGCACCGGGCAGGGAGCGGTCGAACTCGAAGCCTATCGCGATGAGCTAGACGCCCGCGAGGGACATCTGCGCTGGATCCGCCGTCGCGATCGTTGTCTCTCGTATCTCGAAGCCCTCGGCTTGATCTGCCGCAGCGGGCACCTGTGGAAGTAACAAAGGGCGGCTGCTCGGCCGCCCTAGGAGGTGAGAGGGTTAGCGACACTTGGTCGGGGGTCTATTCCGACCAAGCCCAAGGAGGTGATTCCACGCCCCGATTGTAACGCTCTTCGCCCTCCCTTGTCGGTAATCTCTTATACAATTCGCCCAAGTTCTCATAACTGCTGCACCCAGCGCACCGTCCGTTGGAGACCCTCGTCCAAGCTCACGCGCGGCACAAAGCCCAACAACCGCTGAGCTTTCGCGATCTCTAACGCATTACGACGCACCTCGCCCACCCGCGGTGGTGTGTAACGGGCATTACCCTCGCTTGGGAGAAGCGCTTTTAATTTCAAAAAGAGCCGATTGACGCTGGTCTCGTGCCCCGTCCCGATGTTAAACGCCAAGTCGTCTATCGAACGCACCGGACGACGATTCAGTTCTGACAGTCTTTCCGTCACCAAGAGATTGGCCCACGCGACGTCGCCGACGAAGACGAAATCACGAGTCTGCTCGCCATCGCCAAAGATCGTCACGGATTGGCCCTGAGCTAATAGGCGGGCAAAAGTGCTCACGACGTTGCCGTCGCCCTTGGCGGGCTGGCGCGGCCCATAGACGTTCGCGTAGCGCAGCGCGATATACTCTATCTGATGCGTCTGCTTGGCGCTGAAGAGATAGTGCTCGCTGGCGAGCTTGGCGACTCCATAGGGGCTGATGGGCCTCTTGGGGCTCTCTTCAGGCGAGGGGATTCTCTCAGCGTCCCCGTAGAGCACGCCCCCCGAAGAAGCAAAAATGATCTTGCGCACGGAGAACTCTTTGCAGCATTCTAAGATATGGAGCAGTCCCAAGAGATTGACGCGGGCGTCAAAAGACGGGTTGTCTACGGAGATGCGGGGGTCTATCTGGGCTGCGTGGTGATTGACCAGCTCGATCTGCTCTTGGGCGAAGACCTCGCGCAGCTCGTCAAAATCCGTGATGTCTATCTGATAGAATTTCGCGTTGGGGTTGAGGTTCTCGCGCCGGCCCGTCGAGAGATCATCTACGACGACGACATGATGGCCGTGCGCGATATAAGCATCTACGACGTGCGAGCCGACAAAGCCCGCCCCGCCCGTCACCAAGATGTTCATGCGCTCTCTTTCTTGCGCACCTCCTTCCAGATGCGATCCAAGATGCCATTCACAAAGGCGGGGGAGTGCTCGCCCCCGTATTTTTTGGCCAGCTCCACCGCCTCGTTGATGACGACTTCCGGAGGGATATCCTCGCGATAGAGCAGCTCATAAATGGCCAATCTCAGAATATTGCGATCTACGGTGTGGAGGCGCTCCAAGCGCCAGCTCTCGGCCCGCTGCGCGATCAGCCGATCTATCTCCGGCTGCTTGGCGCTCACGCCGGCCGCGACCTCCCGCACGTAGGGGTCTTCGTGAGCCAGCTCGTCGTTGGAGACAGGGCGAAAGTCGCGTTGGAAGAGCCACCGAAGGATTCGTTCGCGGGCGGCACGACGAGAGAGCGTCTTCATCTATAGAGCGACGAGAAGAGATCGCGGATGCGCTCGCGGATCTCTTCGGATTCTAATAGCTTTCCCACCAAAAAGCCTACCAAGGCCAGCCCGATCACCAGAAAGAGTTCCTCGCGCAGCCAATGCCACAACAGCCCAACGGCCACCCCAATCGCGGCTCCAACGACGCTGGGAGTCAGACGATCTATCACTCCAGCTCTCCTTGGAAGAGCGGCTTCTCTTCAGGAATCCGCGTGACAATCCCCGCGGCGATGATCTGCACGCGCCGCACCTTCACACCCACCCGATCTTCTACGCTCTCTTCAATGCTCTTTTGAATCCGCTCCGCGGTGTGGAGCACGTTCTCGCCGATGGGCAGCTCGGCCCGTACCACCACGTCCAGCCCATCGCCGCGATTCTCCAAGGCCACGCGAAAGCGCGCCAGCCCAAAGTCTTGCTGCAAGAGCTTCTCTATATACGAGCGAATCGCAAAGAGCGAGATCTTCACCGGACCTCGCGGGCTCTCGTGTTGGATGTGGCGCCAGCGCCGACGGCTCTGAATCCACTGAGCCAGAAAATACAAACCCACTAAGAAGAAGATCGCCGCAAAAAGATCTAACACAACAATAACCCAAATGCCGCTGCTCTCGTGCAGCAGCAGATCCATCAAGGGCAGCCAGCGAAAGGCCACTAGCAAAAGCGCCACCGCTCCCAACCAACTGCTCAAAAAAGCCCCCACATACAGCAACTCAATCAACAGATCCGACGCACGCTTCACGGCTCTCTCTCCTCCTTCTGAACCTTCCTCTTCGCCCCCCTCTCATCCCCCAGATCGAGTTCTTGGATGTAGACATCTACCGCGCTCACGCGCAATCCCGTCATCCCTTCTATCTCTTCTTTGACTTTGGCCTGCACCTTGCGAGCCACCTCGACGAGGGGATAATCATACTCGACGACGAGCTTCAACCGCACGCGAATCGACTGATCTCCCGTAAGCTGCGCGGCCACGCCCTTGCCATGGCGCTCCTCGCCCAAGATGGCCGCCAACCCGTCGGTGACGCTCCCCTTCAGATCGCTCACCCCCGGAACCTCCTTGGCCGCGATGCTGGCAATCGCCCCGATCACCTCTTCGGCGATCGAGACCCGACCGCTGCGCGGCGTGCGCTTGGCAGAATTCACGGGACGCGAAGCCATACTAGCGCTGCACGCGCTCGATATACTCCCCCGTACGCGTGTCTACTTTCACCCAATCGCCCGGATTGATAAAGAGCGGGACCTTCAGCTCCAGCCCCGTCTCCAAGATCGCCGGCTTCATCACGTTGCTCACGGTATCGCCCCGGACTCCCGGATCGGTCTGCTTCACTTGCAACTCCACGGTGATAGGGACGTTCACCTTGACAAACGCCCCGTTATAAAACAGCCCGGAGACTTCCATGTTCTCCTTCAAATAGGGCTTGACATCGCTGACTTGTTCCTCCGTCAGCGTGTACTGGTCGAACGTCTCGGTGTCCATGAACGTATAGAGGTTTCCGCTGCTGTAGAGATACTGCATCGGGCGTTCGTCCAGGCGCACGATCTTGACCGGGGCCGAATCGAAGAAGTTCTGCGGGATGACCTTGCCCGTCTTGAGATGGCGCAGCCGACACTGCGCCACCGGGCGCCCTTGGGCCTTCTTGACGTGCGCGTACTCCTCGATGATCCACAGCTCCCCTTCGTATTCGATCACTTTGCCTTTGCCCAAATCGCTGACACCCATCGTCGTCCTCCTTTGTCAATTCTCGGTGGCAATCTCCGTCGCTCGTTTGCGTTCGGTCCATTTGATGGCCCAGAGCGTGGCTTCGTAGAGGATGATCAACGGCAGCGCCATCGCCGTCTGGGTGAACGGGTCGGGGGTCGGTGTCAGAAACGCCCCCAGCACGAACGCTAACACAATAGCATATTTGCGGTTCTCTCGCAAGAACGTGTGGGTGACCAGTCCGATCTTGGCTAAGAGAAAGAGCACCATGGGCAGTTCAAACGCCAGCCCAAAGCCGAGCATCATCCACAAGATAAACGAAATATAATGATCGAACGTGAACGTCGCTTGCAGATAGGGGCCACCCAAGCCGACGAAGAACCGAATAGCCGCGGGGACGACAAAGAAGAGACACCCGAAAGCGCCCAGATAGAAGAGCCCAGCGCCCGCAGTGAAGCCGTAGCGCGCGTATTTCTTCTCGTGGGGGAAGAGCGCTGGGACGATAAACTGCCAGATTTGGTACAAGATAAAGGGCGCACCGACGAGAAGCCCTACCGAGAGCGCTAGTTTAATGTATCCGAAGAAGACCTCCGTTGGGCGGATGAAGATCAAGCTGCCCCCTTGGAAGAGGAAGCTGCGGCACTCGAAGGCCAGTTGAGACCAGCGCTCTTCGGGCATCTGCGGGAGATGGGGGTCGAGCAGCAGGGTGCGGCAGGATTCGAGCAGCCGTAAGAGTTCGGCGCGCGATCCCGTGAGGGCGCGCAGCGGCGCGGTGAGAAACGCTAGGAGCTGCTCCCGGAAGATATACGCCACGATAGCAATAGCGAGAACGACGACCAGGGAGTAGATCACGCGGGCGCGCAGCTCGTCGAGATGTTCCCAAAGGCTCATTTGATTTGGATCTTTCCTGGGCATAGGGCTTGCTGGGATTATACGAAGCGGATGCGAGAAAGGCAAACGCTAAGAACTCTTGAAGATCTCCGGAAACTTAGCGCATCATTTTGAGTCTCTCATACATCTTCTGCAAGAACTTCTGACGATCTTCGACTTTGATAATATCTGAGCGCGCGTGCATCACGATCTGCAGCGCAAACGGCGACGGCGATGGACTCACCAAGCCCTCGAGCTCGATCTGCCCTGAGCGAATCTCGTCTATCACTCTCTGCGCGTTCTCGATATCCATCGCGTCTTCCATGACTTCGCGATAGGTCTCTGTGAGAATCGGGAAATATTCGTCCATGCGCTCGACGGCGTTCTGCAAAATATACGCCTTCATCTGTTGACGCCCCACCGACTTGCGCTGCCCTTTGTAACTGCGCAAAATCATGAACGCGCGCGTGGCGCAGTGCCGAAATCGTCTGCGCAAGATCTCCGTATCGCGCAGCGCGTCGCGCAGCACCTCGCGCAGATCGCGCTCTTTGAGCAGATCAAACGCTTCCATCACTTTGACCGAGCCTTCGTAGGCCAAATAAAAGCCGTGATCGGTCACGGCGATCTCAATATCTTTATCTTCGCGACGCGCGATCAGATACGCTAACGCTCGGCTGAGCGCATCGTTCACCCGTCTCCCAAAGAGCGCATGGAAGATCACGATCGTCTTCGGCCCTTCGGTGTAGAACTCGATCAGCAGCTTGCGCCGATGGGGCAGCCGAGAATATCGGTGCTGTTCGGCAAAATAGCGATAGAGCGACTCGACCCCGCGCGGATCTAATCCTAACTGCTCGCGAATATACGTTTTGATCGCTTCCGGGGAGGCTCTGTTCGCAAAAAGCTCATAGAGCGAGAGGCGAAACTCTTGAATCTCTATAGCGAGTTCAAAGCTTAAAGGGAGCATCTCGGAGAACCAACTGGGCACGGTCGCCCGCTCTTCCTGTGCGGATTCAACTTGGATCGTCATCCCACGCGAGAACTTAAACTTATAAATTTCTCCCCCCAGCACGAACGTGTCGTGCTTGCGCAACATTTCTAGAAAGCCCTCTTCGATCTGCCCGATGCGCTTGTCTCCGGCTTTCACGATAATATACGATTCGTCGGGAATCGTGCCCACGTTGGTCATATACAAGACGCGCGCCAGCCGCCCCCGCGCGCGGATCTGCCCCGTCTCTCTGTCGTAATAGATCTTCGCGTAGACGTGACGGTCTTCTAGGTCGGTGTATTCTCCCGCGAGATACTCTAAGACCTTCTCGAAGTGCTCACGGGAAAGCTCCGCGAAGTTATAGCTGCGCGTCACCAGTTCGTAGAGATCGTCGGCATAGGTGGGGCCGTCGAGCAGAATTCCAAAGATCTGCTGGGCGAGCACGTCGAGACAGTTCTTGGGGATATGCAGCTTCTCTAGTTTGTGCCGGAGCGCGCTGCGCATCATCACGGCGCACTCGACCAAATCGTCTTGATCGGTGACGACGACGCGCCCCTTGATCGTGTCATGCAGTTTATGTCCAGAGCGCCCAACTCTCTGAAGCGCGCGCGTGACGCTCTTGGGGGACCCCAACAGAATCACTAAATCTACATACCCGATGTCAATGCCCAACTCTAAACTCGTGCTGGAGACGACGACCTTTAATTCGCCGTTCTTGAGACGTCTCTCGATGTCAAGTCGCAACTCTTTGCTCAGAGAACTGTGATGCGCGCCGATGACTTCGACGTAGTGGGGAAACTTCTCTTTGAGCGTGTGCACGACTCGTTCAGTCAGTGCGCGAGTGTTGGTGAAGATCAGCGTCGAGCGATGCTGCTGGATGAGGTCATCAAGAAGCGCGTAGAGATTGGCATTCAGTTCTTCAAATGAGCAATGCACAAAGTCATCTACAGGGCTTAAGACTTGGAGATCGATCTTCTTCTCAAAGCGCGCGTCAATGATAATACAATCGCGCCAGGGATCGCTTCCGTCGCCCAGCGGCGTGAGCACCTGTCCGTAGCGTCGTCCTACTAAGAATCGAGCGACTTCGTCGAGGGGGCTGACGGTCGCCGAAAGGCCGATCCGCGCGAAATCGCTCAGCTCTTGGAGTCTCTCCAGCGAGAGCGCCAGATGTGCACCACGCTTGTTCTCGGCCAGCGCGTGTACTTCGTCTACGATTACCCAGCGCACGTAGCTGAAATAATTCGAGAACTGTTTTGCCGAGAGCGCGATGGCGAACGATTCGGGAGTCGTGATGAGAATATGGGGAGGCTTTTTGAGCATTCGTTGGCGCTTCTCTGCTGACGTATCTCCGGTGCGGACGTCAATGCGAATGCCCAACTTCTGCCCGGCGAGAGCCTCCATCTCGCGCAACGGCTCTTCTAAGTTGCGTTCGATGTCATTGCCCAGTGCTTTCAACGGCGAGATATAGACGCAATAAATCTGATCTTCGAGAGCATTCCGCGATGCGAGCTGAACTAACTCGTTGATGATCGCTAAGAACGCCGCGAGCGTCTTGCCCGACCCCGTTGGCGCTGAGATGAGGCAGTTCTTTCGGTTGTGAATATGGGGGATAGCGAAGCGTTGCGGCGGGCTGAACGCCGAGAATTTCTCGGTGAACCATTGGCGCACCAAGGGGTGCAGCAACGCGAAGATCTCTGCGTCAGAGAACGACTCTGTTTGTCTGATCAGCATGGGCTTTTCAATCTAACATTAAGACCCCTTCGTTGCAAGTATAAAGTCGGCAGAGCTGTCAGCGGGCAGCAACGGTGGAAAGACTTTAGCTGATAGCTGAATAAATTGCTATAATCTCTCCGGAGGAGAGACTCATGCTTGGGTTGGATCGCATCACCTTTGATCCACAGATCATGGGCGGCCAAGCTTGCATCCGCGGGATGCGTATCACCGTTTCGCTGATCGTGAATCTGATCGCCAACGGCATGACCCACGAAGAGATCCTCAAAGCCTACCCCTATCTTGAGCCAGAGGACATCACCCAAGCCCTGCAGCATGCAGCGGGGCTTGGTCAGTCAGGCTCAGCTCCCCAGCGTGGAGCTATTGTTATCGTCACGGCAGGGAGAACGCGAGTGCGTATGTTACCTGTTGTCGGCTAAGCATCTCTTCTTTGGAGGGGCATCGGGATACTTGAGCACTTTCAGTCCCACCTTGGCTAGGCCCTTGCGCACCATGCCCAACTTCTCTGCCGCTGCAAAAGACAGATCGATAATCCGTCCTTGGACGTATGGCCCGCAATCGTTGATCCTAACAACGACGCTCTTGCCCGTCTCTAGGTCCGTGACGCGCACGATGGTGCCGAAGGGCAGCGTCAGGTGCGCTGCCGTGAGCTGGTGCATGTCGTAGATTTCGCCGCTCGAAGTCCGTCTTCCGTGAAACGGCTCGCCGTACCAAGACGCAATGCCCACTTGGTCGTAGCGTACAAGATTCCAAAGACCCAGAGTCAAAACCACCGCTGCAAGAGCATAAATAAAGTATTCTGGACGCATGGCTGTTAGATTCTAACTGACTTCAAACACGCTCACGAGGACATTCTTCCCAAAGAGATGCCCCAGTCGGCAGCCAGTTCCACCAAAGCCTGCTCGCCGATGGCTCTCCGGACCTGGCGCATCAGCGACTCGAGAAAGTACAGATTATGAATGGTCGCTAGGCGCATCGCTAAGATCTCTTTGGCGGTGAATAAATGATGCAGATAGGCTCGCGAGAAATTTTGACACGTGTAGCACTCGCAGCCTTCGACAATCGGGCGCGGATCGGCCTTGTAGACAGCGTTTGTGATGTTGATGCGAAAGTCTTTGGCGTCTTTGACCCACAGGGCACCGTTGCGGGCCATGCGCGTCGGCGCCACGCAATCAAAGAGATCTATCCCGCGTGCGATAGCGTGAAAGATATCTTCGATCTCGCCGATGCCCAGCAAGTGTCTGGGCTTCTCTTCGGGCAAGAGCGGGATCGTCCAGTCTAAGACTCTATAGAGATCGTCTTTGGAGCGCCCGACCGAGCCGCCGATGCCGATGCCGTCGAAGTCTAATTCTGATATAAACTTTGCGCTCTGCTCGCGCAGGTCTTTATACGCCCCGCCCTGGACGATCCCAAAGAGGGCTTGGCGTCCGTCAGCGATCTTGCGAAAGTGCTCCAGCGCCCGCACTGCCCAGCGATGCGTGCGCTCCATTGCGCGTTTGGTGTATTCGTAATCGTGCAGCGGCGACGTGCACTCGTCCAACACGAAGATCATATCCGCGCCGAGCTTTCTTTGAATTTCGATGGTGTTTTCGGGAGTGAATTTTTGGGGCGAGCCGTCCAAGTGCGAGCGAAATTCGATGGCCTCTTCGGTGATCTTCACTAAAGACTGCCCCTGGCGTGCTCTCTTCAGATGCCCACCGCGCTCGGCGGCTTCGACTTCATCGGGAAAGATCGAAGCGATCTTGCCGACGCCGTGCTCAATCGCCGCGCCCAAGCTGAACGCTTGAAAGCCGCCGGAGTCTGTCATCATTGGGCCGTTCCAGCCCATAAAGCTGTGCAGTCCTCCAAGCCGAGCGATGACGTCTTCCCCAGGGCGCAGGTGCAAGTGATACGTATTGGCGATCAAGATCTGAATGCCGATCTTTTTGAGATCGTCGGGGCCAACGGCCTTGACGGTGGCTTGAGTGCCTACGGCGACGAAGGAGGGCGTGTGGATCTCACCATGAGGAGTCCGTAAAACCCCGCAGCGGGCGCGGGTGCCACTATCAGGAGCCTCGACGGAGAAGCGCTTCATGCTCCGGCTGGGTGGCGTTGGAGGGTGAAATTAGAACGACCAGTCTCGAATCAAGCGTTCGCGCAGCGCGGCCAATTCGCTGGGGGGAGACTTGCGTTCGAGCACTTTGAGCAGCTCGTCGTTCATGTGGGTCAGCTTGCGCGCCAACGCCCCCAGCATCAGATAGATCAGCCTCATGGCGGCTTGGGAGCCCTGTTGGTAACGCTCCCTCAAGAGCGCCCCGTCTATCTTGAAGACCAAGAGATCCGTCTTGGCTGTGGCGGTGACTTTTCGCGGGCGCTCCAGCACCCATCCCATCTCCCCCAACAGCTCCCCCGGCCCTAAGACCGTCAGCAGATGGACCTCGCCGTTGCTCCCATAGGTCTTGCGGATCTCCACCTCGCCCTCCAACACCAGATAGAGATGGGGATCGGAAGCCCCTTCGGCAAAGAGGGTCTCCCCGGCCCGCAGCGACACCATCTCGCCCATCTGCAGCAGCTCTTCGATCTCCTTCTCCGAGAACTGGCGCAACAATTGATGGTCCTTCAAGTGCTCTCGATGGCTGAGCATCTCTCTCCCTCCTAGATGCCGCGCATGGCGCGCGCTTTCGCTACCCTTCCCAAGGCCAGTAAGAACGCCGCCGTGCGCAGCGAGGTGTGCTTCTCGCGCGCCAGCGTGGCCACCTCTCGATAGGCGCGTGCCATCACCCTCTGCAGCTCGGTGCGCACGCGCTCCAAGTCCCACTTGAACTGCTGAATGTTCTGCGCCCACTCAAAGTAGCTGACGGTCACGCCCCCGGCGTTGGCCAAAATATCAGGGATCACGGTGATCCCGCGCTGGTTGAAGATCTCATCGGCTTCGGGGGTCGTGGGGCCGTTGGCCCCCTCGACGATCAGCTTGGCGCGCACCTCCGGGGCGTTCTCTTTAGTAAACACATCCCCCAACGCTGCGGGAATCAAGACGTCGCACTCCAACGCCAACAACTCCGCGTTGGTGATGCGAGTGCCCTGCGTGGCCCCTTGCAGAGTGCGGTTGCGGCGGACGAAGTCCACCAGCGCGGGGATATCCAACCCGTCGGGGTTGTAGAGTCCGCCGGTGACGTCGCTGACCGCCAGCACCTTGCCGCCCAGCTCGTGTAGAATCAACGCGGTGTAGGAACCTACGTTGCCAAAGCCCTGAATGGCGAAGGTCGTCCCCCGAATCGGCTTGCCCAGCGCTTTAAAGTGCTCTTCAATGATGTAGACAAGGCCGCGCCCTGTGGCCTCTTCCCGGCCCTCGGAGCCAAAGAGATCTACGGGCTTGCCGGTGACGACCGCGGGGGCGAACCCGTGAAATTTAGAATACTCGTCCATGATCCAGGCCATCACTTGGGCGTTGGTGTTGACGTCAGGAGCGGGGATGTCTTGATAGGGGCCGATCACTTCGTGAATCTTGGCGATGAAGCGACGCGTTAAGCGCTCTAGTTCGGCTTCGGACATCCGTTTGGGATCGCACGCGATTCCCCCCTTGGCTCCGCCAAAGGGGATATTCACGATGGCCGTCTTCCACGTCATCAGCGACGCAAGGGCGCGCACGTCGTCGTCGTTGACGGTGGGATGGTATCGGATGCCGCCCTTCATTGGGCCGCGCGCGTCGTTGTGCTGGACTCGGTACCCCGTGAAGACGCCGATCTCACCGTTGTCCATCTCGATGGCGATCTCGACTTTGACCTCTCGGTCGGGATTGATGAGGAGTTTTTCGAGGCGGTCGCTGAGGCCTAAGAGGCGCGCGGCCTCGCGAACGTAGCGGTTCACAGACTCAAATGCGCTGCTCATGGCTTCTGTTTCTATAATACTCAAGCCGCAGGATTTTGCAACCGGTCAGCGCGTAGCGACCTCTGTCCCGATTGGAGATTTCTCACATATACGATCTGCCCGGCGTGATAGAGAAAGTGTTCTAGAATCATCTCAAACAGCTCTTGGAGGGTCTTTTCGCCGTCGGGCGCGCGATACGAACGAGACAGATCTGAATCTGTCAGGGCGCTCAATCGGCGCTCTAGCTCCGCGTAGGCTTCGTCCAGAAGCGTTTGCGCGGCTTTCAGATCACCACCTGCCCGTTCAAAGCGCTCTTTGAGCGCATCCCACGTCAGCGTGCCCGATCCAAACGCATAGTCCAACTGATGGAGCGTGTCTCCGGCAACGTGAAAGAGGATCTCTAAGATCGAGCCTTTGGCCCACGGGAAGCCCTTGTAGTGCGCCGGTGTCCACGCAGCTTCTTCGGGCTTGAGGCCCTCTAGAGCGCGCTGGAGAGAGTGCCAGCGACTGGTGCGATACGCGGCTTTGAGCTGGCGCTGCAGCTGTTCTACTTGCGTTTTCATAACTTTATCGGAGCTGACAGCAGATAGTAAAAGACTCAAGCCCCGGTCGCTCATGCCGGGGCTTGCTCATTTCCGGTTTCCTGCCTTCCCTTCCTCCTAGGTGTTAGGAGGTTCTGCAGATGTCTAGAAGACGGCTCCAATCTTAGAGTGGGCCGCGTTCCAAGACCATGCAGAAAGCGTGAAAATTGCGTGACCGTCACAGTTCTTTATGAAAGATCGCGCGCTCCAGCGAGAGCGGCCCCGGCCCCGTTAAGAGCAACGCTAAGCATCCAGCCAGCAGCGCTAGATCGAGTTCGTACCCCGACCGCCCGCCACTCCCCAGCAGCCCCGCCTGCAGCTTGACCGTGAAGATCGCCACGATCATAATAATCGCCAGCGGGATAGACCAGTAGCGCGTGAACAGCCCAACGATCAACCCGATGCCGCCGACCAGCTCAAAGAAAGCGACCAAGAACGCAAAAACCTCCGGCAACGGAATGCCCAGATTGCTTAAGAAGCCAGCAAACCTATCTAGGCCATTGGCGAACTTCTGCCAGCCGTGTGCCGCAAAGATAACTCCCACGGCCAAGCGCAACGGCAGCGCCGCCCAACTGCTAAATCCCCCAACCCATCTCTCTAACACGCTCGACCACCTCCGCAAGAGATTCTGTACTCTTATAGCAAAAAGAACCCGGAGAAGGCAAATCTAGCGCTCTACCAACCACAAGAGCTTGCGCGCCGCCAAATCCCCCAGAAAGAGCAGCAGCGCCAGAGCGAGCAGCCACGGCCACAGCTCTGCATAGGCGTCTCGGCTCAGCTCCGCCGCCGGGGGCAGGACGGGGCGCTCCAAGAACTGCCCCCCTGTCAGCCGCGCGATCTTGTCTAGATTCTCTATATTGGCCCCCACGCGACGATACTCTTCGGCGTACGAGACGGTGAAGAGCTGCGCGCGCTCGGCGAGCTTTTCGCCCTCGCGTTGAGCTGTTAGATGAATGCCATAAACCCCACGGGGCAGGTTCTCCACGCGCGCCCGGTAGCGTCCCGGCGCGATCTGCGTGAACGCGATCTCTTGAAAGACCGGGCCGCTGAGAGTCGCTTGCAGATTCCAACCCGAAGCCCACCCGCCCTGTGCGTCTTGCACATCGACGATCAGCTCTAAATACTTCTCAGTAGATTTTGCTTGTAAGGTCAAGCCTTCTTCGTACAATCTCCCTCGATAGATCTGTGCGACGCTCTCGCTTACTAAACGGCTCAGCTCCGACCACGCCAGCCATTCTTGCGAGCCATCGCCCTCTAAATCGGTGTTGAGCACCCCGACGCGCCCTAAACCGTAAGACCAGAAGCTCAGAATGGGGTCGCCTTCGGGAGCTGTCGCTAAGACGACCTGAGCCGCAGGCTTCTCATGGGTGAGCACATAGCCCTGCAAAGGCGGCAACTCTTCTAGAGCCGACGCGCGCGAAACGATGGGTGACTGTCCTTCGATCCAGCGCAAGCGCGCGATGCGCCGCACTTCTCTGAGAGAGAACGCCGGCAAGTCGGTGAACTCCTGCACCCGTTGGTACTTCCCCCGTCCGGCGTTGGCCAACCCTTGGAGGAACTCTTCATCGGGTTCCCGATCTATCCCCAGCGCCGAGACGCGCACCGTGCTCTGGGCCAAGCGCGCGTACAGCTCGCGGTACTCGCGCTCGCGCTTGTTGTTGTTATGCCCATCGGTGAAGACCAAGATATGCTTGACGCGCGCGGAGACTCGCTCTAAAGTCTGAAAGGCATCTTTGAGGGCGAAGTAGAGATCGGTGCCGCCGGAGGCTTGTAATCGTTGGATATTCTCGCGATGGGCTTGGCGATCCCCCAAAGGCTGCAACGGATGGATCCATTGAAAGTCGGTGGAGAACGCGATGATCCCGACCCAGTCTTCGGGGTCTAAGATCTCCAAGCTGCGCAGCACCGAGCGCTTGAGGATCTCGAGTTTGGGGATGCCGCCGCGCACGGGGTCGGCCATGCTCCCCGAGCGATCCAAGACGAAGACCAGAGCGATCCCGGGGATCTGATAGGGTTCGGGGACGAGATACGAGACGGGGAGAAACTCTTCTAATTGGGCCAGTTCGTCGGGGGTCTGGCCGCCTAGGCCCTCGACGGCGGCACGCCCTTGGATGAGCCACAGCCCGCCTCCTAGATCGCGCACGTAGCGCTTTAAGAGCTCGCGCTGGGTGCTGGAGAGCTTCTCCAAAGAGATATTGTTTAAGATCACAGCTTTATAGTGAGAGAGAACCAAGGGGTTGTCTAGGAACTCGCGGAGCGTCTTGTGATCGGCCTTTAACTCGACGCTCTCCAAGATGCGCACAAGCGGGCTAGAACTCTGATGCTCTTGCACCACAAGCACCGGCGCATCCCCCAAGACACGCGTAGCGGCTTCGAGTTGGTTGTTCTCGGTCAGACGATCTCTTTCGGCCTTCACATAAGCGCGATAGTGATAGACACCGGGAGCGTCTAATCTATCGGTGACTCGGATCTCTTGGACGCCGGGAGCCAGCGCGAGCGATAGCGCCTGGTGCAGCTCGTTGTTGCGGTAGAGCAGGAGCGTCGCGGCGCTCTGCTGGGTGGCTCCCAGAAGCAGCCTTAGGGCAAAGGGCACGCCGGGGGTGACCTCCTCGGGGATCTCGAACCGATCAAGCCAGAGTTCTGGGTGCGAGGCCGTCAGCGGCCAGACGTGAATGGGGACGCCCTCGCGGCGGGCAAGCTGGAGCGCGCGATCGAGATCTCCTCGGGTTGGCTGCCCGTCGGAGAGCAGGACGATCTCGCGGCGTCCGCGCCGCGGCAGCGTCTCCAACGCTAACTGCACCGCGCTTTCTAAATTCGTCGCTTGGGGGTCGGGGTCGGTCTGGAAGTCGCTGAGGGGTAGAGTCGGCGCGAAGCCCGATTCGACCAACGCCTCGGCCCCAAAGGCGATAAGCGCGTAGTACGTATGAGGGGCGGGCGGAGCGAGTGCTCGTAGGGTCTCTCTCAGTTGACGAATATCTGTTTGGATGCTTGCCGAGCGATCTACGAGAAAGTAGACGTAGCGATCGGCGGCGCTGAGGGCAAGGCGCGGCCCCGCCAGCCCCAAGACCAAGACGCCAAGCGCCGCGAGGCGCAGAAACGTCGCCCAGCGCTCCGGGCGCGCCAGCTCGCGAATCTGCGCGCGCCGCCACCAGAGAAGACCTAGCAGCCCCACCCACATCAACAAGACCCACGGCGCATCGAAGATCAAGCTCATCGTCCACCTCGCGACAAGCGCCAACGCCACAGAGCCCCTAGAGAGAACGACGGCCTTCCCAGATACAGAACGATCTCGACGAGCAAGAAGACGAGCGCGGCCCACGCCCCGTAGTGCCAGAGGGGGATCTGCACGCGAAGAAGCTCTTCTGAGAAGACGGAAGAGACGGACTGCGGAGCAGCAGCGCTCTCCCCAGAGCGATTGATGAGTGACTCTTGCGGGTCAAGATTGACGGCGTAGTCTTGGTAGAATCCCGGTGCAGGAGCCAACGAGCTGACGTACTGTTCATCAGCAGTGAAGGCCATCTCCGGGAGCAACCAGCGCAGGGCGTTCTGCACGAAGATCGGGAAGCTCGGCGTGAGCACGAAGGCCGACTCTTGGAGGCTGGCGCCCCAATAGAGCAAGCGCAACGCGCCGGAGCTGTGCGCCGCGATCAGCGGGGCGTCCTGCGCTACGGCCAGAGGCCGCACGACGGGGCTGAGTCGCACCTCGCGCATCCGCAGAGGCTGCAGATGTGCCAGCTGCACATGCTCCACCACTGGGTGCGTTGCTTCTACCCAGCGCACAGGGGTCCCTACTCGCAGATCTCCAACGATCTGTACCAACGGTTCCAGAGAGCTGTTGACCAAGAGCCAGCGCCCCGATCCCAACGCGGGCAGATGAATATTATGAGCGACGATCAGATCAAAAGCCTCTGGAGCAACAGACTCTCTTTCTAGCGCTTTGAGAAACTCAAAGCGCGGCTGGGCGTAGAGCGCTAGGGCGCGTTCCAGAAAGAAGTTGCGCTCTCCTAGCCATAAGATGCGCAGCGTCTTGGGGGCGGGCAGGAGAAAGTAGCGTTCGTTATCGTGAGAGAAGGAATCGTCTGCATCGAGGCGCGCGACGAAGCGCTGAGCGAGCGCGCTCCAGGTCTCGATATGATGAGCCTTCCCTGGCTCTACGGAGATGCTCTGGCGAAAGATCTCTTTGTCGTCAGCGAAGAGGCGAATCTGGGCGTCCAGAGTCTTGTCAGAGAAGTTTTCGACGCGGCTCCAGAGGGCCAGGCGTGTGGGGGCTTCGGGCAGCGGGCGCGCGGCCAAGCCCGTGATCGCCAGATTGGGAACGTTGCTCCCTACGGGCAGCCAGCGCATCTTCTCTCTCTCTTCGGGAGGACGATCGCTGATGTAGAGAATCTCCGTGATCTGTGAGCGCTCCCCCAGACCGAGCAAGAGCTGCATCAGAGCGCTCCATGACGCATCGGCTTGCAGCGAGGGCCGCGCCTGCTGCAACGCACGGAGAACGGCGTTGCGATCTGCGCTGAAGGGCATCAACAGACGCGGCTCGCGCTGCGCTTGAATCACCGCGATCTTCTGTGGGCGAAGCCGTTCGATCTGCTCGATGGCTAACGCGCGCGCCCTCTCATAGCGCGTCGTCGTGCCGTCGCGCGCCTGCATGCTGGCGCTGCCGTCTATAACAATCACGAGATTCCCGCCGCCGACGATCTCGTGGGAGAGAAAGGGCATGGCCAGCGCGAAGACCAGCCCCAAGAGCGCGGCCAACTGCAACAGCAGCAGCCCGATCTTCGTCCAGAGAAACGAGAGCGCACTGCGCGGGCGCTCGGCCTCTCGCGTCCAGAGCCAGATCGCCGAGACGCGCCGCTCCTCTTCGCGCCGCCGCAAGAAGTAAAGCACCGCGACGCCTACGGCGAGCCCTAACAGTCCCCACGCCCACGGCTGCAAGAAGATCACGAGAAGAGCACCCCTCGCAAATCTTCCAAAAGCACGCGCTCCAGCGGTCTCTCCGTCGAGACGAGCACGCGCCGGATACGCCGCGCCCGGCAGAACTCGTCCAACTCTTGCTCGTAAGCCGCCAGACGCTCCCGATAGCGATGCACCGCGTCGCGCCCCACCGAGAACGCCCGCGCGCTCTCGCTGTCTATCAGACGCGCCTCGCTTGCTATGCGAGGCATTATATCTTCCGGAGCTAGAACTTGCACGATGACGATCTCGAATCGCTTATACAGCAGATGCGACAAGCCCAACTGATAACCGTGCTCATCGAGCATGTCGCTGAGAAGGATCGCAAGCCCGTTCTCCAAGGGCAGTTTGGCGAAGCGCTCTAGCGCATCGTTGAGGGCGGTCTCGCCCTGGGCTTGTAGAGACGTTAACAAACGAAAGATCTTGTGCAGTTGGGAGCTGCCCGCGTGTGGTGCGATGCCCCGCGCCAAGTCGCGCGCAAACGGAAAGACCCCCACCCGGTTCAGTTCCTTCAGGCCGATATACGCCAGCGCTGCGGCCAGCCGCGCTGCATAAGAGAGCTTTTCTCCCAACGCCATCGAGCGGCTCGTGTCTATTAATAAATAGATGGGAATCTCTTCTTCGCGATGGAAGACCTTTACGAAGAGCCGATCGAGACGCCCATAGAGATTCCAATCGACGTAGCGCAGATCGTCGCCGGGATAGTATTCGCGATATTCGGCGAACTCTAGGCTCATCCCGGCGCGCGCCGTCTTGTGCGCCCCCGCGTAGCCGTGAAAGTGGCGCTTCACCAGAAGCTGTAGATGCAGCAATCTTCTCAGAAACTCTTCATCGAGCAGCGCGTGCTCTTGGGGAAGCTCTAAGCTATTCTTCTGGGCGGACATGGTCAAAGACGTCTTGGAGGATCTGCTCGACGGGGATGCCCTCGGCCTCCCCGCGAAAGTTGCGAATGATCCGATGGCGCAGACTGGGATAATAGACCGCTTGGATGTCTACGATGCGAGCGTGCCACTCTCCGGACAAAAAAGCGTGTGCTTTGGCGCCGCGCACGAGCGCCAAAGCAGCCCGCGGGCTGGCCCCGTACTCGACGTATCTTTTGACGGACTCTGGAGCGCTCTCCGCAGTCGGCTGCGTGGCGTAGACGAGCCGCGTGGCGTAGCGCCGCAGGGGCGACGCGATGGGCCAAGCGCTCACGAGCCTCTGGGCTTCTAGGATCTCGGTTCGGCTCAAGATCTGGGACACGGAGGCCCCATAGCTGCCCCGACCGTGCCGATCTACGATCTCTTCTAGCTCTTTGAGGGTGGGGTAAGTCAGCAGAATCTTGAAGAAGAAGCGATCTATCTGGGCTTCGGGCAGGGGGTATGTTCCCTCCATCTCGATGGGGTTTTGGGTGGCCAAGACCATAAACGGCTCTTCTAATCTATAGGTCTCGCCGCCGGTGGTGACGCTGCGCTCCTGCATCGCCTCTAGGAGCGCCGATTGCGTCTTGGGAGTGGCGCGATTGATCTCGTCGGCTAATATGAGATTGGCAAAGATCGGGCCGCGCGCGAACTCAAAGTAGCGTCTTCCAGAGTCGTCTTCTAGCAGAATGCGCGTGCCGATGATATCGGCAGGCATGAGATCGGGTGTGAACTGAATGCGTGAGAACTTCAATCCCAGGGCTTGTCCCAGCGTGCGCACCAACAGCGTCTTGCCCAGCCCCGGCACGCCCTCTAATAAGAGATGCTCCCCGCAGAGCAGCCCGATCAGCGCCTGCTGGATGACTTCTTCTTGCCCGATGATCACCGAGCCGATCTCTTTCACCAATGAGTGAAACTTCTCTTGCAGCTCGCGCACGCGTGCCTCGTCCATCGCGTTCACTCTCACCCTAGTCCCCTCCCGGGCAGGGAGAGGGAAGTTAAAGATCTTTGACCGTGCCGACCAGCTCTTCGACGCTATTATACCCGTTGGCGTGCAGCCATTCTTGGACGCCGGCCCACAACCTAGCGAACGCTGCCGGGCCTTCCCACAGATAGAGCGTTCCGATCTGGATTACAGACGCCCCAGCGAGAAAGTGCTTGATCGCATCCTCGGCGGTGACGATCCCGCCTACGCCCCAGACGGCAATCCGAGCCCTGTGCTTCTGAAAGAATCTATAGAAGCGATGGACCTCGGCGAGCGCGATGGGGAGCACCGCCGGGCCGCCCAGCCCTCCAAAGCCGTCGTTGGGGCGGATCACCTTCGTTCGAGTCTTTACGTCTATGTCGAGCGTCAACGGCTCGGAGTTGATCGTGGCGACGTAGGCGATCTCAAACTCCAGGAGAATCCGAGCGATCTCTTCAAAGAGCTTTGGAGTGTTATTATACGGTGGAAGCTTGACCCCCACGGGGATTTTGACCTCTCTTGTGACCGCCTTGAGGACGTGGCGCACGCTCTGCGGGTCCATGGCGATGGGGACTTCTTCTAAGTTAGGGCAAGAGAGATTGAGTTCGAGGGCGTCGGCGCCGGATTCTTCTAGCGCGGTGGCGATCTCGCGATATTGTTCGATGGGGTCTAGGCGATGAGGGCATGGGGCGCTGGCGATGCTGGCGATGAGGGGTTTTCGGTAGCGCTCTTTGAGGTGGGAGATGATCTGGGCGTACTGGTGATAGCCGAGATTAGGCAGGCCCATCGAATTCAGGGAGCCGATGTTGTTGGGGAGTCGTTCGCGCAGGCGGGGTTCGGGGTTCCCTGCTCTGGGGCAGTGGGTCATGCTCTTGGTTACCACCGCTCCGGAGGCCGATTGTGCGAGGCGTTCTAGCTCTTCGCGCGTCACGGAGTTTGGCCCCGAAGCGTTGGTGATGGGCGGGTAGATCGAGAGTCTCATGACGCTTGATTATAGAGAAGCGCCCTGGGAGGTGTCAACGGGGCAGGGGGTACGTTGCGCGTGATAACCGTTGGTGGGCTACTTTCTGAACCCCGCGCAAGCTCTTGCCAATTAGCTATTTACAGGTGAGCTGTCTGCTGCCCAACGTTTGCCCGCGAGGGCCGGTCTGGATTATAATGAGCATGACGGGCCCATAGCTCAGGGGTTAGAGCGGCCGGCTCATAACCGGTTGGTCGCAGGTTCGAATCCTGCTGGGCCCACAGGGTCGGGGCGAAGCAGTCCCCCTTCGCCCCGATTAACGCTATGGAGAAGCTCTTGATCCACCTTGACGGGGCGTCTCAGGGAAATCCGGGCGAGGCCGCCATCGGCGTCCTCGTCAGCGATGCCCAAGGAAACGTCTTAGAAGAGATCTCCCAATACATCGGGCGCACGACCAACAACGTCGCCGAGTACCAAGCGCTCCTCGAGGCCATCCGATGCGCCCTGCGCTACAACCCCCAGCGCGTGATCTTCTTCACCGATAGTCAACTCTTGGCCAATCAGATCAACGGGCTGTATCGCATTCGCCGGCCCCATCTGGAGCCGCTGCACCGTCAAGCCCAAGAACTCTTGCAGAAACTTCCGCGCTGGCAGGTGCACTACGTCGAGCGCGACGCCAACTGGCGCGCCCATCGCTTGGCCCAAAAGGCCCTCTTAGACCGCGTGGCCAAGGAGGCCGAAGCGGGGCTGCCCGAACGCATCCGCCGCAAGGTCGAAGAGCTGAGCGAACTCGACCAACGAAGAGTCCTAGAATTTGTCAATCGGCTGTACGAGGAGGCACAACGAGAAAAAATCTAAGGAGGGCTAGCTCCTATGTGGCAGCGTTGGGTGGTGGGAGGGCTTTTCTCTGTCTTGGCGTTGGTGTTGTCGGGATGTTGGCCGATGCCGCAGCAGATCGCCGTCAGTCCCGACGGTCGCTTTCTAGCGCTCTCGATGCCCTTGGAGACTCAGGGGCTTTATGAGCCGCTTGCAGAGCGCTCGCAGCTCTGGCTGGTCGAGCGAGCGACGGGCGAGATCGTCACGGCCATCCGCGATGGCGAGAGGATCTCGTGGGTGACGTGGTCGCCCGATGGACAAGAGCTGCTCTACGTCGCCAGCACGGGGCTGCGAGCTGTAGATGAGCTGTTGCTGGCCGACGAATGGCGCCTGATGCTCTATCGTCTAGAGACGGGAGAGCGCCGTCTGCTGCTGGCCGACCGAGAGAGCGTCCCGTGGGGCCTGAGCTTCTCTCCCGACGGGCAGCAGATCGCGTACTACCGAGTCACTGACGAAGGCAAGATCGACCTGGTGCTTTTGGACAGAGTCGGTCAAGAGTCGCGAGTCGTTCAGACGATCCAAGAGGGGGGGCGCTTGCGCTATCTCCCCTACGGGCCGCGGCTTTTGTGGCTGAAAGACAGCGACACGCCCGCGCTGGTGCTGGTGCGCGTCGAGGAGCTGCTCCCCAGCGAGGAGCTGCCCGCGCTAGAAGAGGCGACGAGCGTGCGCGTGGCACGCGGCCGGATCGTGCGCGTTCAGCTCGATTGCCTCTGCGAAGCAGAGATCGCGCGCGGGTATTACCCGGTGCTGCCGGTTCCGTTGTTTATCGTCGCTTCGCCCGATGGGCGCCGGCTCTATTTCAACGGCTACTCTCATAGCTTTGCGCTCACCCCCGAAGAGCCGATCTATCTCTATGAGATGGACATCGAAGAGCGTCAGATGTTTGCTATTTATGATGGCGACGGGATCGCGCTCGCCCCGGCGATCTCTCCCGACGGTTCGCAACTGCTCTTCACGGTCATCGAGCACCAGAAGAGCGATCTCTATCTGCGCAGCTTTCAGGCGCTCTCGCCCGCCGCAAAGATCACCCATGACGGCCGTTCGGGGTTTGGCTTCTGGCTGACGGACGAGGAGATCGCCTTTCTGCGGCGCGTCCAGGCCGATCAACCCGCCGGCGAGCTGTGGCGCAAGCACCTGATCTCTGGGGAAGAAGAGGCGCTGACGCCTCTGTTGGCCAGGCAGAGACGCACGGCAGAGTTAAGCGTTCAACTGGCGGCCGCGCAGCAAGAGGCCCAGCAGTACAGACAAGAACTCATCCAGACTCAAGAGACCCTCCAAGAGCTTCAGAACCGAATCGAGCTGCTTCGTCAGTCTCTGCAAGAGTTGAGCGCGGAATTGCAGGCGCAATCGCAGCGGACGGTCGAAGAGATCGCGCGCCAATGGATTGACCCGGTGCAGCAGATCAACGCGCTGCGTCAAGCCGTCTCAGAATTGAGAAAACAAACCGAAGGGATTGATGCCAAGCTCACCGAGCTGCAGAAGCGTCCGCAGCTTGATCTGTGGACAGTCGCGCTGATCGTTGCTATCGGAGCGCTCGTGGTGATCGTGATCTTAAGGCGCTCATTCAGAACGATCGTTCAGGCGTTGGCCTTCCCGCCCCAGTAGAGCGTGACGATGCCTCCGGTGAAGTCTTCGTAGCCCACGGGGCGAAAGCCCAGCTCGTGCAGCTCACTCAATATCTGGGCGCGCGCGGGGAAGGCTTCTATCGAGTCGCGCAGATACACATAGGGATCGCGCGATCCCGTGAGCAGTCCCCCAAGAGAGGGCAGAAGATATCGAAGATAGACGCGATAGAGAGAGCGCACCAAAAAGCTCTGGGGCAGGGAAAACTCTAAGATGAACGCACGCCCCTTGGGCTTGAGCACGCGATAAATCTCGCGCAACCCTTGCAAACGATCCGCGAAATTGCGCACCCCAAACGCCACGGTCACTATATCAAAAGATTGATCGTCAAACGAGAGATGCAGCGCATCTCCGTGTTGGAGCGCGATCTGCTGTTCTAGCCCCAATCTTGTGAGTTTTTCGCGCGCGACCTGCAACATCGGCAGAGAGATATCTACCCCAATGATCTCTAGCTCCGGGCAGCTTTTTGCAAACTCAATCGCGAGGTCTCCCGTGCCCGTGCAGAGATCGAGCACGCGTTCGCCGGGTCGGGGCCCGGCTCTCTTGACGAGCCAGCGGCGCCACGCCCGATCCCGATAGGCGCTCAAGATGTGATTGGCGAGATCGTAGCGCGAGGCGATGGGCGCGAAGAGATCGGCCATCTCACTTCACGATCCCGGAGATCTCAATGCGCACATCTTCGATCTCCAGTCCCGCCAGCTCACGTACTTTCGCTTTGATCTCCTTGATCGCTTTCTGAGCCGCCTCGTGAATGCGCACCCCATAGAGCGCAAAGAGCGAGAGCTTGATCACGATGCGATCTTTCTCTTTGAGGACTTCCACGCCGTCGCCCTTGACGGCGCGCGCCAGCGTGCTGAAGAAGTTCGAGCCGTCGCGCACCTGCTTGGGGGTGCGCAGCCCCTCTTGCTCGCTGATCACCTTCGCGCAGATCTGCGAGATCGCCTTCTCGGAGATGAAGATCTCGCCCAGCTCGCTGCTGATCTTTCTCAACTCGGCCATAGTCTCATTCTATCAGATTCTGTCCGGTCATCTCTTTGGGCTGGGCGAGGCCCATCAGGGCCAGCATCGTCGGGGCGATGTCGCCCAACTTCCCGCCCGCCCTCAAGGTTATAGCACGCGGCCCAACGTAAATCAAGGGGCCTGGGCTGTGCGTGTGCGCCGTGTGCGGGCGCCCCGCTTCGTCCCTCATCCTATCGGCGTTGCCATGATCGGCCGTGATCAGGAGTTCGCCGTTCACCGAGCGAGTCGCCTCTACGATCTGTCCTAAACAGTCGTCTACGGCTTCGACGGCCCTCACAGCCGCTTCAAAAATCCCCGTGTGGCCCACCATGTCGGGGTTGGCATAGTTAATGAGAATAAAATCATAGCGACAGGTCAGAATCTGTTGGATGGCTTTTTGAGTGACTTCGTAAGCCGACATCTCTGGTTTCAAATCATACGTAGCGACCTTGGGGGAGGGGATGAGAATGCGATCTTCTCTGGGGAAGGGGGTCTCGCGCCCGTTGTTGAAAAAATACGTGACGTGCGCGTACTTTTCGGTCTCGGCGATGCGTAGCTGCGTCAGCCCAACATCGCTGAGCACCTCACCAAAGATGTTCTGTAACGGTTCTTCGCTGGGGAAGGCTGCGGGCAGCGTAGAGCGTTCGTCGTAGGGGGTTAGGGTGACGAATTCTACCGCGGGGCGCGGTCCGCGCTCAACGAGGGAGAAGCTCTCTTCGGTGAAGGCGCGGGTGAGCTGGCGGGCGCGGTCGGCGCGAAAGTTAAAGAAGATCACAGCGTCGTTATCGCGGATCGTACCGTCGGGATCTAAGATGATCGGCTCGACGAACTCGTCGGTCTGGCCGCGCGCGTAGGCGCGGCGCAGGGCTTCTACAGGGGGGCCGGGATCGCGCTGGCCTTCGCCCCAGCGCAGCGCTCGATAGGCTCGCTCGGTGCGCTCCCAGCGGTTGTCGCGATCCATCGCCCAGTAGCGCCCGATGAGCGTAGCAATCGTGCCCAGCCCGCGCTGCTCGCAGCACTCCTCTAGCTTTTGCAGATACTCCGCCCCTGACGTGGGCGGGGTATCGCGCCCGTCCAGAAAAGCGTGAATATAGAGATGATAGACGTGCTCGCGTTGAGCGAGTTCTATCAGTGCTAAGAGATGCTCAAAGAAGCTGTGCACGCCGCCGTCGCTGACCAAGCCCATCAGATGCAGGCGGCTCTTTTGTTCTTGGGCGTGGAGGATGGCTCGCAAGAGCGCGGGATTTCTGAAGAAGCTTCCGTCATGGATGGCTTGGGTGATGCGCGTGGAGGTCTGCAAGACGACGCGGCCCGCGCCCAGATTCTGATGCCCCACTTCGGAGTTGCCGAACTGCCCTTCGGGCAGTCCTACTGCCAATCCGTCGGTGCGCACGAGCGTATGCGGGCAGTCGCGCCAGTAGCGCGTGAAGTTCGGCGTGCGGGCTGCCGCGATGGCGTTCCCACAAGTCTCTTCGCGCATCCCCCAGCCGTCTAAGACGACGAGCACATACGGGCGTTTGGGCATAATTTAATTATAGAGTCTCAAGACGAGCAGGTGCAAGCTTGTCTGTCGAGTCCGCAGCGATTACAATCAATAAACTATGCGCATCGTTCTTCAGCGCGTTTTGGAAGCTTCTGTAGAAGTAGATGGCCGGATCGTGGGGCGGATCGGCCCCGGCTTGCTGATCTTTTTGGGGATTGCCAAGGGGGATACCGAGCGCGACGTGACGTTCTTGGCGGATCGCGTGCTGGGGCTGCGCATCTTTGAAGACGAATCGGGAAAGATGAACCTCTCTGTCAAAGACGTGCAAGGCGAGCTGCTGGTCGTCTCGCAGTTTACGCTCTACGGCAGCACGCTCAAGGGGCGTCGTCCCGGCTTTGACGCCGCCGCACCGCCCGATCAGGCCCGCGTGCTCTATGAGCTGTTCCTGCAAGAACTGCGACGCAGCGGCTTGAAGACGGAATCAGGGATCTTCGGCGCACGGATGAGAGTCTCTTTAATTAACAACGGCCCCGTCACGTTTATCTTAGAGAGCGAGCCGGTTGCGAAAGCGTCCTCTACTTGATAAGATAACCGCTGCAGAAAGCACGGAACCGTCACGGAAAACCCGGGTCATTTTCCGTGATTTTCTCTATTTGACCGTCAAGACCCGAAGGGAGCTGTCACTATGGGTCAGGGACAACCCAAGTACCGAAGATCGAGTTCGCAGAAGCGCATGCATCGCGAAGCGAGCTACAAGTTTACGCCGGTGACGATCGTCGAGTGTCCGCGCTGCCATGAGCCGAAGATCCCCCACCGCGTTTGTCTCCACTGCGGCTACTATCGCGATATGGAGGTCATCGCGATGAAGGAGCCAGAGACGAAGTAAGTCTATGCCGCGCGTTGCCCGCCCCAAGTTGGTGCGCGACAAGATCCCCGAGCTCTTGATGCGAGCGGGTCGGCGTCCGATCTTTCGTCGGGTCAAGGGAGACGAACTTCAGGCCTACGCCGATCAGAAGATCCTTGAAGAGGCCCGAGATTTTGCCCGATCTTCCCAGATTGAAGACAAGATCGAAGAGCTGATAGATCTGTTGGAGATCGTCTACTTTCGGCTTCGGCTGGAGGGGGTTTCTGCTCAGGAGGCCCACGATCGGATGGCGCGCAAGCGTCGAGAGCGCGGGGGCTTTGAGGGTGGCGTGGTGCTCGAATCCGTCCAAGCCCTCTAGTTGACAAGGGGCTTCTTTTTGGAGTAAACTTTCAGTGCCTAGGGGCCGTTAGCTCAGTGGTAGAGCATCTGCCTTTTAAGCAGAGGGTCGGAGGTTCGATCCCTCCACGGCCTACCAGATTTGCAGCCTGCCTAGCTCGCTCCGTATAATAGCGCAAACTTTCAATCTCATCGGTGGGAGGGAGTTCACGAAGAGCTATGGATCTCGTATACGTTTCGGGAGTCGTCAGCCTGCTGACGTTGGGCTGGGTCGGGTACTTGATCGTCCGGGTGCGCTCGTTTGACGAAGGCGAGGAGAAGATCCGCCAGCTCTCTTCGTACGTGCGCGAGGGCGCGGAGGCCTTCTTGAGAAGGCAGTACTTCGTCGTTGGGATCTTCTTGATCGCGCTCTTTGCGGTGCTGCTGGTGATGGCGCTGGCGGGACTGCTCAACCCTTGGGCGCCGTGGGCTTTTCTCACCGCGGGGGCTTTTTCGGGGCTCGCGGGCTATCTGGGGATGAAGATCGCCACCGCCAGCAACGGACGCACCACCACGGCTGCCAAGCAGAGCCTCAACAAAGCGCTGCGGGTTGCGTTTGAGGCCGGCAGCGTGATGGGGTTTTCGGTCGTGGGCTTGGGCTTGCTCTACATCAGCTTTTGGTTTATCTTGCTCTATCATCTCCAAGTTCCTCTTCCTGAGATCGCTCAGGTGCTCCTGACATCGGCGATGGGAGCGAGTTCCGTGGCGCTCTTTGCGCGCGTCGGCGGCGGCATCTTCACCAAGGCCGCTGACGTTGGAGCCGATCTCGCCGGTAAGGTCGAAGCGGGCATCCCCGAAGACGACCCCCGCAACCCCGCGGTCATCGCCGACAACGTTGGCGATAACGTCGGGGACGTCGCGGGCATGGGAGCTGATCTCTATGAGTCCTACGTGGGCGCGATCATCGCCGCGGCAGCGCTAGGGATTTCGGCGTTTGCAGGCTCGACGCTCATCTGGCAGAGCGTCGCGTACCCGTTACTGATCGCCGCTGTTGGGATTATCTGCTCTGTAGTGGGGAGCTTCTTGGTGCAAGCCCGCGAGGAAGCTTCCCAAGGCGAACTGCTCACGGCGCTGCGCCGCGGCGTCTATACCAGCTCGGCCCTCATCGCGATTTTCGCATTTATTCTGACGATCGCGCTCTTTGGATGGCAGTACTGGGGGCTGTACG
Organism: Candidatus Bipolaricaulota bacterium; assembly: GCA_025061735.1. Lineage (GTDB taxonomy): Bacteria > Bipolaricaulota > Bipolaricaulia > RBG-16-55-9 > DRXL01 > SKYB132. The sequence continues at coordinate 68,906 of JANXAU010000044.1, forward strand.
TCGCGCTGCTTTTGGGGCTGCTGGCGGGGATCATCATCGGCTTCTCGGCAGAGTATTATACGTCGCAGCAGTACGAGCCGACGCGCCGGATCAGCGCGGCGGCCCAGACGGGGCCGGCTACCGTGATCATCGGCGGGCTGGCTACGGGAATGCTCTCCACGGCGATCCCCGTGGTGACGGTCGTCTTGGCGATTGTGTTAGGCTACGTGGCAGCTTCTACCGGCGGCGGTGAAGCCGTTGGGTTGTTTGGAATCGGCATGGCCGCGGTGGGGATGCTCTCGACGCTGGGGATCACGTTGGCGAGCGATGCCTATGGCCCGGTCGCCGATAACGCCGGCGGCATCGCTGAGATGTCGCATCAGAAGCCGGAAGTGCGCAAGCGCACCGACGCGCTCGATGCGCTGGGCAACACCAACGCGGCCGTCGGCAAGGGCTTTGCGATTGGGTCGGCCGCGCTGACGGCCCTGGCGCTCATCACCAACTATCGCGACCAGATCAAGCAGCAGCTAGAAGCTTTGGGAGGGAAGGCCGTGGCGGTGCTCAGCGGGCGCGTCACGGTGGACGTCAAACAGATAGATCACGCGCTCTCGCTGGGGGATCCGTATGTGCTCTTGGGGCTGTTTGTGGGCGGGATGCTGCCCTTCTTGTTCTGCGCGCTGACGATGAGCAGCGTGGGGCGCGCGGCGGGCAAGATCGTCGAGGAAGTACGAAGACAGTTTAGAGAGATCCCCGGTTTGCTCGAAGGGCGCGCCAAAGCCGATTATTCCAAAGCCGTTGAGATCAGCACCAAGACGGCCCATCGCGAGATGGTGCTGCCCGCGCTCCTAGCCATCCTCGCCCCGCTGATCACGGGGATTCTCTTTGGAGCGCCGGCAGTCATGGGCGTCTTGGTGGGCGCGCTCGTCTCGGGGTTTGTGCTGGCGCTCTTGATGGCCAACTCCGGAGGCGCGTGGGACAATGCCAAAAAGTACATTGAAGAAGGTCACTTCGGCGGCAAGGGCTCGCAACCCCACAAAGCCGCGGTCGTCGGCGACACCGTGGGCGACCCCTTCAAGGACACCTCGGGGCCGTCGCTCAATATTCTGATCAAGCTGATGTCGATTGTGGCGCTGGTCTTTGTGGGGCTGGTGATTCGATTCGCGCTCTTTTAAATCTTGAGGATCTGGGGATCGCGCTCGCGCTGCAGGACGATGTGCGCCAGCCATTGGGGGTTCTCTTGGGGGTAGTCGCGGCGGATATGCACGCCGCGGCTCTCGGTGCGCAGGAGCGCGCTCTGGGCGATGAGGCGCCCCACGAGCGCGGCCTCTCCCATCTCGGTCAGGCGAGCGAGCGCGTACTCGAGCCCGGCGCGGTCGCGGACAAGGCCGACGTAGCGCGTCATGATCGAGGGCAGGTCTGGGGGAAGCCTCCAAGGGCGTGTCGGGCAAGACGAGGGCGTGACAGGCCGCAGCGGAGCTGAAGTCTCCAGCGCCGCCTGCACGGCCCGGCGCGCGAAGACCAGACACTCCAAGAGCGAATTGCTCGCGAGGCGATTGGCCCCGTGCACCCCTGTGCAGGCGACTTCGCCTACGGCATAGAGGTTCTCGATGTTCGTACGGGCGTGAAGATCGGTGCGAACCCCGCCCAGGGTATAGTGCGCGGCGGGCGCGACCGGGATGAGATCGCGCGTGGGGTCGAGTCCGTGCGTGCTGAGCATCTCCCAGATGTTGGGGAAGCGCTCACGGATCAAATCTTTGGGGAGATGGCGCAGATCTAGAAAGACGTGATCGGATTGTTCTTGGCGCATCTCCTCGAAGATGGCGCGGGAGACGACGTCGCGGGGGGCCAGCTCGGCGCGCTCGTCGTAGCGGGGCATGAAGCGCTCATGCTGTGTATTGAGCAGATAGGCGCCTTCTCCCCGGATGGCTTCGGTGATCAGCCAACTGCGCGTCTGGGGCAGGGCCAGCGCCGTGGGGTGAAACTGCACGAACTCCATGTCCATCAGCTCGGCGCCGGCTCGATAGGCCAGGGCCATGCCGTCTCCGGTGGCACCCGGGGGGTTGGTCGTGCGCTCGTAGAGCGCCGCGGCGCCCCCGCTGGCCAAGATCGTGGCGCGCGCGCGCAGCACCAGCTCTCGCTCGCCCTGAACGGCACACGCCCCTGCGCAACTCCCCTCAGAGACCAACAGCTCGGTTACGTGCGCTCCCTCCTCCAGCTCGATATCGCGATGCTGGGTCACGAGCTGGGAGAGCCTTTCGACGATCTGTCTTCCGGTAGAGCTGCCACCCGATTGCACAATACGGCGGCGGCTGTGACCGCCCTCGCGCCCCAAGAGATACTCCCGCCCGGCGCGATCGAAGGGCACGCCCAAGCGTTCCAGGTCGCGCACGCAGTCGGGGCCTTCGCTCACCAAGACCGCGACGGCTTGAGGGTCACAAAGCCCATGCCCGGCGCGCAGCGTGTCTTCCAGATGCAGTTGGGGCGAGTCGTGCTCCTCCACCGCCGCGGCGATGCCCCCCTGCGCCCACGCGGAATTCGTATCCGAGAGCGAGGTCTTGGTCAGGAGCCGCACCCGGCCGTGCTCGCCGGCCAAGAGCGCCGCATATAGCCCCGCGATGCCCGCACCGATCACCAGAAAGTCGCTATCTTTGCAATCCATCGGTGATTGCGATTATACCGGGATTTTCTCGGCCCGCAAGTTGCAGAGGGCACGAATTTCGATTATTAATGAGCTATGGACAGAGTCCTGGCCAAGCTGGAGGAGTTGGCGCGGCAGCATCGGCGCTTAGAAGAAGAATTGAGCCGTCCAGAGACGGTACAGCGCCCCGATTACGCCAAGCTCTCTCAAGAGTACGCCAAGCTCAAGCGCCCCGTGGAGATCTACGAGCGCCTGGTGGCGTTGGAGCGCACGGTGCGCGAAGCCCAAGAGCTGCTAAACAGCGAGGGCGAGTTGCGGGTGCTGGCTCGGGAGGAGCTGGAGCGCGCCGAGGGCGAGCGCGCTAAGCTTTTAGAAGAAGCGCGTCTGCTGCTGGTTCCCGAAGACCCGCGCGATGAGGGCGATGCCATCGTAGAGATCCGCGCCGGGGCTGGGGGCGATGAGTCGGCGCTCTTCGCGGCCGATCTGTTCCGTATGTACCGAAAGTACGCGGAGTCTCAGGGCCTGCGGGTGGAGGTCTTGGATGCCCATCCCACCCCCTTGGGAGGATTCAAACAGATTGCTTTTGAGGTCGCCGGGGCGGGGGCCTATGGGCGGTTCAAGTTTGAGAGCGGGGTTCATCGCGTGCAGCGCGTGCCGGAGACCGAAGCCCAAGGGAGAGTCCACACCAGCACCGCGACGGTGGCCGTCCTGCCCGAGACGACCACCGTGCAGGTGCAAATCCGCGATGAAGATCTGGAGATAGATACGTTTCGCTCTGGGGGGCCGGGAGGGCAGAACGTCAACAAGTTGGAGACCGCCGTGAGGATCGTGCACAAGCCGACCGGCTTGGTCGTGACGTGTCAGGAGGAGCGCAGCCAGCACAAGAACAAAGAGAAGGCGCTCAAGCTGCTGCGAGCGCGGCTTCAGGAGCGCTACGAAGCCGAACAGCAGCAGCAGATCACGCAGCAGCGCCGCATCCAGATCGGCACGGCGGCGCGCAGCGAGAAGATCCGCACCTACAACTTCCCTCAAAATCGCGTCACCGATCATCGCATCGACCTGACGCTCTATCAGTTGGATCGCATTCTGGAGGGCGATTTGGAAGGGTTGGTGAGTGCCTTGCAGAGAGCCTATCGCGAGCAGCAGCTCGCCGAGTTAGAAGAGTCGTGGCTGGTGAAGAATCCCGATCTCCCCTAGCCTTGGGCTTTCTGCTATAATTATTTTAGAAGGAGGGGCGGAGCACCGTTGGCGATCTTTGGAAAGAAGTACTTCAAGGTCGATCTGGAGCGTCTGGAGCGCAAGGACGACGAGGCGCTCTGGATGAAGTGCAAAGCGTGTGGCGAACTCGTCTTCAAGAAGCGCGTCCGCGAGAACAACAATATATGCCCCAAGTGCGGCGAGTACTTCTTTCTGACGGCGCTCGAGCGCATCGGGATCTTAGTAGATCCCGGCTCGTTTGAGGACATCTCCCGCCCGATCATCGCGGCCGACCCTCTGCAGTTCGTAGACGAAGACGGCAAGTCTTACTCTGAGAAAGTCAAAAAAGCCCAAGAAGAGACGGGCTTGGCCAACGAGATCATCGTTGGGCGGGCGCGCATCGGCGGGTATCCGGTCATCTTGGCCGTGATGGACTTTCGCTTTATCGGGGGCAGCATGGGGTCGGTGATGGGCGAGCAGATCTGCCACGCGATCCAGCACGCTGTCCAAGAGCGCGCGGCATTTGTGCTGATCTCCGCGACCGGGGGAGCGAGAATGCAAGAGGGCATTCTCTCGCTGATGCAGATGGCCAAGACCTCGGCCGCTCGCAAGAGGCTCGAAGACGCCAAACTCCCGTTTATCTCTATCATGACCTATCCCACGACCGCCGGTGTGGAAGCCAGCATCGCCAGTCTTGGGGACATCACGCTTGCCGAGAAGGGCGCGCTCATCGGGTTCACCGGGCGCAGAGTGATTAAACAGACGATCCGTCAAGAGCTTCCTGAAGATTTTCAGACCGATCGGTTTGCGTTCGAGCACGGGATTGTAGATAACGTCGTCAAGCGCGAGCAGTTGCGCGATGAGCTGATAAGAATCTTTCGGCTCTTCGCGCCGCTGCTGGCGCCCAGCGCGGCCCGCTCTGTTGAGGCGCGTGATCGAGAAGCGATCGTATGATCTACGAAGAGCTGGAGCGCCAGATCGAGCAGTTGCGCGCCCTGAGCCGCAACGGGGTGGATCTCTCGGAGGAGATCGAGCGGCTTGAAGCGAAGCTTGAGGCCCTCAAGAAGCAGATAGCGGCTCCGGCTTCCAGCCCCGCGCCCTCTGTGGAGCTGGACGACTGGGAGCGCGTCAAGCTCGCGCGCCATCCCAAGCGCCCCTATGCGCTCGACTATATCCAAGCGCTGACCGAAGATTTCTACGAGCTGCACGGGGATCGTCTCTACGGGGACGACGCGGCGGTCGTCGCGGGGATCGCGCGCTTTGACGGCCAGACCGTAGTCATCGTGGGCACGCAGAAGGGGAGAGACGCCACAGAGAACGTGAAGCGTAACTTTGGGATGCCTCATCCGGAGGGCTATCGCAAGGCGCTCCGAGTGATGAAGCTCGGCGAGCGCTTTGGATTTCCCATCTTGACACTGATTGACACTCCCGGCGCCTACCCCGGGGTAGGCGCGGAGGAGCGCAACATTGGAGGCGCGCTCGCTCAGAATATCTATGAGATGTTAAGCTTGAAGGTCCCCATCGTCGCGACGATCATTGGCGAAGGGGGCAGCGGCGGTGCGCTGGCGCTGGCGATTGGCGATCGGGTCTTGATGCTGGAAAACGCGACCTATTCGGTGATCACGCCCGAGGGCTGCGCGGCGATCCTCTTCCGCGATGCGACCAAGGCCCCGGAGGCCGCGCGCGCCCTCAAGCTTACGGCGCCGCATCTGTTAAGATTGGGCGTGATTGACGAGATCGTTCCCGAACCGCCCGGCGGTGCCCATCTCGATCCGGAGATGACCATGAGGGCGCTCCGCGGCGCGTGGCAGCGGCACCTGCGCGAGCTGCTCGCCCTGCCCGCCGAGCTGCTGCCCCCGCAGCGCCGGGAGAAGTTCCAAAAGATCGGGGTCTACGAAGAGATCGCGGAATTATCTTGAAAAAAGGAGGCGCAGAGATGGCACGATCGGATCATCCGGCAGATTGCCGCGGCGAGTGTTCGTGGATCTTCTCGGACTTGAGCGAGCGGGGCAAGCAAGAGCTGCGTGCCATGGCGCGCCCCATCTCCTATGGCAAGAACGAGCTGATCTTCCAAGAGGGCGAACCGGCCTTTGGGTTCTATATCATCTGCAAGGGCAAAGTGAAGCTGGCCAAGCACACCCCGCAAGGAAAGAAACAGATTCTCAAGCTCTTGGGGCCCGGCGAGATGCTCGGCGAAAAATCGATGTTCGACCGTGAAGTCTACACAGCGTATGCGGAGACGCTGGAAGAGGCGCGCTTGAACTTCTACGCCCGCGAGCCGTTCTTGGCGTTTCTGGAAAGATACCCCAAGGTGGCGCTCAAGATCATCGAAAAGCTCTCGCGCGAGATCAAAGCCTTCCAAGATCGGTTGGTCGAAGCGAGCTACGAGGGGAGCAACGAGCGGCTCGCTCGGATTCTCTTGATGATCGCTCAAGTCTACGGCGAGCCGACGGAGAAGGGCGTCTATATTGGGATAGATCTCTCGCGGTCGGAGCTGGCCGAGCTAGCGGGCATCTCCACCGAGACGGCCATCCGCACGCTGAGCCATTTTAAAGAGCGCAGCTACGTCGAACTCGAAGGCCCCAGGATCTACATCCGCAACAAGGAGAAACTCAACGAACTGGCTCAGCCGTTTGAGATCAAGCTCAAAGAGAATCTGATCTAGCTCTTGCAGAGCGCCACGATCTGATCGCGCAGCTCCTCGGGGAAGCAGAGGCGGTCTTGGACGTAGGTCTTGTTGCGCACCGCGCGGATGACGTCCGAGGCTTGAGAGAGTTCCACCAGAGCACCGTCGCTGTCCACCAGAAAGATATTTTCGCCGGCCAGCAGCCCTTTGAGGAAGTAGCTCTCTTTGTAGGGGTCATCGGCGACGCGGTCGAGCGCCAAGTAATATCGAGGGTCGAAGCCGGCGGCGCGGGCGAGCTGAGCGAGCTTATCTGCGTGTTCGCGATACTGGGATTCGTCCAGGTCGAGCGTCTTGAAGAGCCGTCGCTGCTGAAAGCGCTGGGCCAGATCTGAGAGAATCGGATCGGGAGCGGCGCACCACTCTTTCACGGCGAAGAGCACCACGGTGTCGTCGAGGGCCAGATGATCGTCAAGCGAGAGTTCGGCGGGGCGGAGGAGGAGCTTGCGCAGGGGGGGCGTCATGGGGAGATCGTGGCCGGCCCGCAGGAGATCCGCGGCGCGTTGAAGGGTCTTGCGCATTAAGACATCAGCAGCACGCGCTGTCTTGTGATGATAGACTTGTTGGTACATATAATAGCGCGCCAAGACGTAGCCCTCAGCGGCGTGTAGCCCCTTGCGCCGGTCAATCGCCAGTTCCCAGTCGTCGTTCTCTTGGACCAATCTCAAGCTGTGGATGAGCCAGTTCACGTCGAAATAGCCATACGTGACGCCGGTGCAGAGGCTGTCGCGCACGAGATACTCCATGCGATCCACGTCGAGTTGGCTGGAGAGCAGCTTGACGGCGAAGGCGGGCTTGAAGGTGCGATTGAAGAGCTGAGCGATCTGTTCGGGGTAGCGGGGGTTGGCTTCTGTCAAGACGCGATGGAGATGGGTTTGAGGGTGGCGGACGAGGCGCACCGTCCAGGTCTCGTGGGGGATTTGGGTGAAGTCTTCGAGAAGGTGGGAGAACGGGAGGTGGCCCACGTCGTGTAAAAGGGCGGCGGCCAGGAGCAATTGGCGGTGTTCCGTGAGCGTTTGGGCCAGAGACGGGGACGGGGCTAACTCTAACAGATGATCCACGACGCGCTTCATCAAGAACGCCGTGCCGAGCGCGTGGGAGAAGCGCGAGTGGGTCGCGCTGGGATAGACCATCGAGCCAGTGCCCAACTGTCGAATATGGCGCAGGCGCTGCACGTGGGGCGTGTCGATCAATCGGAGCACGAGCGCGTCCTCAACGCGATCGAATCGGATGAGATCGTGCACGGGGTCGCGAAAGACTTTGTCCATAGTTAAATTGTAAACAAGACGATGAAGAAAGACAACACGATATTTGCGTCACGGCATCTGCGATCTTAGAATAGTTATAGAGTTGGGAGTTGTTTATGAAAGTTGGAGCAGAAGAATTAGCGATGTATCGTGCTACCGTACAGGATCGTCGCGAGCGAGCCAAGCGTGCATTAGACCGCCGTCAAGCCCGCGCTCAAGAGATTGCTCACCAAGCGGCTCGGCTTTTGAAAGAGCAATTTGGAGCGACTCGTGTCGTTCTCTTTGGTTCGCTAGCGCGTGGTGCGTTTACCCTTTGGTCGGATGTGGATCTGGCCGTCTGGGGACTCCGGCCTGAAGAGACGTTTCGCGCCGTGCAGGCCGTCTTGGGCCTCGATGCCGAGATCAAGATCAACTTGGTGGACATCGAGGTGTGTCGTCCGGCGTTGCGAGCCGCTATCGAGAGAGAGGGCAGGGAATTGTGAGCGAATCCTATCGAGTCGTGGCAGGCCGGATTCGCCGTGAGCTGAGCGATCTGGAACGCGTAGTCAGTCGCGCAGAGCGAGCCTTGGCCACTGCTCGCCAAGATCCAGAACGCCAAGATCTCTATCTCGATTCCGCTGCGCTCAATCTTCATGACTTCTATGCAGGTCTGGAACGGCTTTTTGCTCTTATCGCTTCTTCGATTGAGGGAAGCCTTCCCACAGGGCATGACTGGCATCGCGAGTTGCTCCGCCAGATGACCTCCCCAGTGCCCCAAATCCGCCCTGCCGTTCTATCCCCTGAAGTGAGCAAAGAGCTAGAAGAATATCTGGGCTTTCGCCATGTGGTGCGCAATATTTACGCGTTTGAGTTTGATCTAGAGCGGATTGCGCGACTCGTTCAGCGCCTACGGTCGGTCTTTGAGCGAGTGCAGACGGAGCTTCTGGCTTTTGCTGATCTACTAGAACAAATCGCCCAAAGCTGAGCAATTTCATCTTCTTCCGAATTTCTTCTCTAGCTCGGCAAGCGAATAGGCCAACAGAATGGGACGCCCATGCGGACAGTAGTAGGGGTTCTTCGTGGCTTTGAGCTGGCGCACGAGAGACTCCATCTCCGGGAGCGTCAACGGCTTGTTCTTGACGACAGCGCTCTCGCAGGCGACGCGCGCGGCTAGAGTCTTGGCGAACTCTTCTAGCGTCGGTGTGCGCTCTTGTTCCAGCAGCGCGAGCAGATGCTCGAGGGTCGTCTGAAAGTCGGTCTTGCTCCAGTCGCTTGTTAGCACCTGCGGCCACTCGCGGATCACAAACGTTCGACGGCCCAAGTGTGCTACCCCAATTCCTAAACGATCTTCTAACAGAGCGAGATATTCAGCCAGCAGCTCAGCGCGCTCTGGGGAGAACTCGACCGTGACGGGGATGAGCAGGCGCTGGCGCGCGATCTTCTGAGCTTGCAGCTGTTCGAGAAATCGCTCGTAGAGCACGCGCTCGTGAGCGATATGCTGGTCAATGATCTCTAAGCCCGACTCGGTCTGGACTAAGATATACGTTCCGTGGAGCTGCCCCAGAACGCGAAAAGTGAGAGCTATGTCAGAAGAGGCCGAAGGGGCCTGACGCAGAGCTTCGAGCTCGCGGCGCAGGTCGAGCTGCTGTTTCGCAGCAGGAGGGGCTATGAGTTCACGGGTGCGCGCGTGAGTGAGGCCCTCACCCCGCCCTGCGGGCACCCCTCTCCCGTGATGACTCACGGGAGAGGGGCTGGGGGTGAGGGCCTTCTCTAATTTGGGCACCGCATGAGCCGACGTCAAGGCTTTGGTCAGCGCTTGCTTGACGACGGCCTGGACTTTGATCGGCTCGGCGAAGCGCACCTCGGTCTTTTGGGGATGAACGTTCACATCGACGGCTTGCGGGTCTATCTCGATAAACAGAAAGATATACGGGTGTTGTTCGCCCGTGAGCGCGCTCTCGTACGCTTGAGAGATCGCATAATGGATCTGAGAATCTTTGACGAAGCGCCCGTTAACGAAGAGAAACTGTTCGGTGCGGTCAGCGCGGGTGAGCTGGGGCGGGCTGACTAAACCGTGCACCGCAAGGCCCGGAATCGCCGTGTGCACGTCGAGCAAGGCGCGGGCGAGATCGACCGTATAGAGCTGAGCAACCGTCTGGCGCAGATCGCTGCTGGGGGTTAGATCGAGCACGGTCTTCCGGTCGTGCTCCAGGCGAAAGTGTACGTGAAAGTAAGCGAGGGCGAAGCGTTTCACGACGCGCATGATGTGAAAGAACTCGGTCTTCTGGGATTTTAAAAACTTTCGGCGTGCCGGGACGTTAAAGAACAGCTCTCGCACATCTACGGTTGTGCCACGGGCACGCCCAGCGGCTTTCACGCCTAAGACGTGTCCGCCTTCGATCTCGACTTGGACGCCCTCGGGCGATTCGTCGCTCTTGCTGGTGATGATCGTCTTGGCGACCTCGACGATGCTGGCTAGCGCTTCGCCGCGAAAGCCGAGGGTGCGAATGCGTAAGAGATCGTCTTCGGAAGAGATCTTGCTGGTGGTGTGGCGTTGGATTGCCAAGAGCAGGTCTTCTTGGGTCATGCCCTCGCCGTCGTCGGCGACGCAGAGCCGGCGCTCGCCGCCGCCCTCGACGAAGAGTTCGATCTTAGCTGCTCCAGCGTCGAGAGCGTTTTCGATCAGCTCTTTGGCGACCGAGGCGGGACGCTCGATCACTTCGCCCGCGGCGATCTTGTTCACCAAATGAGCGTCTAAGACTTTGACTTTCATAGCACTTATCTGTCAGAATATCACAAGAAGAGGAGGCTGACAAATGCGCAGTCTGTTGGTCTTGGGGGTCTTGGGTTTAGTAATCGCAGATAGCGTTACGGTTTCGGCTCAGGAGCGTTTTGGGCGTGTGGGTGTGGTGCTCAGTTGGATGGAGCTGAACAACTTTCAGCCAGCGCTGCCCGATATGAATCTAGAGCAGCGAGCGATGCTCTTCTCGCTGCGAGCGGCGTTGGGGAGCGACAGCGGGCTGAGCCTGCGCTTGACGGGGGGCTGGGGATTTGGGTTTTCGCCTCAAGCGCTGCTCTTGGCGCATTTTGAGAGCGCCGTCGTCTGGGGCATTCTGTTAGAGAATGTGCGTCTCTACGCGGAAGGCGGGATGGGGATGCTCAACCTTCGTCAAGGCGCTGTAGAAGCGTGGCGGCTGACGGGTTGGGTAGCCGGGGGCGGGCAGATGCGCTTTCTCTGGGGGATTCTCGTCTTCTTCGAGATCGCGCCGCTGACGCTGCTCGATCTTCAAGCGCCGAGCCTCCCGTGGGTCTGGTTCTATCGCGCCGGCGTGCTATGGCAGTTTTAAGCCCTCTTTGTAACTTCTAGAATGAGCAATCTGAGAGAGTGGGCTCAGCAAGTGAAGCGATTGAGCTGGGAAGAGAAGCGTCGCTTGGTTCGGCTGGTCCCAGAGCTTTTGCGCCTTGATGAAGAATTTCTGTTGCAGCGCTGGCGTTCAGCACGGGAGGATTTAGAGTGTGGTCGTCTGGTCACTCCAGAGAAGGCTCTGGCGAAAACCGATCTTTCCCCACTCTATCTGCTATTGGCCCTCACGATCAAGCATACCGTCGTGCAAAGCCCCGACGATGATCACCCCGCTCGCCTCACGCGGATTCTTCCCCCTCTACGGTGGGCTTCGTAGATTCTCTCGGCCGGCTCGCTCCCACGCACCAGCTTAATACTCCCCGTGCGCGAGACCGACCCAATGAAGACGGGTTCACCGTCCACCAAAATTTCGATATTGCGCCCGCGCAAGTTGGGGTCCAAATCCAAAATCACGTGACGGTCGCTCACCTCGATCTCTATATCGTGTTGGAGCGTCGTCTCCATCTCGTCATACGACCGCACGTCGAGGCGCAGCCCTAGCTCGGCCTCTAATTCTCGGATGCGACTGCCCCCGCGTCCTAAGATCATCGGAATCTGATCTTCGTCCACATAAACAATCGCTTGGTTGTCCGACTTGATCTCGACGGTGAGGCCCCCGCGCACGATCTTGCGCAGCTCGTGTTCTAGCGCTTGAGCAGCCCACTTCCAGACCGGCCGTTCTGCTGTGACCTCCTTCACCGGCATCACGACGACTTGCTCGCCAAAGCTGTAGATCTCATAGACGAGTGCTTTCGATTCGAACGAACGAATCTCGATCACCGGGCGAGCCAAGTCCGTATCCCCCATCCCGCTGGGCACTTTCACGGTGAACTCGACTTCGTAGATCTCTTTCACGTCCCCAGCCTCGATGAAGACGACCGTATCTACCACTTGAGGGATCATCCCCAAATCCACTCGGCCAATCAAGCGCTGCACGGCGTCAATCCCCCGCGTGGCGTGCACCACGCCGATCATCCCGACCCCCGCCAGGCGCATATCGGCAAAGACTTCAAAGTCTTCGTCCACGCGCATCTCGTCAAAGATCGTATAATCCGGGCGCACCAGGAGCAAGACATCGGCGGTCTTCTTCATCTCCCCGGCCAGGGCCGTGTACTGGGTGATCTCATCGGAAAGCTCCAAATCTCTGGGCTTCTCCATCGTCTTGAGGATCCAGCCCGCCTCTTGCAAGTATTCCGCGATCCCTTGCACAAACGTAGACTTGCCCGCCCCCGGCGCTCCAGAGACCAACACGCCGCGCGAGCGCTCGCGCAAGCGCTCTTTTAACAACTCGGCGTAGCGATACTCATCGAGCTTCTTATGCACGATGGGTCTGACAATCGTGATCTCTAGCGCGTCGCTGAACGGCGGGCGCGCGATCGCGATGCGCAGATTCTTCAGCTGCACGACCGTGCTGCCGCTCTCGTCCATCTCGATGAACCCATCAGGGTGCCCCTTGGCCACCTCGACGATCTCGCGCGCGATGCGCTCCAGCTCCTTCTCGCTCATCGGCTCGTCTCGCAGCGGGACGATCTTCATCCGACCGGGGGTGCCGCGCTTGGCTTTGGGGCGCGTCCGGGCGCGCAGATGGACCGACATCGTCTTATCGTCGAAGAACTGCATGATCTGAAGTTCTTCGATCTCGCGCAGGTTCGAGGCAGCTCCTACAAAGTACGTGGGCACGCCGGTGGCCTCGCTGACGAGGGCTTGGCTGCGGCTGCTGGTGATGAGCGTGGCTCCTTCGGCCTCGGCAACGGCGCGCACCATCGCGTGGATCTCGCCCATCTCGGCCAAGCGCAACGGATCGAAACGCGGGCGCTCGCCCTTGAAGACCAGCTCGATCTCGCCGTCCCACGCGATCTGCTGAAGCTGCTTCAGTTCGTTCAGCCCCGCGTAGCCCGTCTCTTGGCCGCGCACCGCTTGGGCCTCCAGCAGCGCGACAACGGCGTTGGGCACGATAAAGAGCGCGCGCGGGAACTTCTTCTTGCGAATCTCCTCGGTGATGCGCCCGTCTACCAAGACGCTGGTGTCCAGCACGTAGCGTTCGGCTTTGTCTTTAGCCATAGCGTTCTCCTAGCAGGGCGGCGACTTGCTCTAGAAATTCTCGATCTTTCTCGGTGAAGGCGTTGAGGGTATTGCTGTCAATGTCGATCTCGCCGAGCACCTGCGTGCCCTTGAGAATCGGAACGACGATCTCCGAGCGCGTGTAGGGGAAGCATGCCAAGTATCGGGGATCGGCGTTGACGTCGCCGACGATGACGGTGCGCTTCTCGCGGGCGGCGAGGCCGCAGATGCCTTTGCCGATGGGGATTCTCGTGTGCTGAGTCGCTTCGGGGCCGTCCCATGCTTTTAAGACCAACTCGTCCCCTTCGAGCATATAGACGCCCACCCAATTGTAGTGCGCGACGTTCTGACGTAAGAACGAGACGGTCTTCGGTAGCGCGCGCGAGAAGTCCAACCCAGCGATCTCTTGCTTAAGAGCATTGAGCAGATTCATAGCGTTTCTAGGATAGCACGAACCAACAGTTCGTTGCAAGGAGGCTTAGCTCTTTATCTCTTGTTCCAGGGCATACGCTGCGCGCAAGAGCCTTGCTTCTTGAAATTGATCGGCGATGAGCTGCAAGCCGAAGGGCAGGCCGTCTACGGTGCCGCCAGGGATCGAGATCGCCGGCAGCCCCGCCAGGCTCGCCGGCACCGTGAAAATATCCGAGAGATACATTGCTAACGGATCGCTCACGCGCTCTCCCAACTTAAACGCCGGCGTCGGCGAGGTCGGCGAGAGAATCATATCTACGCGCTTAAAAGCGCTCGCAAAATCTTCTCGAATGAGCGCCCGCACCCGCTGGGCTTTGCCGTACCACGCCTCGTAATACCCCGCGCTCAGCGCATACGTCCCGATCATGATGCGGCGCTTGACTTCGGGGCCAAAGCCCTTATCCCGGCTCTCCGAGAACATCGCTTCGACCGAATCGTTGCTCGCTCGCTTTGTGTAGCGCACGCCGTCGAAGCGCGCGAGATTGGCGCTCGCTTCCGACGACGAGATCAGATAATACGCGGGGATCGCGTACTTCGTGTGGGGCAGCGACAGCTCGACGATCTCGGCCCCAAGCGCACGGAGATGCTTTTCCCATGATTCAACGCACGCTTTCGCTGGACCTGAAAGATCGGCGACATACTCTTTGGGCAGCCCTACGCGAAACCCCTTGATCTCTTGTCCTAGCTCTTGGGTGTAATCCGCACAGGGGCGCTCGACGCTGGTGGAGTCGTGTGGATCGCGCCCGGCGATATAGTTGAGTAAGAGCGCGCAGTCGCGCACGTCTTTGGTCATCGGGCCGATCTGATCTAAAGAACTCGCAAATGCGACTAGCCCATAACGTGAGATCAGCCCATAGGTCGGCTTGAGGCCCACGATGCCGCAGAAGGCAGCGGGCTGGCGGATCGAGCCGCCGGTGTCGGAGCCTAACGCGCAGATCGCCTCGTGCGCCGCGACGGCCGCCGCGGAGCCGCCTGAAGACCCACCAGGAACACGCTCTAAATCGTGGGGGTTGCGCGTGGGGAAGAACGCGCTGTTCTCGCCCGAAGACCCCATTGCGAATTCGTCGAGATTGGTCTTGCCCAAGATCGTCGCCCCGGCGGCTTTCAATCTGTGCACCACCGTGGCGTCGAAGACCGGCTGAAAGCTCTCGAGAAAGCGCGACGCGCAGGTCGTTTTGAACTCTCTGGTCGAGATGTTGTCCTTGACGGCGATGGGCAGGCCTCGGAGGGGCTTGTCGCGCAAGCGTTCAGCTTCCTCCAGCAAGCGTTCTTGCGGGGCCAGCGAGATATACGCACGAATGTAATTTTCTCTCTCGGCGATGGCGCGATAGAGATCGGCGATGACCTCGCGGGGATGAATCTCTCTCTTGTTGATGAGATCGAGCAGTTCGTGCAGGGGCTTGGTGTTTAAGTGCATAGGCGTGGTGCCGAGGGAGGGATTTGAACCCTCACGGGATTACTCCCCTACGGTCCTGAGCCGTAGGCGTCTGCCAATTCCGCCACCTCGGCCAGACTTCGTCTGGACTGTTCATCGTGCCGCCTGCGGCAGCACCGAATATTTTAATGCGTCGGACTTGGCTTGTCAACCAAAAGATGCTAGCTGCTTGACAGAGAAACCCGACCTTCGATATAATTAGGAATCCTAACTATTTAAAGGAGGCTCACGATGAACATTCCCGGATACACCTACGGCAGCGCCGCGCCATCTCCGGTTACGCTCAAAGAGTTTGAAGACCTGAAGAAGGCCGTGCTCTTCAGCGCCGAAGACGAAAAGTATCTCAAGATGGCCGGAGAAGTCCTTAAAGACCAGATAGACGCGGTCTTAGATCTGTGGTACGGCTTTGTGGGATCACATCCCCATTTGGTTTATTATTTCTCCGGTCCCGACGGCAAACCCGATGCGAATTACTTAGCTGCTGTCCGCAAGCGCTTCGGCCAATGGATCTTAGACACCTGTAATCGCCCTTACGACCAGACATGGCTCAACTATCAGCACGAGATCGGCCTGCGCCACCATCGCACCAAGAAGAACAGGACCGACAACGTGAAGTCGGTGCCCCACGTTCCGTTGCGTTATCTGATTGCGTTTATCTATCCCATCACAGCGACGATCAAGCCGTTCTTGGCGAAAAAAGGGCACAGCGCCGACGAAGTGGATAAAATGTACCAGGCGTGGTTCAAGTCGGTCACGCTGCAGGTTGCGCTGTGGAGCCACCCGTATGCCAAAGACGGGGATTTCTGAGCTGGATGAGAAGATCGTCTCTGCGCTGGAGCGGCTCGCTCACGTGCTGCGCACGCTGCTGTGGGAAGAAGCCACAGAGAGCCGCCTCAGCCCTATTCAGATTCAAACGCTGCTCTATCTGAATGCGCACTCAGAAGGGCTGTGTCGCGTGGGGCAGCTCGCTCAAGAGTTCGGGCTGACCCCCGCGACGATGAGCGATGCGGTCGCTTCTTTAGAAGCGAAGGGCTTGCTCACCCGCAAGCTTTGCCCCGAAGACCGTCGCGCCCAGACGCTGCGCCTCACCGCCAAGGGCAGGCGCTCCAGCGCCAAGCTCTCCCGCTGGGCCGATGCTTTCTATCAGCAACTGGAGCACTTCTCCTACGAAGAGAAAACCCAAGCGCTGCAGTTTTTGCTCAAGCTCATCGAATCGCTCCATCGCTCTGGGGTCATCACCGTGGCGAGGATCTGCTTGACGTGTCGCTTCTTTCGCCCCCATGCGCACAGAGATTCGCGAACGCCCCATCACTGCGCCCTGATGGACAAGCCCCTCGCCGAAAGCGACTTGAGAGTAGATTGCCCAGAGCATGAAACAGCACCAGCGCTCTCTTCTGCATAGACCGAAAATTCACCTTCGGGGCACGCCCTTTTCACAAACTCTCTGCCATAATCAATCTCAAAGGAGCGTGAGGCCATGTTTGCTAAGACAATTCGATACGCGTTGTTGGCTTTCGGTGTATTGGCTCTCTCTGTGTGGTCTTCGGTCGCGCAACAGACGCCTACGTTGTTGCCAGAGAGCGTCACTTCGATGTACGCCGTGACGGAGGGAATCGGCTCGATTCCGTTGAGCGCTTGGGAGAACTATAGCCTGTCGCGGTTCATCAACGAGGCCCGCGCCGATGTCGCGCGTTTAGCCCTGCTGGGCGTCCGATGGTATCGGATCAACTCTTCGGAATACGGGGGATTCGCTTTCAGCACGACGCAATATTCCGGCCCGGACCGCTACAGCCGCCAAGATGCGTTCGTTCGGCTCTTGCAAGAGAAAGAGATTCAGATTCTGGGCGTCATCGGCCCATGGACGGCTTACTCGTCGTGCTCGCAGCCCGCGGAACGCCCTCTAAATGCGGGCTATCTCCCCGCCAATCTGGCCGCCTATCGCGAGTACGTAAAACAGACGGTCGAGCGCTACGACAAGGACGGCAAGGACGACATGCTTCATATGAAATACCCCGTGCGCTATTGGCAAGTGGATAACGCCGTAGATAGCCGCTGGTTCGACTGCAAAGAACAAGGCCGAGAGTTCGCCACGGCGCAAGAGTATTTCACGGTGCTTAAGACCACCTACGAAGCGATCAAAGAGGCCGACCCCAACGCCAAAGTGCTGCTGGGGCTTGAGCTGTTGAGCGCGCGTCCAGAGGGCTTGAAATATCTGCAAGACCTCTTGGCGCTCGGCGCTCGGCAGTATTTTGATATCGCTAACTATCAAGATTTCACGTATGATCTCGATAACTTGGTTGCGCGCATCGCGCAGGTGCGGACTCTCACGGCCAAGCCTGTCTGGGTGACCGCGGCCTCGGTGCCCAGCGATCCCCGGGCGAACTTCGCGTGGAATCCGGCGCTGCACGCCCGCGCCCTCGTCAAGTACTATATGAGAGCCGTTGTAGAAGCCGGCGCCGAGAAGCTCTTCTGGCATAGCTTGAATCAAGAGCCGGCTCAACCCGACTCGGCTCAGTGGAGAAAGCTTGGCAGCAACGGCCTCTTTGAGTGCTCCAGCCCCCAGACCGATGCGGTGCTGCGCGTGGCCGTCTGCGCCGGGCGAGACTGGAGCCCCGCCGCGCGCACCTACTTTTTGATGACCAGCAAGATCCAAAGAGTGGTCAATGCCAGTCCGTTCTATGGGTTTACCACGATTCCCGTGGGGGCCGTCGTCCGAGCCTATATCTTCGACGTGAGCGTCAACGCCGCTCTGCCCCGGCGCGTCGTGGTCATGTGGAGCGAATCGGGCAAAGTGACCGTTAACATGGGAGGAGCCAACCTCAGCGTGATCGTCACGAACATCATCGAATCGCGCGACCAGACCGATCCGTTGATCTCTGCGGTCAACCCCAGTCAATTGGAGGTCACCGCCAGCCCGATCTTCATCGAGATCAACCGCGCGCCGGAGCGCTAGTCGCAACAAGAATCGTAGAGCAACGGGCCTGAGAGTTCATGACTTTCAGGCCCGTTTTCTCTCTCCCGCTGGCCAACACGACTGCTGTTCGTTATACTCCACTCAAATGTTATTCTTCAGAGAGTATGTGGAGCGTCTGCGCGCCTTCAGCGCCCCGGCCAAGCGCTTCTTGCTCGCCAACGTCTTAGTAAGCTTAGGCTCGAGCCTCTTCTCGCTCTTCTTTAATATCTACGTGCTGCAGCTGGGGCATAAACAAGATTTTATTGGGCTTTTAGCAGCTCTTCCCCCCTTGGCCGTAGCGCTCTGTTCTGTGCCTGCTGGGGCCTGGGGAGATCGCGTGGGCCATCGGCGCGCGCTCCTGTGGGGCGGGATCTTGGTCGCTTTGGGGATGCTGGGAGCCGTCGTCTTCGCGCAGCCCATCGTTCTAATAGTCAGCATGGTGCTGACGGGCATAGGGAGTGCCCTCTGGCAAGTCATCTCCGCGCCGTTTATGGTCGAAGAGAGCCGCGAGCACGAACGCGTCCATCTCTTTAGCGTACAGTTCGCCTTGACGACGGCTTCAGGGTTCTTCGGGAATCTTTTGGGGGGTGTGCTCGCCCCGCTCTTCGCCCAGATGACGGGAGGGTCTTCGCAGAACGCTCTGGTCTATCAGTTGACCCTGACCGTCGCCGTTGCGCTCGCGCTGCTGGGGTTACTCCCCCTGCTGGGGCTACCTCGTTTGGAGGGAGAACAACACCGTGAACGCAAAAACTTGCGCCCCAGACTCAACACACCCTACGCATTGCTGCTGAAGCTGCTGTTGCCCCATCTGCTCTTGGGCTTGGGAGCGGGACTGTTCATCCCGTTTCTGAATGTCTTTTTCAAACTGCACTTTCACGTCTCCGACGGGACGTTGGGGGTGCTCTTCGCCGGGGGCGCGTTGACGATGGCACTCGCTTCGTTGATGGCTCCGCCGTTGGCCCATCGCCTAGGAAAAGTCTCAGCGATGGTCTGGACGCAAGCCCTCTCGATCCCCTTTCTGATCGCTCTGGGGTTTGTGCCGGTCTTAGAAGTCGCCGTCGTCAGTTTTCTCCTACGCGGCGCGCTGATGCCGATGAGCGCGCCGATCTACTCGCTCTTCTTGATGGATCAGGTCTCGCCGCAAGATCGAGCCACGGTCAGCGGCTGGTCAACGTTGGGGTGGAACTTGTGCTTCGCTGTGAGCGCTTGGCTGAGCGGCCATCTCCAAGTCTCTTGGGGGTTCCCGACTATTTTTGTCGTCGTCTGTTTGATCTATGGGGCGAGCATTCTGTTGCAAAAG
>JANXAU010000016.1 GCA_025061735.1 Candidatus Bipolaricaulota bacterium
GCGCGGGATGATCGTCAAGACGACGCGCGCATTCTCATCCAGCTCGCCGATGATGCGATTCCAATCGTCGAGCGACTTCACCGCGACGCGATTGACTTCAAAGATCAGGTCTCCGGGTTGGAGGCCCGCCCAGAAGGCGCGGCTTCCGGGCTGCACTTCTTGGATGACGACGCCCTCGGCCTCTGCGGGGAGATTGAGCCGACGCGCCAAGTCCGGCGTGAGCGCCTGAACTTTTAGGCCGAATTTCTCGATCCCGGTCTGGCCTTGAGGATTAGGCTGCCCAGGGGCCTGCGGAGCCGTTTGGAGCGCCTGCTCGCTGGGGCGCTCTCCCAGTGTGATCTCTACGGTCTGGCGCGCGCCGTTGCGCAGGATCTCCAACCGCACCGTGCTTCCCACTGCCCGATACATGATCTGCTGCTGAAGCTCTCGGACCTTGGTGACAGGCGTGCCCTCGACGCTTAGGATAATATCGCCGCGTTGGAGGATGCCGCGCGAGGGGCCGTCGGGCAAGACGTCGGCGACCAACACACCCGAGTTAGGCTGAATCCCAAACTGCTGGGCGATCTCCTCATCTACTTCTTGGATCACGATCCCTAGCCACGCCCGCTGGACCCTCCCTGTTGCGAGCAGACTAGAGAAGACGCGCTTGGCCGCGTTGATCGGGATCGCAAAGTTGATGCCCTCGGAGTTGAGAGCAATCGCCGTGTTGATGCCGATGACGCGCCCCTGGGCGTCTAATAAGGGGCCACCGGAGTTGCCGGGGTTGATCGCCGCGTCGGTCTGAATCATATCTTGAAAAACTCCTCCCCCATCGGGCTTGGGGACGTCCCGATGGAGCGCGCTGACGATCCCCGCGGTCACGGTGTGCCGAAAGCCCAGCGGGTTCCCAATCGCGATCACCCAGTCGCCGATCTCGATCTTGTCAGAGTCCGCCAGCTCGACCGTGGGCAGATGATCCGTTGGGAGCTGGGCAAAGCGCACGAGGGCGACATCGAGAAACGCATCGCCGCCGATGAGCGCGCCGTCGGTGCTGCGCCCATCGGGGAAGACGATCTTGATAGACTGAGCGCCCTCGACGACGTGATTGTTCGTCACGATTACTTTCTGGCCTTCGTACTCGATGATGAACCCTGTGCCGAGCGAGCTTTCTAGTTGCTGGCGGCGCTCCGGGCCGGGGTCGAAGAACCAGCGCCAGAAGGGATCATCGAAGAACCGATGGAACGGGTCGCGCCCCTGGCGCAAGACCTCCAGACGGACAACGGCGGGACTGGCTTTCTGGATCGCGCGCTTGACGGCGTTCTGCCCCGCCGCAACGATGAGCTGCTCGATCTGCTCTTTCGTGAGCTGCGAGAATATGTCAACAGATGGGGCTTCCGGAGAGGCAGGGGTTTGGGCCAACTGAATGGGCACCGTGGGAACTGCCGAAGTATTCGGGGCTGTTGGCGCAGGAGCGCTCTGGGCTACGGGCGCTTGGGGTTGCGTCAGACGCTCCACCGCCCCGCCAATCGCTATCCCCACCGCCAACGCCAAGATTAAACCACCCAGAACTAACAGATTTCGGTTCATGGTGAACAACCTCCTTCAAGAGTCAGCGTAGAGCTTTGGTGATTATAGAACGTCGAAGAGAGAGTGTCAACGCCTCTGCACGTACGCTTCATAGACGACATCTTCGCCGAGCGTGCGCACGCTCACCTCCTGCAGAGGGAGGGCTTTGTCGAGCTTAGCAACACCGGGACCGCCGATAGGCCCCGGCGCGGCTCGCCCTCCCAAGATCTTCGGGGCGATCACGAAGATTATTTTATCTACCAACCGGGCGCTTAAGAAACTCCACGCGATCTCGGCTCCGCCTTCGACGAGCACGCTGTCGATCTGTTCCGCGGCCAATCGCTCGATCAGACATGCCGGATCGACACGCCCACGCTCCGTGGGCAGCCGCCAAATCTGCACGTTCTTGTCACGGAATTTTCTCTCGTCTTCCACCGCGAGCGCCTCGGTCGTCGCCAATACGATCGGGCTGGGAGACTCAAAGATTTTGGCGCTTAGGGGCAGTCGTCCCCGGGAGTCCACAACGATTCTCCAGGGCTGGGGAGCCGGACGCCCCAAGCGCACCGTCAGTTGGGGGTCGTCTTGCAGCACCGTCTCGATGCCCACCAGAAGAGCGCGATGGCGCGCGCGCAGCTCGTGAGCAAAGCGCAGCGACGCTTCGCCTGAGATATATTTAGAATCTCCCGTGTGGGTCGCGATCTTGCCGTCGGCGCTCATGGCCATCTTCAGCGTGACGAAGGGCTTTCCCGTCGTCTTGAATTTGATATAGATCTCGTTGAGCTTGCGGGCTTCTCGCTCTCTGACCCCTTCGATGACCTCGAGGCCCGCTTGGCGCAGATGGGCGATCCCACGGCCGTGGATGCGCGGGTCGGGGTCGCGCATGGCGACAAAGACCCTCTTGACTCCGGAATCTACGATGAGATCGGCGCAGGGGGGGTTGCGCTTCTGCGGCGCGGCCACGCACGGTTCGAGAGTGAGATAGAGATCGGCACCGCGAGCGAGCGCCCCGGCGCGCTCCAGCGCGATAGACTCGGCGTGTGCTCCTCCGTAGCGTTCGTGCCAACCTTCACCAACAATGATATTTCTCTTGACGACGACGGCCCCGACCATCGGGTTGGGATTGACCCAGCCCGCGCCGCGCTCGGCCAACTCCAGCGCACGCCGCATGAAGACTTCCGGAGAGAGCATCTCGTCAAGGCGATAGAAACTCTCTCGGATCGGCGATACAGCCTTTGATCGCCGAAGCGGCAACCGTCGCCGGAGAGGCCAAGTAGAGCGTGCCCAACCCGGCACGGCCTTTGAAGTTTCGATTAGAAGCATAGATCCCCACTTGGCCCTCCTTGAGCGTCCCCGGCCCCATCCCAATACACGCGCCGCAACTGGGCGGAACCAACTGACCCCCAGCCTCCAGAATCTGACGCAGATACCCCGCACGACCGGCTCTCTCCCAGACCCCCAGCGACGCCGGAGAGACGATAAACTGCGTCTTCGGATTGATCCGGCGCCCCGCCAAAACTCGCGCCGCCGCTTCTACGTCCTCAAATTTGCCCCCCGTGCAGCTCCCCACCCAGCAGACGTCTAGTCTGATCTCTTCCTGAATAGAGCTGATGGGCACCCCGTTGTCGGGCTTATACGGCAGCGCGACGTAGGGTTCAAGCCGAGAGAGATCGAAGCTCAATTTAGACTTATAGACAGCACCGGGATCGGGGCGCAGCCTCCCCACCGGGAAGATCCCGCACGTCGCCCCGCCCTCGACGGTCATGTTGGCAATCGTCGAGCGATCTTCTTCGGTAAGATGCTCTAGCGCCGATCCCGTGAATTCGACAACGCAGTTCGTAAAGCCGTTCATCGTCACTTGGCTCAGAATATAGAGAATAATATCTTTGGCGAAGACGCCCTTGGGGGGCTTGCCCGTCAGTTCTACCAAGATCGTCTCGGGCACCTCCACCAAGAGCTTGCCCGAGGCCATGATCTCGGTCAGATCGGTGTTGCCGATCCCAAACGCAAAGCAGCCATAGGCGCCATAGGTGCACGTGTGCGAATCCGTCCCCACCACGAGCGTATCGGGCTGGATGAGGCCCTTCTCGGGGAAGAGCACGTGACAGATGCCGTGGCTGACAAACGGCGCAGGGGGCAGAAACGCATAGGGCAGATTCTGCTCCTTCACAAAAGCCGAAGCCTTCTGCACCATCTGTTGGGAGTTCCAGTCGTCCTTGATCAACGGAATCTGAATCGTGTGATCGGCGACAAAGAGAATCTTCTGGGGATCTTTGATTTTGAAATCTCGCCCATAAGAAGCGTACATCTGTTCGGCGGCGACGGGGAGGGTCAGCTCGTGGGTGACGACGCGAGCGACCTCGGCGTGGACGATCATCCCCGGTTCGACGTAGTCGATGCCGGCCGCTTTGGCTAAGATTTTTTCGGCGAGGGTCATCGGTCTGGGCGGGGCGCTGGGGATTGTAGCTTGAGCGCCAGCTCTGTTGAACGCCGTCAGCCCGCCCGCGTCTATGATCGCCCTGTGAATGGGGGCCATGCCCTTCCAGAAAGACTCATCGCTTAAGTCGATAGTAAGCGTGTCGCCGGTCTTGATGTTCTTGGGAACTAGATCGATAGAGCGCGAGATGGGCAGGCCGTTGTTGACGGCGTTGCGATAGAAGATGCGCGCAAACGATTTAGCGATAATCGCTTGAATACCGGCTTTCATCAGGGCGATGGGCGCGACCTCGCGCGAGCTGCCGCAGCCCAGGTTCTCGCCCGCGATGAGAATCGCGTACTCGCCCGCCTTGAAGGGAATCTTGGCAGGATTCTTCGAGATGTGCAGGTCTTCTAGCGCGTGCGGGCCTAGCGTCTCTAAATCCGTCGTCGTGCAATAGCGCGCAGGGATGATCTCATCGGTGTTGACGTCATCGCCCACGACAAAGACCTTCCCCGTGATCGTGCGTTTCATCGGTCTTGCCCCTCCTAGGTCAGAGATGCATTACGCCCTCTTCAGCTCAGCGTTGATCCCGTTCTTGTCAATCGAGAGCGTGAAGACCATCTTGCGGCGTTCCCCCGACTTCTTCTTGATCTCCAGCGAGGCGACCAGATAGAACCCAGAGTCGTTCAGCTCTAGCTTGCTGACGTCGATGCGGATGACCGCGTCGGGATTGGCCGCATCAATGCGAATTCCGCGATCCTTGAACTTGACGCTCAGTTGCCCCAAGACGCCCTCTTGCACGAAGTCGGGCAGGTCGTCTATCGGCTCGATCGCGACCGTCTCGATCCCGTGCAACGGATCGGCCGATACTTCGTTAATGCTCCACACCACGAGCACAAGCGTCAAGAGTGCTCCTGCTCCTAGCAGCCACCAGCGCAGCTTCATAAAGCTCACTCCTTTCTTGAATTATATAAGATTACCGGCGCACGGTCTTGATCTGGGGATGGGCGCTCAACTCGCGCATCACGTCGTTGAGATTGAAGCCCGACGGCAACTGCAAGATGAACTCGTCGCGTCCGGTGTACGTGAGCAGCCCGTTGAACTTCCGCACGAGCGTCTCGATCTCGCGGGCGGGGGTATCTTCTCGAAAGCTCACCCGCACGGTGAACGAGAAGAGACCGGGCCTCTCGAAGAATCTCATCGCTTCGGGACTTCTCTCCTCGGCGGTGCCCAATTGGGCGACCCAGAGCAGGTGATTCAGTTGAGCGGCTTGGGCGAAGAGCCGTTCTTGGATCTGCTGGAGAGCGGCTCTCGCAGCGGCGCGCAGCCGCTCATCGTCGGCGTACAGCGCCTCGGAGAGCGCCGCAATCGCGCGGGGATCGTTCGACTCTCCCAGAAGCTGGACAGCTCGTAAACGATTTGACGACTGGGCATCGCGCAGCTGGGCGATCAGGCTCTCCAGATCGTTGGCCGGCGCGTGGGTGATCGTTTGTGGAGAGGGTTGGGGCGAGGGCGATGGAGGAGTATTCTGTTCTTTTGGAGGAGAGATCGTAGTCGCTAGAGGGTTCTCTAGATGAGGGGCTGTGGAGAAGAGCGGCGCCGGCTTGAAGTACAAGAGACCCGATAACCCGATAATGATAGCAAATTGCGCGGCCATCACCAGGCGCGCGAGTCTGGGCACCGGCTGCCACTCTTGGCGCAAGGTTTGCCAACTCCAGCGCTCTGGGAGCCTCTGCCATCGCGAGCGCGGAGCGCTCTCTATGCGCCAGCGCGCGACGCGCTGAGCGCACTGCGCGCACGTCAGCAGATGCGCCGTGACCTCGGCGCGATTGGTGACTTGGCCGTCCTCTAGAGTCGCTGGACTGAACTGTGTATCTCTCGGGAGCGCGCCCGCGATATAGGCGCGCAATACCTCTTCGTGGGGATGACCGTTGTAATTGAATTGCCCGAGGGGGCTTCCGAAGATCACGCGCCACCACTCGCGCTCTGTCATAGCGACCTCCTTTTCTTAGTATAGCAGCTTTTCATACGGTTTCGATAGAGTTCACTGCAGCCGCTCATTCTGTTCGGTCAATTCGTCAAAGATCCCGTTGATCATGCGCTCTTGGTAGCTAAAGCTGACCTGATGTCCGACGAATTGAGCCATCTCCGCTTGGGTGAGATGGGTATTGAGAAAGTCTTCGCAGTCGAGCGGGTTTTTGAGATCTTTCAGTCGCAATCCCCGCGCGATGCGTTCGAGCATCTTCTGGCGGCGCGAGCGATCGATAGGCCCACCGCAGGCGATGCAGTGAGGCCCTTGTTGGTTCTCGGCTTGAGCTTCGGCGAGAAGAGCGGGCTCGTCGGCGCCGCCGTGGCTGAGCCGATAGAGCAAATAAGCTGCGACGTTTTCGGGATTGCGCAAGCGCTTCTTGGCTTCCGCGAAGGCTTGGAAGCGCCGCGTGATCGCGTAGTCGCGCACGTCCGCTCCCTTCAGAATAAACTCCCAGCGCCGCAGGGCCTGCCAATCCAGCTCGGTCTCGCAGAGCACCAGCTCATAGACGCACGAGCGAAAGACGGCAATCGCTAGCTGCGTCGGCTCTATCTTATCGGTCATCTTTTTGCCCTCTCCGAAAGTATTCTACGAGTTATTAGGCACTTTGTCTAATGCTGTCTCAGGGGGCATAATTAAAATATGCGAGCGGTTCGGGAATCAGCCCGTCGAGTTGTGGCGCAGAGTCGCAGCGTCTGGGTGGATGAAGAGGCTCTGCGCACGGGGGCGCGTCTTTTAGCGCCGCACGCGCTCACGCTCTCGTGGGACCGTTATTATCACTTTTTTGACGGCACGGCGCGTACGGTGCAGTATCTTTTTGTTCTAGACTCTTTGAATTTCTGTTTCTGGCCGGAGCCGCGCTGGCGCTATCGCTATGAGAATGAGTGGCTAGACGGGTATCTGGCGCTGGCGTCGTCGCTGAAGGAGGCCGTGAGTCGTGACGCGACGCTGCTTCAAGCGGCTGTTCTGGCTCGCATGAACGAGAAGAGATTGCGCGAGATCTTAGGGGGGGAGAACGAGATCCCTCTCTTGCAAGAGCGCGTAGCGGTGTTGCGCGAGGCGGGAGCGGTGCTCCAAGAGGAGTATGACGGCCAGGCCGTCCATCTTGTAGAAGAGGCCCGGCGCTCGACCGAGCGTCTGGTGCAGCTTCTGGTTGAGAGGTTTTCCAGCTTTCGCGATGAGGCGCTCTATCGGGGGGAGAGGGTCTGTTTTTACAAGCGGGCGCAGATCTTCTGCGCCGATCTCTATGGGGCGTTTGAGGGAGAGCGATGGGGAGAGTTCACGGATATAGAGGGCTTGACGGCGTTTGCGGATTATAAGCTCCCGCAAGTCTTGCGGCATTTGGGGATCTTGCACTACAGTCCAGAGCTGGCTCAGAAGATTGACCGTCGTGAAGAGTTGGCAGCGGGCAGCGAAGAGGAGATCGAGATTCGCGCGCACACGATCTGGGCGGTGGAGCGACTGCGCGAAGAGGTATGCAAGCTCGGGCGATCTCTCCGTAGCTTCGAGATCGACTGGCTCTTGTGGAACTTGGGCCAGCGCGAGGAATTTCGTCAGAAGCCGTATCATCGCACGCGAACGATCTTCTATTGACGCTGGAGGACATGGCGCGCGTAGGCGCAGCTCTTCGAGAGCGGGCACTGCGGGCACAAGGGTGACGGACGATCAAGGCGTGGTATTCGTTGAAAAGCTTTGTCTTCTTTGGGAGCTGGATCATGAAGAAGCGTTGTAGCGCTTCGTAAGATGAGGGGAGAAGGCCCCAGCGCGTGAAGATTCGCCGGGTGTAGGCGTCTACGACGAAGACCGGTCTGTGGGCGGCGTAGAGCAAGATCGAGTCGGCCGTCTCCGGGCCGATGCCCCAGATCGAGAGCAGCTCGGCATGCAGCTTCTGCGTGGGCTGCGCGAGCCGCCTCAGGGGGGGTTACCCACTCTAGAGCTTTTAAGACCCGGCTACCAGAGACGCAACGATAGAGCGCCACGTCGCCTGTCCACAGATCACACCCCTCTTGCTCAGCCAGAGCAAGGTATGCACTGTCATATGACGTGATCTTGTGAGCGAGAGCTAGAGCTGTAACTCGCTGAGGATCAGGCGTTCTGAGCTGGACCCCAATAGCAAACAGATCCCCAAGCGCTTGAGAGACCTCTGCTGATGGGAACCGCCCTCTCCGAGAAGCCACAACGAAGCCATTTATGACTTCGTAGAGCCACAGCGTCGGCGCGCACATCTCTATAGATTTCTTCAGACAATCATCGCGCCGGGCTACAGCTTGGGGAACACATTCTTCATCGTCCAACTGCCACTTGAGCGCCACCGAAGCGTCTATCACGAGCCTGGACTTTCCCGTGCGCTTGGCTTTTAGACTCATCGGCGACGCCCTTCTTGAATAAGCTCTGAAGCCTTTATGCCAATAGGCCCTATGCGCGTGCGCCGCTCATCCATGCGAGCGGCAGCGCGCAGCGCCTCCGACCGTTCAGCAGAACGCCTCAAGAAACTCTCTAAAAACGCCTTGATAGAGATCACTTGTCCGTTTTCTTCGTGGGGATAGATATCTCTGGGATGGCCGTTCTCGTAGACGACCAAGGCGGGCACCTCCTTGCCAAAGAAGCGCCCCGGATGGCGTTTACTGCCAAAGACCTGACGGACTCTATACTTGCGCAAGACGGCAGGCATCACAGCCTTCATATAGGCTTTCATAAGGGCTTCGTCTGATAAAACGCTGGTCTCTACCCACTCAATCGAGCATCCTCTGGCGGCAAGCTCCTCCAGCATAGCATGAATCTCGCCCAACTGAGCATCTCTATCTGCTCTGTAGTAAAATTCTATTTTGATCACGTTATCTACTCCCCCTTCTACTACCCCTCCCCACTACCTTAACAGATAAATATCCCCTGCGTCAAGAACTCGCCATCAACTCTTGAGTTTCTCCTCGAATTCCGCGTAGAGGTCTACGTCGCCATTCTGAGCGATCTGCTTCTGCTCGTAAAGCGCGCCCAGCCGACGGTAGAACTCATCGGCGATGTTCTTGAAAACCCCCGTCGTTATCGCGATGATCCAGTAGCGCAGAGCGCCAAATCGTAGCCTGATCACCTTCAAGGCCAGGCGCGTACACGCGTAGTTGAGCAGCCCAGCAAAGGCCGCGTCGTGGGTGTAGGTCTTAGCCTGCTCGACGATCTGTTCCGCCAACCGATCTATCAAGGGATCGAGCGAACGACGGTCGTGTGGCGCAATATAGGGCATAGGGCCTCCTTTTATTAGTTTATCAGCAGATTCTCGGCAGTTGCTCGCCGCTGAGCATATCTAAGACGCGGGTGACCCCAATCCGGCTCTTGAGCGTCACCAAGCCCTCTTTTTGTTCAGAGACGCGCCCGATGAGCGCCGCACCGCCCTCCGGCGAGTGGGCGCGGAGGATTGCGAGCGCCCGCTCGACGTGATCCGGCGCCACGAACGCCACAAAGCGGCCCTCGTTGGCCACGTAGAGGGGATCGAGTCCCAAGATCTCGCAGGCCCCCTGTACTTCTTCTCGAATGGGGATGGCGCGCTCGTCTATGGAGATCGTGAGCTGGGCCGTCTTGGCGATCTCGCAGAGGGCGCTGGCCAGCCCGCCGCGCGTCAGGTCGCGCAGACAGTGAATCTCGATCTGCGCCTCCAGCAGGCGCAGGACGAGGTCGGCCAACGGGGCGCAATCGCTCTCGATGGCGCTCTCAAACGCCAGCCCTTCGCGCACGGCCATGATCGCGATCCCGTGTCGCCCCAGATCGCCGTTGAGCAGCACTCCATCGCCGGGGCGGACGCTCTGCGGCGCGATGACCAGATCGTGCTCCACGATCCCTATGCCCGCGGTGTTGATGAAGAGACCATCGCCCTTGCCCTTGTCCACGACCTTCGTGTCGCCGGTGACGATCTGGACGTGCGCGGTCTGGGCGGCCTCCCTCATCGACCGCACGACGCGCCAGAGGATCTCCATCGGCAGGCCCTCTTCCAAGATAAAGCCAGCGCTCAAGAAGAGCGGGCGCGCGCCGCACATCGCCAGATCGTTGACCGTGCCGTAGACGGCGAGCTTGCCGATGTCGCCGCCGGGGAAGAAGAGCGGGCGTACCACGTAGGAATCTGTAGTAAACGCGAGCCTGGTCCCGTTGAGCAGGAGGCGAGCGCCATCGTGGCGTTCTTCTAGATATTGATTGGCGAAGGTCGCGGCGAAGAGCCGCTCGATGAGCTGGTGCATGAGCTTGCCGCCGCCCCCGTGGGCCAATAGCACCTGAGGGTATTCGGAGATGGGGATGGGGCAAGCGAGGGCGAACTCGTCGTTAGCGTTCATGAACCGGTGGTACGCCCGGCTGGACTTGAACCAGCGACCTTCGGCTCCGGAGGCCGACGCTCTCATCCGCTGAGCTACGGGCGCCCAAACTCCCTTGTATTTTAGAGCATCGGGACGGGAGCCGTCAAGAGATCAGCGATAGGCGCGGGAACGTCGGCGTCGTCGGGGGAGGAGGCCCTCAAGGTGATCTACCAGGGTATGGAGGACGTTGGGCAGCCACAGCCCGGCCATCAGAATCCCCACCAGCCACAGATCGAGCCTAGACCAAGGCAGTTGGGCCACCGAGAGCGTCCAGATATTAAAGTAACTTAGGGCAAGCCCGACCAGCACGGCCAGGAGGGCTAAATACCCCAGACGCGTAAGCGTGCCGAAGAGCAGGCTATGGCTGACGCCGCGGTGCTTGAAGATCTTCGTATACGGGAGCCAGATGAAGCCCAACACCCCCCAGCGCCGCCGCGCCGCGTTGTGACGGAGATCCAGATCGGGACTGAGAAAGAGACTAGAGAAGAGATAAGCCCCCCCAAAGAGCGCGACGGAGAGCCATGAAGCGTCTACAAACAGATAGAAGAGCGCGAGCCACAAGGGCAGCGTGACCAACTCGATGCGTAGGTGCGTCGTTCCCGCGGGCATGGGGGTATCTTAAGCGCTGGCGGGGGGAGTGGCCAAGGCCGGCTGTCCCCTGGCGCAGAGACTTGACAGCCGTGCCGACGCTTGCTAAAATAAGATCGCCTTAGCAGATAATTTCTCTGAGTGCTAAATCTCTATCTTGTGCAAAACGCTATTCCAAAGCGAATCATCACCAGACAAGGAGGTCCTCTATGAAGAAGCTCAAAGTGAAGCCTTTGGGGAATCGCGTCCTCCTCCGCCGCTATGAGGAGGTCGAGGAGGGAGGGATCATCCTGCCGGATGAGGCCAAGAAGGACATGGACTTCATCCGGGCGGAGGTCGTCGAGGTCGGGTCGGATAGCGAGAAGATCAAGGTGAAGAAGGGCGATAAGGTGCTGATCCCTTCGCTGGCCGGGACCAAGCTCCGCTTCGATAACGAAGAGTACTTTATCGTCAAGAGCAAAGAGATCTTAGCGACGGTGGAATAAAAGGAGGCTGAGAGACAATGGCCAAGAAGTATAAAGAAGTAATCTTTGAGGAACACGCGCGAGAGAAGCTGCTGGCGGGTGTGCAGAAGCTCACCGACGCGGTGCGCATCACCCTAGGCCCCAAGGGGCGCTGTGTCATCTTGGGGAAGGAATTCGGCTCGCCCAAGGTGATTGACGACGGCGCGGCAATCGCCGAGGAACAAGAGTACGCGGACGAGTTTGAGAACCTCGGGGCGCAGTTGGTCAAGCAGGTCGCCAAGGAGACCAACGACGAGGCCGGTGACGGCACGACCACAGCGACCGTTCTGGCCTACGCCCTCATCAAAGAGGGCCTGAAGAACGTCACTGCCGGGGCCAACCCCATCCAGCTGAAGAAGGGGTTGGAGATCGCGCGCGATCGCGTCATCGAGGAACTGCAGAAGATGAGCAAAGAACTCAAGACCAAAGAGGAGATGGCGCGCGTCGCCACCAACTCCGCCAAAGACCCCGAGATCGGACGGATCATCGCCGACGCGATGGAAAAAGTCGGCGAGGATGGCGTCATCACCGTCGAAGAGTCCGATACGATCGAGACGCACTTCGAGATCGTCGAGGGGATGCAGTTTGATCGCGGCTATACGTCGCCGTATTTTGTGACCAACGCCGAGAAGATGGAGGCCGAGCTGAAGGAGCCGTTCATCCTCATCACCGATCACGAGCTGAAGAAGGCCCGCGATCTGGTGCCCATTCTGGAGAAGGTGGCTCAGTCGGGCAAGCCCCTGTTGGTGATCGCCGACGACATCGAGGGCGAGGCGCTGACGACCTTGGTCATCAACAAGTTGCGCGGCACTCTGCAGAGCGTGGCGGTGAAGGCCCCCGGCTTCGGCGACCGCCGCAAGGCGATGCTCCAAGATATTGCGATCCTCACGGGAGGGCAGGTCATCTCCAAAGAAGTGGGGATGAGCCTGGAGCAGGCGACGCTCGATATGCTGGGCAAGGCCGAAAAGGTCGTCGTAGACGACGACAACACGACGATCATCGGTGGCAAGGGCAAGAAGAAAGATATCGAAGCCCGCATCGAGCAGCTGCGCAAGCAGATGGAGAACACCGACTCGGATTACGACCGCGAGAAGCTGCAAGAGCGCATCGCCAAGCTCGCCGGCGGCGTGGCGATCATCAAGGTCGGTGCGGCGACCGAGGCCGAGATGGAGGAGAAGAAGCATCGCATGGAGGACGCGCTCGAGGCGACCAAGTCGGCGGTGGCCGAGGGGATCCTCCCCGGCGGTGGGGTCGCCCTGCTGCGCGCGGCCAAGAGCTTGGATAGCATCAAGCTCGATGACCCCGATCAGCAGTTGGGCGTCAAGCTGCTGAAGAAGGCCCTCGAGGCGCCGACCAGGCAGCTCGCCGAGAACGCCGGTGTCGAGGGAACGGTCGTCGTAGAAAAGGTCAAGTCGATGGAAGGCAACATGGGCTATGACGTCGTCTCTGGGGAGTACGTGGACATGATGAAGGCGGGGATCATTGACCCGACGAAGGTAACCAAGTCGGCGGTCTTGAACGCCGTCAGCGTGGCGGGGCTCTTCTTGGTGACCGGCGCGCTGGTGGCTACCAAGGAGATCAGCGAGGACAAGGCCCAGACGCCGCCGATGCCCGAATACTAAGAGACCAAAGTCAGTTGCAGACGGCCCTCGGTGCGCTATAATGCACCGAGGGCTTTTCAGTATGAGACCGATCGTGGGTTTGGCTTTAGGAGGGGGCGGTGCGCGGGGATATGCGCATATCGGCGTGATCCGCACGCTGCTGGCCCATCAGGTTCCCATTGACGTGATCGCGGGGACTTCGATGGGGGCAGCGATTGGCGCGGCCTATGCGTGCGGCGTTGATCTGCTCAAATTCCAACGGATCATGCAACATTTGGACGTCAATCGTCTGTTGGGGATTCCCGACACGACGTTGCGGGGGTTGGAGAGCTTGGCAGGGCAGGCGGCTTCGGAATATCTTTTCAAGCGGGCCGACTGGCGTTCCCATGAGCCGGAGCGCCTGAAGCAGCTCTATCAGTTCTTAAAGCTCTTCACGGGCGAGCGCAATTTTGAGGATCTCGCTCTGCCGTGTGCGGTCATCGCGTGCGACGTGGACACCGGCGAGGAGGTCGTCCTGCGATCGGGGAAGGTCTATCGCGCCGTCGCGGCGAGCATGGCCTTTCCGGGGATCAATCCACCGGTCCATCATGAAGGTCGCTTCTTGGTAGACGGCGGCTTGGTGAACAAAGTCCCGGTAGACGCCGCCGTCGCGTTGGGGGCGGACGTCGTGATCGCGGTGGACGTGGGCGCGGGTCTCAATCCCCATGTCAGCACCAGCATCGAAGTGATGATCCAGTCTCAGGCGATCATCTCGCGGGAGCTGACGCGCTTGAAGTTGCAGATGATGCGCGAGCGCTTGGGGGAGCGCTTGGTGATCGTGCGCCCTTCGGTAGAGCGCGTGCGCATGAATCAGTTGAGAGAGATAGAGTTCCCCATTCAAGAGGGCGAGCGGGCGATGTCGGAGAAGATCGAGACCGTCAAGGCGCTGCTGGCGTCGGGAGTGGCCGCTCACGCCCGTTAAGCAGATGCGCTGGCGAAGGCTCGTCGGGCGCTACCAACCCGGAGATTCGTTTCTGCACCGGCTCGACCCGCGCACGAAGATCTTCGTCACGGTCGTCTTGGGGGTCGCGGTCTTTTTTTTGGAAGGTCTTGGGGACTATCTCTGTTTTGCGGGCTATCTCTTGTTGGCGATTGGGGTGGGTAGGATCGGCTTTTGGCCCTTGGTGCGTGCCGTGCAAGCGTTGGTCTTTCTGATCGCGCTCAGCGCCCTGTTGCAGCTCTTTGGGGCGCCGGGTGCGCCCATCTGGGAGTGGGGCTTTTTGAAAGTATCCGACGAGGGCTTACGCGTCGCCTTGAGTCTCTCGGTGAGATTGATCTATCTGGGGCTGTTGAGCGCGCTCTTGGGGGTTACGACCTCGGCGCTGCAATTGGCCGACGGCTTAGAAGGGGTTCTGACCCCTCTGGCGCGATTCCGGGTTCCGGTGCGCGGGCTGTCTTTGATGTTCAGCGTCTCGCTGCGCTTTGTCCCGCTGATCTTGGACGAAGCCGATGGGATTTTAAAAGCGATGCGCGCTCGCGGGATTGATCCCCTAGAAGGGAGCGTTGCGGAGCGCGCGCGCAAGCTGGTGGCGCTCTTGGTGCCGTTGTTGCGAAACACGCTATGGCGGGCCGAGGCGCTCGCCGAGGCGATGGCCGCGCGCTGTTATGATCCCCACGCGCCGCGCACTCGGCTCTATCGGCCCGTCTTCACGTGGCGCGATGGGGTTGCGCTCCTCAGCGTCGTGGGCGTGATCGCATCGGTGATTCTGCTGTGAAGCTCAGAAGCGAAACTGACGATAGCGCGTCAGCGTGAACTCCACAGGGGCTTGCTCTTCGAGGCGCTCGATGCGCAACGGCACTCCCAGGTCGTCAATCCAGATGCGCAGGGTGTTTCCCTTGGAGGATTCGATCAGATACTCCGAGGCGGGAAAGCGACCGATGTCCAGAGAGCAGATATCGTCTTGAAGATGAGCGCACTGGGCTTTTTGGCAGTCGGGTTCGAGCGAGGGCAGCGCCAGGCGAACGAGTTCGATCTCCCGTCGTTGGCGCTCTCTGAGATTGAGATGGCGACACCCGGCCAAGGCGAAGAGGGCGGCGGGGGAGTCGAGAATCGAATCGGCTCGCCAAGCAATCTTAGATTCTCCGTTTTTGCGTCCTCGGGCCTCGATCTGGCCGCGCAGGTGCCCTTCGCTCACGTGATAGCGCGCGAGCGTCACGTGTCCTTCGGCTTCGAGTTCGATCCGCAGGGCGCGATAGCGCCAATCGGGCTCCATCTCCAGTCTCACGCGCTGCGTGTGAGCCAAGGGCCACTGCAAGACCAATTGGCTTTGGATGTGATAGCCTTGATGATGGGGGAGTTCAAAATACTGCAAGCTCTCCTCGCCCAGCTTGCGGTCGTGCTGGCGCAGATAGTAGATCGCCGTAGCGATGAGTCCTTCTGCGGGTGGACAGCGCGCGCTCATGGTTCTAACCCCGGTTTTTATCATAATCTCTGGGCAAGCCAAAGGCAAATGCGTGCCGAAGTTGCTAAAATACTGAGAATATTATGAAGCGCGTATTGGTTGGTATGAGCGGCGGGGTGGACAGCTCCGTCACGGCGTTCTTGCTGAAGAGGCAGGGCTACGACGTGATCGGGGTGACGCTTAATTTGTGGTCCTATGAAGCTCGTCAAGAGCCGTACAACGAGTGCTGCTCGCTCGAAGTGCGTGCGGTGGCCGAGCAGTTGGGGATCGAGCATCGCTTTGTAGATGCGGGGCACGAGTTCTACGAGCGCGTGATTCGGGCTTTTCTGGAGGAGCACCGTCTGGGACAGACGCCCAGCCCCTGCGGGCGCTGCAATCGTCTGGTGCGCTTCCCCGTGATGCTGGAGCTGGCCGAGCGCTGGGGGTGCGATCTCTTGGCGACGGGGCACCATGCGCGCATCGAGGAGCGCGACGGCATTTATTATCTCTTGACGGGGCGCGATCCCCTCAAAGATCAGTCGTATTTTCTCTACGGACTGAACCAAGACCAACTGAAGAAGATTCTCTTCCCCGTGGGGCATCTGTTGAAGAGCGACGTCTGGAAGATCGCCCAAGAGAATCGCTTGGTCTCGGCGCGCAAGCCGGAGAGCATGGACTTGTGTTTCATCCCCAACGGAGACTATCGGGCGTATCTGAAAGAAAAGCTCGACGGAGTCGTGCGTCCCGGCGAGATCGTAGATACGCAAGGACGCGTTGTGGGACGCCACGAGGGACTGCCGTTCTACACGATTGGTCAGCGCAAGGGGTTGGGGATCGCGCTGGGGGAGCGCTTCTATGTCGTTGGTTTTGATTACGAGAAGAATCGCCTGATTGTAGGGGACGAGAGCGCGCTGCTCTCGGAGGGCTTGATCGCACGAGACGTTCACTGGGTCTATCTCAGAGAATTACAAAGAGCAAGAGAAATCGAAGTGAAGGTTCGCTATCGCAGCCCGCGCGTCTTGGCGACTCTTGAGACGCTCGACGACGGGCGCGTCTGCGTGCGCTTTGCGCAGCCCCAGCGAGCCGTGACCCCCGGCCAGATCGCTGTCTTTTACGAAGGCGAGCGCGTCTTGGGCGGCGGCATTATAGAAAGAGCGCTACGGCAGACAGACGTTCCCCAGACGGTTGTTGGCGAAACGGTTCCCCTCTAGCTGGGCCGTGCCGCGAAAGTCGTCGGAGAGGTAGCCGCACCGACGCAGACGCGCCGCAATTCCCCAGCTATTCCCCGTGAGAGTATTTCTCACCAACTCGGCGTGCGCGTTGCCAGAGAGCAAGACGCCCGCCTCGCGGTTGGCCGAGATCGCGTTCTCTGAGAGCTTAGCTTCGCCAAAGACTTCGACGCCGGCGCGCCCGCTCTCGCTGATCGTGCTCTCTTGGACGTCGGCCCTCCCCCAAATCTCTAGGCCGTTCTCGCGCTGACGTGCCACGCGCCCCTGCTCCAGACGCACCGTCGCTTCGGGTGAAACGTAAATACCCCAACCGTTTTCGGCGATCTCGGTCGCTTGCACCGTTGCGTGGGCTGTGTCGAGCACGTAGACCCCCACCCAGGGGTGGCGCAAGATGCGCGCGGCGCGCGCTTTGAGCTGAGCGCTGCCCCGCACTTGCACCCCCGATGGGCAGAGCAGTTCAGGATAGAAGACGGCGCACTCTCGCCCGTGTCGGGGATCGTTGGACGCTTTGAGCGCCTCCGCGAGCGTCAAGTTTTCGATAGCGACGACGATGGGCCGGTCGCTGTAGATGAAGATCACGGGGAAGCCGGGCTTAGAACCCTTCACGAGGCTGCGCTCAGCGCTCTGCCCTCGGAGGGTCAGCTCTTTGGTGATGACCAGATTCTCTTGACAAAGGCCTTCCGAGAGCGTGATCACGGCTTTGGGAGGCGCGCGATCTATGGCGCTCTGGAGCGACTCACGCTCGCAGTGGACAACGATCTCCGCAGACGTGGGCGCGATCGTCGTCAGCGAGAGTCCTAACGCTGCAAACAGCCATCTCATAGCGCTACACAGTTGCCAAGGCGCGCAGGGCGCGCTTGACATAGACCGGAGCCATGCGCTTGCGATAATATAAGTGTAGATCGGTGTTGTCCATCGGGCGGGTCGGCCCAAAGACGAGCTGTGCAGCTTGCTCGATCAGCTCTTCGGTGGGGCGGTGCCCGATCAAGAGCTTCTCGGCTTCGACGAACTCTACGGGATGTGAGGCGATTCCCCCTAACACGATCTTGCACTCCGTCACTGTCTCATCTTGCGCTTGCTTGAGAGCGACAGCGACTCCCAAGACCGGGAAGTCAAACGACCCGCGCCGACGCAGCTTCAGATAGATGCTCTTCAGCCCCTTGGGCGGCGGGATGTGAATCTCGGTGAGGATCTCGTCTGAGTTCTTTGCGATATAGTGGATGCCGTCGTCGCGGTAGAAGTCTTTAAGCGCGAGTTCGCGTTCTCCCTTGGCGCTGGCCAAGACGATCTTCGCGCCGAGGGCGATGAGCATGGGCGCGCTATCGCTGCTGGAGACGGCCCAGCAGCGGTTCCCTCCTGGCGCGACTCGACAGGGCACCGGCTCGGCAGGAGCCTCTGAGGGGTCGAGCACAACCCCCTTCGGCCCTGGCGCCTTCATGCACCACTCTACGGATTTGCGCCAATGATACGTCTGATCGTAATAGTTGCACCGAGTATCAAGACAGAGATTGCCGCCGAGGGTTCCCATGTTTCGCAAGATGGGCGTAGAGATGAGACCGACGGCTTGAGTCAGGCCGGGGTAGGCTTTGTGCAGAACCGAGTGCTGGGCGACTTCGCTGAGCGTTGTGCACGCCTTGATGACGAAGCCTTTGTTCTTGCTCCCTTGGATGCCCGTCAATCGCTTAATATTTCTCAGGCTGATCAGCGTCTTCGGTTGAAATTGCCGGCGCTTCATCTTGGGGTAGATGTCCGTCCCACCGGCGACGACCAGCGCGCTGGGGCCGCTTTGCTCTAATATTTTCAACGCTTGCCCCAGCGTCGTCGGGGCGTGGTACTCAAATGGGGGTAGCCGCAGCATAGCTTTGTTATGCCCTCCTTCAGTCTACAAAGGATAACTTCATTTGGGGGATTTGTCAACGGGTTTGACTTGTATATATTGAAGGGAGAACTTGCGCTTTGCAGAGGGGTGGGGTATAATCTTGGCCGAGGTGGGATATGGTATCCCACGTGGAGAACTTGCGGGAGTGTTTGGCGTACCCCTTGATGTACGAGTTGCGCGCTGCCCCGTTGGGGCGGCGCACGCTGGTGGAGCGGACGGGGTTTACGGAGAGCGCCGTCCGGACAGAGCTGGAAAAATTAGAAGCTCACGAGCTTGTCGAGTTTTCCAAGATGGGGACGGCGCTAACCCCCAAGGGCCGACGCTGGTTTGAAGCGCGATGGGAGCGTCTGCTCTCCGTGCGGGAGGTTCGGTTAGAGAGCTTGATGCTCGACCGTATCGGCTATGCGGCCCACGTGCGCGGGCTTGTGGGGGAGATCCGCTCGTGGCTCTATCGCGACCACGCAGTGCGCCAAGGCGCAACGGCTACGCTCTTTCTCATCCAGCGACCTGCGGGCTTGACGCTCACCGATGAGACGACGCCGCTCGCAAGACGCACCCCCCGCGATGCTCAAGCGCTGCAGAACAGCTTTCCAACGTTGCGCTCTGGCGATCTGGTCATCATCGCGTTTGCGCCAGAGCGCGGACGGGCGCTTCAAGGGCTGTGGGGGATCTTATGCGCATTAGCAGAAAAGTCTTAATACACCCAAAGGAGGAAGATCGCCGATGAAGCGTCGTTGGTTCTTGTGGGGTCTGTTGGTATCGTTGGTGGCGGGGTTGCTCGTCTGGCCGTCGCTGGCCGAGTATCCCGTCAAGGTGCGGGACGATCGTGGGCGGGAGATCACAATCTCCAAGCGTCCCGAGCGCATCGTCGTCGCTGGGACGCCGCTCTATACGGAGATTCTGATTGATTTGGGCGCGCTCAATCGCCTTGTCGGCGTAAGCGAATCGGTAGATAATCCCCCGGAAGTGGCCAATCTCCCCAAAGTCGGACCGGTCTTCAACCCCAACGTAGAGAGGATCATTGCGCTTCGGCCCGATGTCGTCTTTGGCGCGATCGGCGCTGTTCGAGAGACGCTGGAGCGCGCTGGGCTGATCGTCGTCTCGCTGGGCAAGGTGGGCACAGGGGCGATTGACAGCGTCACCGAGATCTTCAAGACGATTCGCTCGGTCAATCTCGTGACCGAGGGCGACACCAAGAGAGCCGATGCGCTGATCGGCAAGATCGCCGAAGAGATCGTCGTCACCGAGGGGACAGTGATAGACAGAATCAAGCCTACAGTGGCGATTCTCTATCCGTCGGGGGAGCAGCCGCCCTTTGCCGCTGGGCGCGGCACTCCCGAGAACGAGATCGTGCTGCGCGCTGGCGGGATTAATGTCTTCTCTGATATTGCAGATTATAAGCAAGTGAGCTTTGAGGAGATCGTCAAGCGCGATCCCAGCATCATCTTCACCGATCCGTTCTTGGTGCCCCTGATCACCCAGAACCGTCTCTTGCAAGAACTGAAGGCCGTGCGCGAAAAGCGCGTCTACGGGATCAAAGCTTCGCAGTGGGTGAGTTCGCGCATCGCGCAGACGATCAAGGCTGTCGCGGATCTGTTGCATCCGGGCCGTTAGAGAAGAGGCCCTCCGGCCCCTCTCCCGTCTTCATGGACGGGAGAGGGGTGCCCGTAGGGCGGGGTGAGGGCCAAGAGAGCGTGCGTTATGAAACGATGGAAGAGCGTGCTGGCTCTTGGTGTCTTGAGCCTTCTGCTCGCAGGGGCTATAGCGCTGGGCATAGCCGTTGGGGCTGTGCCCATCTCGCCCTTCGATGCGGACCCGAGGCATCGCTTGATCCTTGAGCAGATTCGGCTCCCCCGGGTGCTCTTAGCAGCGTTGGTAGGCGGAGCCTTGGCACTCTGCGGGGCCGTCATGCAAGGGCTGTTTCGCAATCCCCTCGCCGATCCGTATCTGTTGGGGATCGCCAGCGGCGCGACGGCTGGCGCGGCTCTCACCATCGCGCTCCATCTTGACATCTATTATTGGGGAGTCGTGCCGGTGGGAGCGTTTCTTGGCGGCGTGCTCGCCGTCGCTATTGTCTACCGGGTGGCGCAGACGCGCTGGGCACGGCTCGACAATTACGCGCTCATCCTCTCGGGTGTCGCGCTCGCGGCCCTCTTTTCGGCCGTGACGAGCTTTCTGCTCTTCTACGCGGGAGCGGCCCACGACGCGCGACGGCTGATCTTCTGGATCTTAGGCGGGCTGGGCGGCGCTCAATGGTTCTACGTCGTGGGGTTGCTGGGAACGTTGCTCGTTGTGGGGGCAGCGCTGCTGCTCTTCGCCCGCGATCTCAACGCGCTGGCGCTCGGCGAAGAGATGGCCGCGCACTTGGGGATTGAGCCGCGACACCTGAGAAAAGTTCTGCTCTTTGCCGTGACGCTGCTGACGGCCGTCGCTGTGGCTGTCTCGGGGACGATTGGGTTTGTGGGGCTGATCGTCCCTCATGTATTGAGACTGATCGTAGGGCCGGATCA
This sequence comes from Candidatus Bipolaricaulota bacterium, assembly GCA_025061735.1. GTDB lineage: Bacteria > Bipolaricaulota > Bipolaricaulia > RBG-16-55-9 > DRXL01 > SKYB132. The sequence goes on from JANXAU010000016.1 coordinate 21,058, forward strand.
TCGTCTCTTGTTGCCCGTATCGGCGCTGGGCGGGGCGGTGCTGCTGACGCTCTGCGATGCTGTCGCGCGCACGGTGCTTGCCCCCGCCGAGCTGCCCATCGGGATTATCACGGCGCTGCTGGGCGCGCCGTTCTTTCTGTTTTTGCTGCGTCGGCGAGCGCAGCTTGGAGCGACGCTATGATTCGTCTAGAGCGTGTTCGCTTGGGCTATGACGGTCGTCTGGTGCTGCGCGATCTTGATTTAGAGATCGCCCCCGGGGAGATCTTCGGCTTGGTAGGCCCCAACGGTTCGGGGAAGACGACGCTCCTGCGCGCGATCTCGGGTCGGCTCTCCCCGCACGCGGGCGCGATCTATCTCGACCTGCGTCGTCTGAGCGAGCTGTCGCCTCAAGAGCTGGCGCGCGAGCTGGCCGCGTTAGAACAAGAGATCTCGTGCTCTTTTGATTTTACCGTCCGCGAGATCGTCGAGCTGGGGCGGCTGCCCCATCGCGCGCGCTGGCAACGGCTCTCCGCGCAGGATCATCGGAGGGTGACTCGCGCGCTGAGCCTGACGGACACGCTAGCGTTTGCGGACCGGACGATTCACAGCTTGAGCAGCGGAGAGCGCCAGCGCGTCTGGCTTGCGCTCGCGCTCGCTCAAGAGCCGAAGGTCTTACTCTTAGACGAGCCGACGGCCCATCTCGATCTGCGCTATCAATTCGAGATTCTGGGGTTGATCCGGCACCTAGCGGTCACCGAGGATCTGACGGTCGTGCTCTCGTTGCACGATCTCAATCTCGCGCTGCGCTTTGTGGATCGGCTGGCGCTGCTGAGCGAGGGGCGGGTGATCGCCTGTGGAGCCCCTGAGACGGTGCTCGTCCCTCACACCATCGAGCGGGCGTATCGCGTGCGGGTGCGGCGTCTGGAGGGGGATTGGCTCATCCCCGAGGGGGTCGCGTGATGCCCCAAGAGCCGATCGTGCTGCTGTGGAGCGGCGGCAAGGACAGCACGCTCGCGCTGATGCGCCTGCGCCAGCGCTATCGAATCTACGGGCTGCTGACGACCTTCACCGAAGGGTACGATCGCGTCACGATGCACGGCGTGCGCCGCGCGCTGCTGGAGGCGCAAGTGCGGGCGTTGGGGGAGCGCTTGCTGCCCTTGACGATCCGCCCGTGCTGCTCGAATGAAGAATACGACGCGCAGATGCGCGCCATGCTGCTGGAGTTGAAGAGTCTAGGGATCACCAAGATCGCCAGCGGGGATATCTTTCTCGAAGAGGTGCGGCGCTATCGCCAAGAGCGCCTGAGCGAGCTGGGGTTTGAGTTGGTCACGCCGTTGTGGGGATGCGACTCGCGCGCCCTGGTTGAGGAATTTCTCGCGCTGGGATTGCGCGCCATCACGGTCTGTGTGAGCACGCGCTGGCTGGATGCGCGCTTTGTCGGGCGTGAGCTGGGGCGGGAGTTCTGGCAAGAGCTGCCCTCGACAATAGACCCTTGCGGAGAGAACGGCGAGTTTCACAGCTTTGTCTACGACGGCCCGCCCTTCCTCCAGCCGGTGCGCTTCTATTTGGGTGAGAAAGTCCTCCGAGATGGACACTATTATTGCGACTTAGTACCCTATCAAGGAGATGGTGCGCGATGAGGATCGTCTCGCTCTTGCCCAGTGCTACGGAGATCGTCTACGAGTTGGGATTGGGGGATCACTTAGTCGGGGTCTCGCACGACTGCGACTGGCCTCCGGAAGTCTTGCGCAAGCCCAAGCTCAGCGAGGCCGTGGTGCATTCGGAGATGCCCAGCGCCGAGATCGATCAGATCGTGCGCGAGCGCCTGCATAGTGGGCTGAGCGTCTATCACATAGACGCGGAGCAGTTGCAACGGCTCAACCCCGATCTGATCTTGACGCAAGAGCTGTGCGAGGTCTGTGCGCCGTCGTTCGACGACGTGCGACAGGCCGTGAGGCTCTTGCATGGACAACCGAAGATCGTCTCGCTCGAACCGCACACGATAGAAGATATTCTCGACAATATCTTGACAGTGGGCGAAGTATCCGGCACGGCAGAGCGTGCTCAAAAGCGCGTGGCGCAGTTGCGCCGGCGCATCGAGCGCGTTCGGACACAGACAGAGAATATCGCGCATCGTCCTAAAGTCTGCTGCATCGAGTGGCTCGAGCCCATTATGATAGGCGGGCACTGGGTGCCTCAGATGGTGGAGTACGCCGGTGGGGAAGACTGGCTCGGCGAGATCGGGCAACCGTCGCGCTACGCCGATTGGGAAGAGATTCTGAACTACAACCCAGATATCATAGTGCTGATGCCGTGTGGGTTTTCTATCGAGCGCACGCTCAGAGAGTTAGACGTGCTCACGGAGCTGGAGGGCTGGGAGGAGCTGACGGCGGTCAAAGAGAATCAAGTCTTTGTGGTTGAAGGGTCGGCGTATTTTAACCGTCCCGGCCCGCGCATTGTGACGGGCTTGGAGATCTTGGCGGAGATCATTCACCCGGAGATCTTTTCTGGGCTGGCCCCAAGAGAAGCCATGATGCGATGCAAAAGAGAGGAGCTATGGAACTGAAGAACGAGATGGGATTGGTCCAGATGTGGTGGGGGAACGGCAAGGGCAAGACGACGGCAGCGTTGGGGATGGCGCTGCGCGCGCTGGGACGCGGGTTTCGCGTCCACTTGATTCAGTTCTTGAAGGGCGGGATCACGGGCGTTGAAGCCTTTGAAGAGTACGGCGAACTCAAAGCGCTCAAGCGTTTTGAGAATTTTTCGTTCGAGCGCTTCGGGATGCCCGAATGGCTGATCGGAAAACCAACAGAGGGGCACATCGAAGCGGGGCGCCGGGCGCTCGCGGCGACGGCGCGAGCGCTCGCGTCGGGGCAGTACGACATGGTCATCGTAGACGAATGTCTCTACGCGGTTCAGATGGGCGTGATCTCGTCTGAAGATTTAATCAAAGTCGTTAAGAGCAAAGCCCCCAAGACCGAGTGCGTGCTCACCGGCAGCCACAAGCGCCTCCCCGAGATCGAAGAGATCGCCGACTTAGTGACCGAAGTACGCAAGATCAAGCACCCCTTTGATAGAGGGATCAAGGCGCGGTTGGGGACGGAGTTTTAGTCCGCTAGTGCCGCGCAAAGCTCATCTTCTCGTCTATCCGGGCGACGGCATGAGCGATCAGCGTGTAAGCGTTCTCTAGGTCTGCCAGGGAGACGATCTCGCAGGGGCTGTGCATGTAGCGATTGGGGATGGAGACCAGACCCGCGGCGATCCCCGCGCGGGTCATCTGCATGGCGTAGGCGTCGGTGCCGGTGCCGCGGGGTTCGGCGTGCATTTGATAGGGGATCTGGTGCGCCTGAGCCGTTTCTATCAAGAGCTGGACGACTTTGTGATTATATGTAGGCCCGCGCGCGATGAGCGGCCCTTGGCCCACTTTGGCGATCCCCAAGCGCTTCTGCTCTTCGGCCATGGTGGGGAAATCGGTTGCAAAGCCGACGTCAACGGCGATTCCCACCAACGGATCAATCCCGAAGGCGCTGGTGTGCGCCCCGCGCAGCCCCACTTCTTCTTGCACGGTAGCGACGATGTGAATTTCGGCTTTGGGGTTGAGCTGGGCCAGCAGTCGTCCAGCTTCTAAGACCGTGAAAGCCCCCGCCTTGTCGTCGAAGCCCCGCGAGACCACCAGCCCGTTTCTCAGCTCTGCAAAGCCGTAATCGACCACGACGGGATCGCCGATGCGCACGAGCTTCTCGGCTTCGGCTTTGTCTTTGGCTCCAATGTCAATCCAAAGCTCATCGGTCTTGGTGACCTTGGTGCGCTCTTCTTCTTTGAGCAGGTGAACCGGCTTCTTGCCGATGACGCCCAAGACGCGGCCCGTCGCGGTGCGAATCCAGACGCGCTGTCCTTGAGCGATCTGGGGGTCCCAGCCGCCGATCTGCCCAAAGTAGAGAAAGCCCTGATCGTCAATGTGTGTAATCATAAAGCCGATCTCGTCCAGGTGGCCTGCGAGCATCACTCTGGGCTTGCCGCCCTTGTGCACCACCGCGATGACGTTGCCTTGGGTGTCGGTGCGCACCTCATCGGCGAACGTCTGGGCTTCGGCGGCCCAGACGTGGGCGGCCTCGTCTTCGTAGCCCGAAGGGCTGATCGTCGCCAGCAGACGCTTGAGAAATTCCAGCGAGCGGGTCTCCATCGCAAGCCTCCTCAGATCTTCCAGAATATGCTTATTATAGCGCCAACTTCCCGCCGGTGCACCAAAAACTAGCGGGTCGCTCGCGTGCCCGTGCCAGAGTCGTTATACTAATGACGAAAAGCCTTGAAAGGGGATAAGAATGATGCGCAAGATAACGCTCATGGGGTTTATTCTGATCGTAGGAGGAGGAGTCTTCGGCAGCGGGCAGCCCTGCACGGTCACCGTGCCTGCGAACGAGTCGTTACAGAAAGCGATAGACGCGGCGGCGCCCGGCGCGGTGATCTGTCTGGCCAACGGTACTTGGGCAGAGCATATCGCCATCAAGAAGAGCCTGACGCTGCGGGGCGAGGGCAGCGAGAAGACCGTACTGAAAGGAGCGCGTGAAGGGTATCCGGTCGTTTCGGTCGAGGGCACTGCAGAGATCGAAGTTGTTTTAGAGAATCTCTCTGTAAGTGAGGCCAAGGGGTTCTGTGCCGTTTCGGAGCCGCAATGGATCTGCGCCGATGGCGTGCAGGCGCGCGGCAAAGCCAAGCTCGCGCTCAAAAATCTGCGACTCTTGGCCAACGGCTGGCGCGGCCTCTTCGCGCGCGACGAAGCCAGAGTGCAACTTGCCAACACCGTCGTCGTCGGCAACGGCGCTGGGGTCTTCGCTACGGATTCTGCTCACGTCTCTCTTCAGAACTCCCAAGTCGTCGCCAACGATGGCGTAGGGGTCTTTGCGGAGAGCACGGCGCACATCGTTATGGCCAACTCTCAGAGCGCGCGCAACAGTTGGCAAGGGATGATTGGGGTGGGAAATGCGCAGGTGACGCTTAGCGAAGTTCAGCTCTTGGAGAACGGCTACGATGGCTTGCTCTTAAAAGACTCAGCCAAGGCCGAGGTGCAGCGCAGCGTCTTTCGTGGTAACAGAAGCTGCGGGATCGAAGTCTTCTCCGAGAGCGTGCAGATCCGGGGCACGCCCAACGCGATGGAGGGCAACGGCAGCGATCTCTGCGGCTTCGTCCCGGCGACGTTGCGCCAGCCCCTGACTCCCCAAACGACGCGCACCCAGATCGCCGTCCCCCAAGACTTCAAAAATCTCCAAGAAGCCGTAGATGCGCTCGCGCCCGGCGGGACGATCACGCTCGCCGCGGGCACGTACGAGACGGGCGTGACGCTGTGGAAGCCACTCCGGCTGCGCGGCGCGGGGAGAACCCAGACGACGCTCAAAGCGCCGACGGGCTATCACGTCATTCTCTCGATCACCGCCGACGCCAAGGAGGTTGTGCTGGAGGGCCTAGGGATCGTCGGCTCCGCCAGCGATGGGATCGTCGCCTATGGGGAGTCGCGATTCCAAGACATCCAAGTCTCTCAGCACGGGCGCAACGGGATCCATCTGCGAGGGCGGGCAAACATAACGCTCTCGGACTCTCAAATCGCTGCCAACGTCACGGGCTTAACCGCCGAGAGCGCCTCGCGTCTGGTAGCAGAAAACTCGCAGTTTGTGCGCAACGTTGGGGTAGGGCTTTCGGTGCGCGGCTCCGCGCAAGCGAGTCTTGTGAATTCCGTCTTCAGCGCCAACGGCGACCACGGCAGCCAGCTTGAGGGCGCAACGATCACGACTTTTCACAGTTCCGTCCTCTCCGAGAACGGCCGCGGGGGGCTGCTGGTCATGGGATCGGCGCGCGTGAATCTCGTGAACTCTCAAGTGACGGCCAACAAGTTTGACGGGGTCTGGGCGCGCGGTTCTTCTTCGGTCGAGATCCGCCAGAGCGCTATTGAGAACAACGGGACGGATCGCAGTTGCGCCAGAGCCGATCAGTACTGTAACGGTATTGAAGCGTGGGAGCGCGCTCAAGTGAGTATTATAAGCACCAAGATCACGAACAACGCTGACTGGGGTGTGGCAGCGTATTTGCTCAAGTGCGGCTACGCGACCGATTCGTTCACGGGCAGGCTCACGGTAGATGCCGAGAGCCAAATCGCCAATAACAATAAGACGGGAAATCACCCCGCGCCGGGGAATCTCTGTCTGCCGTAGTTTACGACGGCACGACGATGCGCGTGTCGGTTCGCTCGATCGCCGAGATCGCACCGATCTGTTGGATGATCGCCGTCAAGAGTTTGGGGTTGGCGGCTTCGACATGGACGATCCCGTCAATGTCGCCGAAGAGCGCGTAGGCTTCTTTGACGCCGGGGATCGCTCGGATCGCTTCGAGCGTCTCTTGGATCGGCACGGCTTGACCGGGCGTGTGGCGAAATTTTAACAAGACATAGGCGCGGTGCATGAGCCACCTCCGTGTTGGCTATCTTAGCGCGAGCGCGTGGGCGCTGTCAATACGAATAATATAAGAAGCAAGTGAGGTCGGCCGGAGATGTCTCGTTTAGAGATCCGCCTCTTGGGAGAGATCGAATTCCGCCGCGATGGGGAGCTGCTCGTATTCCCCACCCAGAAAGTCAAAGAGCTTTTCGCGTATCTTGTCCTCCATCGCGATCATGCGCATCCGCGTGCGCTCTTAGCGACTTTACTTTGGCCCGACGCTGATGAAGCGCATGGGCGGGTGAATCTTCGCAAGGTCCTCTCGCTGTTGCGCAAGCTGCTCGATTCCGACGGGACAGAATGGCTGATCGCTTCCAGCGGGGCCGTGCGGTTCGACGCAAAATCTGGCGATTTCTGGCTCGATCTTGAAGAATTTGAGAGGCTTCTCACCTCCACCATCGCCTATGCCTATAGACCCACCGCCAGACTGGCCTGAGCTTTACGCAAGCCAATACTTCAAGACCTACATCAACCCGAAGTACCAAGCTATACCGCTGCCCCCACCTCCTCAACTTCTGCTGGAGCTTCAAGGTGGGGCCCTCATCGGGATGCTGCGGGCACTGGTGAAGTTCGAGATCATTGACAAAGGCGGATGTATACCGCGCGTGGGTGGCCCCGCTCGCTCCTACGATGATGCTCGTGGGCCTTTTCCGCTGGCTCACGCCCCAACCCTCGGGGTCAGACTACCACCGGAGTTGCTCGGCAAGCTGAACTGGTTTAACAGCGCTCATCCCTTCCCCGGCTCAACCCACAACGACACGCTCATAGCTTTGATAGAACTGCTCAAAGAGCACGGAGCAAAGAAGATCACGGTAGCGGACCGCAGCGGCATGGGCGATACCCATCAAGTGATGGAAGCCAAGGGAATCTTCGAATTAGCCCAAAAGCTGGAGTTTGCAGCCATCCCCATTGACAAGCTGCCCCCAGGAGAGTGGGAGCACGTTGCGCTCCCCCATAGTCATTGCATGGTCGCACGTTACTCCGTCAAAGACAGCTATGACTATATGATGGAGCTGCACAGCTCGTCCTATCAGCGGGAGATGATCGCCGAGATCAATCTGCTCTATAAGCCCGATCTCATCGTACTCGACGGCTTAGAAGCATTTGTGACAGGCGGTCCCGAGCGCGGGCAGATCGAAAGACCAGGGGTGATGCTCGCGGCGACCGATCGCGTCGCGCTCGATGCCGTTGGCGTAGCAATATTGAGACTCTACAAGACGACGCCCGAAGTGTCGCGTGGGAAGATCTTCGAGCATCCGCAGATCAAGCGCGCCGTAGAACTAGGGCTTGGGGCGCGCGGGTCTCATGAGATCGAGATCGTCCCCGCGCCCGATGACGACAGCAAAGCATTTGCAAGACAGGTGCGGGAGGTCTTGGATCGGGGATAACGAAGAAGTTAGTGATGTCTAAAGCGTGTGACAGAGGATGTCGAGAAAGGAGAAGATCTCGCTGAAGCAGCGATAAGATGAAATTAAAAGAGATCTCTCTCGCGCAGCCCCAGGGGCGAAAAGAGCAGAAATTCGAGTCTATCGGTCCCAACGCTCTCGATGGTACGCCGTGCTCCACCGGGCAAGAGCACGAGCTGCCCAGCTTGAGCTTCTAGCGTCTTCTCTTCTATGGTGATCTTCGCAGACCCACGCATCAGATAGAGAAAGTGCACGCCTCGCTCACTCAGAGTCGCTCGTTCGCTCACCCGCACCAACGCGACGCTGCCATCACGCCGCGTCCGGCTGAGATACCCCCACTCCCAGCTCGCCTCGTTCGTGTATCGGAGCGCTCGTTCGCTCCAAGCACTTAAGACGAGCAGTCGCGGGGCCTCCTCGCCCTGAACTTCATGAGGCGGCGTGGCTTCTGGTGCGAGCGAGTTCGGATCCCCCGGAGGGAGCAGATCAGCGATGACAGCTTGGACTTCGTCGTGGGCGCTGGGCAGCGGCGTGTAAAACGTCAAAAGCTCTAACGGCTCTTGACTGATCGTTCTCAACCCCAAGGCCGTCTGACGCGGGACGACCAAGAGATACCCCGGCTCTAATTCGATGGAGCTGCGATGGAGAAATCCCGTGGCGCGTCCGGCCAACACATAGCTCACGGTGTGCGAATCTTGGTGATAGTGCGAGAGCAGCCGACCCGGCACACGACGATACTCCAACTGCCCTCCCGGCGCGCGGGCCAGCGTCGCCCGCTCTTGAGGGATTCCCTCCAGCGAGAGCACCATGGCTGCTAACGGAGGAGCCTTGGGAATGGTAACCCACAGATAAGCGAGCAGCCCCCCAAAGAGCGCCAACGCGATCCAGACCCACCAGCGCGTGTCCATAAAGCTATTAAACCAAATTCCAAGCCGGTCGCGCAACTTTTTGACGATCCTCGCTTGTTATGCTATATAATTTAAGATGGAGCTATGAAGCAACCCACTGTGAAAAGACAAGCGAACCGCCGCGCCCAGCTCAAGCGGGTCTTGCTGCTGACGACTCTGTTTGTTCTGACGATGGGGTCGTCGGTCAATCTCTACTTTGTGCGGGTCATGGGGGCATGGGAAGAGACGGGCGTCAATCTCTATTTGATCGGTGGGTTCTGGCACGTGGCCCTAGGCATGGACGATCTGGAGACTCAGACGATCAAAGTCTATGCGTTCGGCGCGGCCGAGCACTATCGCAAGCAATACGTCAATCCCGAGAACTATCAGGGTCTAGAACGGCTCTTATATTATCTGCGCTTGCTCTTCACGACGCAAGCGGGCAGCATCATCGAGTGGGATATTCTCCAAGAGCCGGGAATGACCCGCGAGCGCTTTCTCTCTAGTCCTGATCTGAGACTGATCATTCGCATCAGCGTCGAGCAAGCCCAACGCATCCGCCAGACGATCGCTGAATATATCGCGCAGCTTCAGCCCGATCCCATCTTGAGCAAGCCGTGGCGCAAAGCCTGGTACGGCGAAGCCGTGCCCTACAGCCTCTTTGGCTTTAATTGTGCGACGTTTGTCGCGCGGTTGCTCTTCGCCGGGGGGGTCTACACCCAAGCGCACATCGTGCACAACGCTCTAGTGCCCAAAGACTGGCGGCTGCCATCGAGTCTGATCAAAGATTATCTGAACTCGGATCTGGTGCCGGCGCCCAAGCGCTTTTAAACCACTCGTCAGGAGGAAGATAAGCCATGTTCGTTCGCATGTGGATGACGACGGATCTGGTGACCGTGCCCCCGGAGACGCCCATTCTCGAAGCCCAAGATATCATGAAACGGCACGGCGTGCGCCGGTTGCCCGTGGTCAACAAGCGCGGCAAATTGCTGGGGATCGTCACCAAGAGCGACATCCAAGAGGCCGGGCCGTCGGATGCCACAACGCTGAGCATCTGGGAGCTGAACTATCTGCTGGCGCGCACGACGGTGGAACAGATCATGGTCAAAGCCGAAGATTTAATTACCGTCAGCCCCGACGACCCCATCGAGCGCGCCGCCATGCTGATGCGCAAGCACAAGGTCGGCGGCCTGCCCGTCGTCGAAGGCAATCAATTAGTGGGGATCATCACCGAGTCCGATATTTTTAAGATCTTGTTGGAGCTGATGGGCGTCTATAAAAAAGGCTCACGGATCACGCTAGAGCTAGAAGACCGCCCCGGCGCGCTCGCCGACGCGCTCGAAGTCCTGCGCGAGCACGAAGCCAATGTCCTGAGCATCGTCACGTGCGAAGAGTGTCGCACGACGCCGGGGCGCGCGGTGGTCGTCATCAAGATTGACGCTTACGATTGGCGCAAGATCGTCAAAGACCTCAAAGAGAAGAAGATCACCGTGCTCGATGCCCAGAACACCAACGGCTGGGAGTAGGAGCACGGAAATGCCGTGCTCCTACTTCGGGGGCTTGGCGACCAAGATGAGCAGTCCAGCAATAGCGCTCAAGATCGCGAGGATCGTGAACGCTCCGACCCACGCTCCGGTGGCCGCGCGCACTTGCGCTCCGATGATCGGCCCCAGCACGCCTGCCGCCCCCCACGCCGAGAAGACCCAGCCGTAATTGACGCCCAAGTGCTTGGTCCCGTAATAGTCTGCCGTGAACGCCGGCAGCACCGAAAGACTTCCGCCGTAGGCGAAGCCGATCAGACTGATTCCCAGCGTGTAGAGCGCGAAATCCCGCGCGTTGGGCAGAATGAACAGCAGCGTCACGATGAAGACCGCTTGGGCGAGCAGCGTCCCTCCGATGCGCCCGATCTTGTCGGAGATGAACCCAAATGCCGGGCGCCCTAAGCCGTTCAGAATAGACATCACGCCCAAGGCCCCCGCGGCCACTGTCGCGTTCAAGCCCGCCAGCTCTTGGCCCATCGGAACGGCCTGCGAGATCACCATCAGGCCGACGCCAGCCCAGAAGAGAAAGACGATCCAGAGCAGATAAAACTGAAACGTTCGGGCCATCTGCGAGGGCGGGTAGTCTCGCTGGTCTTTGGAGCCGGGGCCGTTGGCCGGAGGCGTCCAGCCCGCGGGCTTCCATCCCGCGGGTGGGTTGCGCAAGATCGCTCCGGTAAGCATGACCAACAGTCCAAACGCGACGCCAAACACCGCAAAAGTACCGTAGACGCCGATCTGGGAGATGAGCGCCGTTCCCAACGGGGCAACAATCAGAGACCCTGCGCCAAACCCCAAGACGGCCAATCCCGTGATGAATCCCCGCATGTCGGGGAACCACTTCACGCACGTCGCAATGGGAGTGACATAAGCGAAGCCGACGCCCAGCCCGACCAGAACCCCATACGAGAGATAAAGTCCCAGCAGCGACTGCCCCACCTGGCTCGCCAAGAGAAACCCCGCACCTAAGAGAATCCCTCCGGTGACAGCGACGATCCGCGGCCCGACGCGATCCTGCCAACGCCCCGCGACGATCATCCCCACCGCAAAGAAGACCACACAGAGCGTGAAGGGCATCGTTGCCTCTTGGATCGTCCAGCCGTGCAGGCTCATCAACGGGTTTCGGAAGATGCTCCACGCGTAGACGTTGCCCAATCCCAATTGCATCAAGACGGCCGCGATGACAAAGAGCCAGCGATTGGGCAGGCGTTCTTCGGGCGTGCTCACGACTGTCGTATTGAGAAAAGTTTTCATAGTCTGCTCTTTCTTTAAGACCTCTTCCCGGCTCCCTCCCCCAACCCTCACCCTGCGCCCTCTCCCTAGAAGGGAGAGGGACGGGGTGAGGGTCCTTCCTCTCGCGTTGGAGAAGAAGGACTGGGAGATGAAGCTCTAGCTCTCGCTCGACTCGTATTGGCTCTTCAATTGCGCGATCACGGTGGGATCGGCCAGCGTCGTCGTGTCGCCCAGCGCGCGGCCCTCGGCGATGTCGCGCAGCAACCGGCGCATGATCTTCCCCGAACGGGTCTTGGGCAGCTCCGCCGTGAAGAAGATGTCATCGGGGCGCGCGATCGCGCCGATCTTCTTGGCGACGTGCTTCTTCAGCTCGTCGGCCAGCTCTGAAGAGGGCTTATAGCCCGCGCGCAGGGTCACAAACGCCGAGACGGCTTGCCCCTTCACGTCGTGGCTCTTGCCGATGACGGCGGCCTCGGCAACGGCTTGATGGTCCACCAACGCGCTCTCGACCTCCATCGTGCTGATTCGGTGACCCGAGACGTTGAGCACGTCGTCAATCCGCCCTAGGAGCCAGAAGTCCCCGTCTTTGTCGATCTTGCAGCCGTCGCCGGTGAGATAGACACCGGGGAACTTGCTCCAGTACGCCTGCTTATAGCGCTCAGGGTCGTTGTAGAGCGTGCGCAGCATCCCCGGCCAGGGCTTGGTAATCACCAGGTACCCCGCGCCAGCCCCCGGCGAAATGGGATTACCCGCTTCGTCTACGACTTTAGCTTCGATGCCGGGGAAAGGCTTGTTTGCCGAGGCGGGCTTGAGCGTCGAGATCCCCGGCAGCGGCGTGATGAGAATGTGTCCGGTCTCGGTCTGCCACCATGTATCTACGATGGGGCAGCGCTCGCCGCCGATGACTTTGTAGTACCAGATCCACGCCTCGGGGTTGATCGGCTCGCCCACCGACCCCAATAGTCTGAGCGACGAGAGATCGTGTCTCTTGGGGTACTCCTCTCCCCAGCGCATGAACGTGCGGATCGCCGTGGGCGCCGTGTAGAGAATCGTCGCGCGATATTTTTCCACGATCGCCCAGAAGCGATCTTTGTCGGGGTAATCGGGCACGCCCTCGAACATAACAACGGTTGTTCCGTTGGCCAGCGGCCCATAGACGATATAGCTGTGCCCAGTGACCCACCCAATATCTGCGGTGCAGAAGAAGACGTCTTCGTCTTTGATGTCGAAGATCCATTTATGGGTGAGCGTGACGCCCACCAGATAGCCACCGGTGGTGTGGACGACGCCCTTGGGCTTGCCCGTCGTCCCCGAAGTGTAGAGAATAAAGAGCATATCTTCGCTGTCCATCGGTTCGGGCGGGCACTCAAGCGGGGCGTCGCGCATCAGCTCGTGCCACCAGTACTGGTTCTGACCGAGCGTGACGCTGGGATCGCCCACGCGCCGCACCACCACGGTGTTTTGGATAGAAGGGGTCTGCTTGAGGGCTTCGTCGGCGTTTTTCTTCAGCGGGACGACCTGGCCGCGCCGCCAGCCGCCATCGGCCGTGATTAGCAATTTCGCTTGCGCGTCGTTGATGCGGTCTCTCAGCGCCTCAGCCGAGAAGCCCCCGAAGACGACGCTGTGCACCGCGCCGATGCGCGCACACGCGAGCAGTGCGATAGGGAGTTCGGGGATCATGGGCATGTAGATCGCCACGCGATCCCCCTTCTTGACCCCCAGCTTCTTTAAGACGTTGGCAAACTTGGAGACCTCTCGATGCAGGTCTTGATACGTGAGCACGCGCTCATCGCCGGGTTCGCCCTCCCAGATGATCGCGGCCTTGTTGCGCCGCCACGTCTTCAGATGACGGTCGATGCAGTTATACGACGCGTTGAGCTTGCCCCCGATGAACCACTTGGCCCACGGGGGGTTCCACTCCAAGACTTTCTCCCATCTCTTGAACCAATCGAGTTCTTCTGCGGCCTTGGCCCAGAAGGCTTCGGGGTTCTTCGCTGCCTGTTCGTAGATCTTGGGATCGTTCACCCACGCCTGTTGTTGAAACGCCTTCGGCGGGGGAAACGTCCGCTCCTCTTGTAGCAATGCCGCAATCGTCTGTGTGGATTTCTCCATACGCCATCACTCCGTTTCCGTGAGAAACATTTTAGTGATTAACGTTATGGAACGCTATGACTCGGCTCAGGCGTTGGTGTGATCTTGCTCAGGGCTGGGCAACTCTTTATAATTTATCCATGCCTACGCGCCAAAAGCTCTCTCCCGGCCCTAAGGTCGCCGGGCGGGCCATCACCGGTCGCGAGACCACCGAAGAACTGATAGAGAACGCTTTTCACGCCTTCGTCGGCCGTGAGGTCGCGACGGCGTATAAGATCATACGCCGGATGATCGAAGAGGATCACACGATCGTATTGACGCTCTCCGGCGCGATGACCCCCGCCGACTTGCACACGACCTGTCTGATCCCGCTCCTCCGGGCGGGCATCGTTGACATATTGACAACGACGGGAGCCAACATCTATCACGACTTACAAAGAGCGATAGATGGCGAATTCTTCGCGGTAGATCCCAACATCGGCGATCTGGCGCTCCGCCGCCAGGGGCTAACTCGTATCTATGACCTGGTATTCCCTGAGGACGATCTCTATCGCACCGACAGATTCGTGCAAGAGCTGCTGCGCCAAAAGCCGTTCCAGCGCCCCATGACCACCCCCGAGTTTCACGATCTCTTGGGGCGCTACGTAGCCTCCGCGCTGAAAGACCGCTTCGGCCGCGATCCCCAACGCTCCACCAGCCTCACCGTCCAGGCCCATCTCCACCGAGTGCCCATCTTCTGCGGCGCGCCCCAAGACGCCTCTATCTATCTAAACGTCGCGTATCTGAAGCGCAAGCTGGGCGAGCGCTTTAAATTCAGAATAGACATCGAGACCGACATTCACGAGTTTGGGGCTTATCATTGGTTGGCCAAGCACCGTTGGTCAAAGAAGCTCAGCGTGATTATTTTGGGAGGGGGCGTGCCCAAGAACTACAGTCTGCAACCGGAGCCGTATCTGTCGCAGATCTGCGGGCTAGAAACAGAAGGCTACGACTGCGACGTGCAGATCTGCGACGCGCACGTGCAGAACGGGGGCTTAAGCTCCTGCACCGCGGGCGAAGCCCACACGTGGGGCAAGGTCTCGGCGGAGTTTCAGAGGAACTCTCAGTATGTCTTCGCCGAAGTCACGTCGGTCTTTCCGTTTATGGTGCACGCGCTCTTGCAAGCGGGGCTGCGAAAGACCCCCCGACGGCTGCTTGAGCATCGCGACGAGGCTCTGAACTTGCTCGACCGTGCGCTCCAGATCGCCAAATAGGCTCTCTAAGGGGCGCGCCCCGTGCGCTGAGGGTTCTGTCGGAGCATCGGCCAAGCCGATACTGCTGGCCCGGCCTCGCCGCGCACCGCGTAGAGAAAGCCATCTTGAGACGCGAAATAGATCGTCCCGTCAGGGGCGATCAACGGCGAGGAGCGAATCTCCCCACCCGTCTTCACCTGCCATCGCTGCTGCCCGTCGCGCGTGACCGCGTAGAAGATGCCGTCGGTCGAACCGATATAAATCGTGCCGTCGGCAGCAAGCGCCGGGGAGCCGTAGATCGGGCCACCGGTCTGGAAGCGCCAGCGCTCTTTGCCGTCTGCACCGATCGCGTAGAGATGGCCATCGAGCGAGCCGATGTAGACCGTCCCATCGGGCGCGACGACCGCCGAGGAGACGATCTCTTTGTTGGCCTTGAAGCGCCAGCGCTCTCGGCCATCAGGGGCGATGGCGTATAAGAAGCCATTGAGCGCGCCCAGATAGACCGTTCCGTCTGGCCCCAACGCCAACGCACCTTGAATCTCATCCCCGACGCGGAAGCGCCATTTGCGGCTCAGGTTGGTCGGAGACAGCGCCCAGACTTGCCCTTCTAGAGAGCCAACATAGATCGTCCCATCGGGAGCGATGGCCGGCCCTCCGATGACCCCTCCGGGGATCTCTATGGGGCTAAACTTCACGGCGCCGTCGGGGGTGAGCGCGTAGAAGCGCGTCGTCTCAAAGGGATCGCTCCCCGTGCCCACATAGAGCGTGCCATCGGCCGCGAGGGCCGGGCCGCCCCGCACCGGAATTCCCCCCGTAGCAAAGCGCCATCTCTCCTTGCCCTCCGACGAGAGCGCGTATAAGAAACCGTCGTCGGCTCCAACGTAGATCGTCCCATCGGGAGCGAGAGTCACGGCGGACGCAGCGATGGCTTGGCTTGCTTGGAACGTCCAGCTCACTTGGCCATCGGGGCGCAGCGCTTGGAGCGCCTTCCCCGTGGGGATATAGAGCGTGCCATCGGAAGCCAGAGCGGGGCTTGCCGTAGTAGCGCCGATCTGGGCCTTCCAGATCAGCGTTCCGCCGGCGGGCTTGAGTTCAAGCACAAACGGGACCCACTGCGGGCTGTTTTGCGCGCCTGGTGCTCGGATCATGATCAGCCCGCGATAGCGTCCGGGCTTAAGAGCCGTATGATTGGCTTGGACGGTGACCGCTTGGCGCTCGTTGGGGCCGACTCGGCCCTCGATGGGAGCAAGCCGCAACCACGGGAGATCCGTGCGCGCGTTCCAAGAGAGGGCGCTGCCGCCGTCGTTGCGGACTTCTAGGGTCAGCGGGGGCAGCTCTCCCACGCCCGCTAGCCCGCTTTGGGAGAGGCGCTCCGGGCTGACCCGCAAGACCGGAAGAGCGACGGCGTCAAACGAGAACTCGCGCGGCGCGCTGGTCCGTCCCCCTTCGTCGGTGAGCTGAACCCGCAGCGTCACGCGCTGCGGCAGCGACGTTTTGATCTCGAAGGGAAAGGCGCCCTCACGCCGTCCGCGCAGGGCCAGTTCGAGCTGAAAGCTCTGAAAATCTGTAGCACTGATGACGACAAAGTCGGCGCGCACCAGATCGCCGTCGGGATCGGCAAAGCCGACGAACCCTATCACGGGCTTGCCATCGGCGCGTATCTGCGCAGGAAAATCAATGAACTTGATCTGCGGCGGAGCCCCCTCTTGCGCCGAACGAGAGAGCGTCGCTGGGGGTGAGATCGTCAGGAGCACCCAGATCAGCATCTGCACGCGGTCATCGAGCGATGCGCTCATTAAGATCGGGAAGCTGCCCGTCTGGATGGGGCTGCCGAAGATCAGGCCCGTGCTGGAGGAGAGCTGCAATCCCAGCTCTTGAAGAGAAGAACTGGTGCGTCCCCCCACGGACGTTTGAGCCAGCTCACGGAAGGCGACTCCCGCGGGCAGGGCCTGCCGGATCTGGCTGGGCAGCTCGACCCAACCGAAGGTGTCCTTCTGCATCTGGGCGGAGAACTCTTGCACCGTCGGTGCTAAAGATTCGGCCAGCGTTGTCGCGCAGGACTCGTTGGTGTAGGTGGACTGTCCGCTGCGCGTGAAGGCCCGCACGCGATAGCAGTAGGGGGTCTCTGGCAGAGACAGCTCGTCGATGAAGCTTGTGACGTTCGCGGGGACGCGCGCGATCTCTTCGTACTCGACGTCCTGGGCAAAGCGACGCTCAATCGAAAACCCCTCTTCGTTGTCGGAGCGGTCCTGCCAGGTGAGCTGGATCTGGGTGGGGCTGAGGCCGCGGGCGGTCAGCTCGGCAGGGGCCAGCGGCACGATGACCACCTCTCCCAAGACTAGCTGCCCCGCGCCCCAGTCGTTGTCTTTACCGCGGCGACCGCGGTCTTCGGCGCGGCCCTCTAGGAAGCTCTGAACTTCTTTGGGGGTGAAGTTAGGGAAGAGCTGCTTGATCAAAGCGGCTGCTCCGGCCAGATGAGGAGTGGACGCGGATGTGCCGTCGAAGCCGGGGTTCTGCCCCGGCCCGTCGCCGGTGTAGCGTCCAAAGCTCGATGTCGAGACGTGCGAGGGGGCGATCAGATCGGGCTTGATCCGTCCGTCCTTGGTCGGCCCGCGACTGCTGTAAGTTAAGAGATTCGACTCTGGGCAGAGATCGCGCGGACAGCGCTCGGGATTCTGATGGAAGGCGCCCGTGCTGATGGCGTGGGGCGAGATCGCCGGCTCGAAGATCGAGATGCTCCCTTGAGCGACCAGATATTCGATGCGCCGGCACTCCAAACAGGCCTGCACGACCAGATCGAGCCTGGCAGCGGGGGCGTCGCTGCGCTTGCGCACGATCTGCACCCCAATCCGATCACGCTGCCCCGCGCCCCTGGGATCGCGAATGATCCCAACGATCCCAGCGACTTTCACCGGAACGCCGGGACGCCAGAGCCACTCCCCGCGAAAGCGCGATTGGGGCTGCGATTCGGGAAAGAGAAAGATATCGTAGTCGTCGCGCGCTCCCGTGCAGGAAGCATCCCAACTGAAGACGACCGCAACCAGTGCGGCAGCAACCCCAAGCTCTTCTAACTTGTGACGAACTCTACTTCCAGCGTCAGGGACTCATCAAGCTCGAGAAATTCATGGGCGCTGTTGCCATTTCGGTCGGTGAACGTGCCTTCCCAGTGGCGTTGGCCGCGGTTGCCCGCGCTGGTCACCCAGGTGATGCCGGCGTCGTGCGCTTTTTTAATCTGCGGCTCGAAGAGGCCATCGCCGCGAAAACACCCCGACGGAAATCCCAACGACGTGGTGATCACGTTGACCTTCTCTTCGATCATCCAGTCAACCGCTTGGCGGAACTCAACGTCCGTGTCAAACGCTGCCAGATTGAGATGCGCGCCTGGGGCCACATCGTGGACGATCTCCGCGACGGCGACGCCGTGACTGCTCTCTACTTCGGGATCGTACATCAAGCGATCTCTACGGAACGAGCGTGCCGTCAGGCGCTCGCGGGGAGGCAGCTCTCGTCCCACGAGCGTCTCGTACCGATAGAAGTCCGGATCAATAATACCGATCTTCGTGTTGCGCCCATCTATGCCGGCCGTGTTCCACGCCGGAGCTCCGATCAGCCTTCGCCCTTCGCTGAGGATCGTCCCTTGATCGAGGGTGGGGCGTACCGGAGGCCGTAGGAAGGCTACTCCCTCTAAATCAGCGATCTGGGTCAGTCTCGCGACGGGCAAGAGCGCCTGAATGTAGGGGCTTTGCACCAACTCGATCTCGCCGCCGTGCCCTTTGAGGCGGTTCACGATCTGGGAGAGCGCTTGGTCGGACTCTAGCTCCACGACGACCCGAACGCGATCTCCTTGACGGTAAAAGTCATAGAGAGGGATGAGCCGAGAGAGTTCCAGGGCCAACGAATCTCCTTGGGGGTGGAGGTCGCTTGCAAATCTCTGGAGCGCTCTGGAGATTTTGGGATGGTCTAAGGAGTTGGCGGATAGCCAAGACTCCCACGATTGCGCAGCCGCGGTGAACCCGCTGACAAACACCATCACTAGACAAGACGTGAAAAGCTTCTTGAACGACATACCCCACCTCCCTCAACTTCAATTTCAATATCAAGTTTATACTCTTAAAATCTCGTTTTGTCAAGAAAAGGAATCAAGAAGAAGGGGGTGTCGTTGAAAAATTCTCCGTGGGCTTGACGTTGCCTAAGCCGTGCGGTATCATCGGCACAACCCTAAACTCTATTGATGATGGAGGTGGCCTGCGCAATGCCAAAGTACGAGAAGCTGTCAGACGCGTTAGCGCTCGAAGAATCGGTATTGAGATTTTGGGAGCAGGCCGCCATTTTTCGCAAGAGCCTGGAACAGACCAAAGACAAAAAGCCCTACGTCTTCTACGAGGGGCCGCCGACGGCGAATGGCAAGCCCCACGTCGGGCATTTGATGGCCCGTGTCAATAAAGACCTCTTCCCCAGATACTGGACGATGAAGGGCTACTACGTCCTGCGCAAGGGCGGCTGGGATACCCACGGCCTCCCCGTCGAACTCGAAGTCGAGAAGAGCCTTGGGCTTCAGAGCAAAGCCGAGATCGAAAAGTTCGGGATTGACAAGTTTGCTCAGAAGTGCCGCGAGAGCGTCTGGATGTACAAGAGCGAGTGGGAGCGATTCATCCGGCGCATGGGGTTTTGGATTGATCTAGAAAATGCTTATATCACGTACACCGACGAGTACATCGAGAGCGTCTGGTGGGCGTTGAAGAGGATCTGGGAGAAGGGCTTGCTCTACAAAGGGCACAAAGTCTTGCCCTACTGTCCGCGCTGCGGCACGGCATTAAGCTCGCACGAGGTCGCCCAAGGCTACGAGACCACCAAAGACCCGTCTATCTTCTTTGCGTTGAAGGCCCAAGACCCTGCAGACTCTCAGACTTTCTTTTTGGTTTGGACGACCACGCCGTGGACCGTGCCCAGCAACGTGGCGCTGGCCGTGGGGCCGACGTTCACGTATGCCAAAGTCAAGATCGGAGACGAGTTCTTCATTCTCGCGAAAGATTTAGTCGAAGCGGTGATCAAAGACCCCCACGAGATCGTCGAGACGTTCTCAGGAGCCGAACTCGTCGGGATGCGCTACGAGCCAGCCTACAAGCTCAGCGATGACCCCAATGCCTATCGCGTCGTGGCGGCCGATTTCGTCTCGCTTGAAGACGGCACGGGGATCGTGCACATCGCCCCGGCGTTCGGTGAGGAAGACTATCAGCTGGGGCAGATAGAAAAACTGCCGTTCGTCAATCCCGTAGATTTAGAGGGCAAGTTCACCGAGCGATTTGCTCTAGCCCAAGGGCAGTTCGTCAAGGACGCCGACGCTGTAATTATTCAAGACTTGAAACAACGCGGGTTGCTCTACAAATCTGGGAAGTACGAGCACGAGTACCCGTTCTGCTGGCGCTGCAAGACTCCCCTGCTCTACTACGCCCGCGACTCCTACTTCATCAAGACGACCGCCAAGCAGCGCGAGATCATCGAGAACAACAAGCACATTCACTGGCACCCGGAGCATTTCCGGGATGGGCGCTTTGGCAACTTCTTGGAGACCATGAAAGACTGGGCGCTCTCGCGGGATCGCTACTGGGGGACGCCGCTGCCGTTGTGGGTCTGCGAGCGGTGTCAAAGAGAGCACTGCGTCGGCAGCCGCCAAGAGCTTATTGATCTAGCTTTGGAGAAAGAGAAAGCCCGCGCGGTCGAGTTCCATCGGCCCTGGATTGACGAGATCTTGCTGAGGTGCTCCTGCGGGGGCACCATGCGCCGCGTCCCGTATGTGATAGACTGTTGGTTTGATTCAGGAATGATGCACACCGCCCAGTGGCATTATCCCTTCGAGAACCAAGAGATTTTTCAGCAGCAGTTCCCCGCGGACTTCATCGCCGAGGGGGTAGATCAGACGCGCGGTTGGTTCTATTCGCTCTTGGTCACCAGCACGCTGCTCTACGAAGATCACCCGTACCCACACCCCTTCAAGCACGTCGTGGTGAACTTGATGGGGCTGGACGCTCAAGGGCGCAAGATGAGCAAGAGTCTGGGGAACGTGATTGATCCTTGGGATATGATCAGTAAGTTTGGCGCCGATGCCGTGCGCTGGTACTTTTACTCGTCGAGCGCCCCGTGGAAGGACAAGCGTCTGTCGCTGCAAGCCGTGGCGGACTTTCAGGGGCCGCTAGAGACGCTGAAGAACGTCTATAATTTCTTCGCGCTCTACGCGGGGATTGATAAGTTCGATCCGACCCAGCACAAAGCTTCCGTGGGCGAGCGCACGCTGCTGGATCGTTGGATTCTCTCGCGCTTGCAGGCGACGATCCAAACTGCTACGCAGTCTCTAGATGATTACGACATCGTCGGCGCGGCCGATGCGCTCAAGGGGTTCATCGACGATCTGAGCAACTGGTACGTGCGCAACTCGCGAGCGCGGTTTTGGGGGAGCGCGTGGACGGCGGACAAGCGCGCCGCTTTTGCGACGCTTTATGAGGTCTTGCTGGAGCTGGTGAAGCTGATGGCCCCGTTTGTGCCCTTCTTGACCGAGGCGATCTACCAAAATCTGAGGACAGCGCAGATGCCGGAGAGCGTCCATCTGTGCGCGTGGCCGCAAGTCAACGAGAGCCTGCGCGATCCCGTGCTGGAAAACCAGATGGCCGTGGCCCGGCAAGTAGTCACGGCGGGGTTGCAGGCCCGCAACAAGGCCCAGATCAAAGTCCGCCAGCCCCTCTCTTGCGCGGTCGTGCTCAGCGACGCTCCCGCGCTGAGCACGGAGTATCAGCAGCTTATCGCGCAAGAGCTGAACGTCAAACGGCTTGAATGGCTGAACCAAACTATGTCATTTGAATTCTACACGCCCAAGCTGGAGTATGAGAAGTCTGCATTGGGGAAGGACTTGCGCGGCTTTGCTCCCAAAGTCATGCAAGTGTTGGAGCAGCTGAACAAAGCCGAGCATGACCGGCGCGTGCAGCTGGCTCAAGAGCTGAAAACGCAGAAGAAGCTCCGTTTGAGGGTGGATGGGCAAGAGGTCGAGCTGCTCGCCGAGACGCACGTTCGCATTGTGCTTCTCCCCAGAGAGGGCTACGTTGAGGGCGCTGAGGGTACGCTTCGGGTGCTGTTGGACACGCGCATTGATGAGGCGCTGCGCCAGGAGGGTCTGGTGCGCGAGTTTGTGAGACTCGTGCAAGAATGCCGCAAGGAAGCCGGCTTTGAAGTCTCAGACCGCATCGAGCTCTACTACGAAGCCGACCCCGACGTGCAGACCGCCCTTGAGAAGTTCGCCTCTCACGTCCAAGAGGAGACGCTCGCCGTCACGTTGCAACGCAACGGCTCTTTCGAGAGAGCCGAGTTCAGCAAAGAACTAAACGTCAATGGGTACAAGGCCAAGATCGGCTTGGTGCGCAAACGATGATCTATCACGTTGAGCGTTTTGAGGCGCTCGGCTCGACCAACGATTATCTGAAGCAGATTGCGGAATCCGGCGCGCCTGAGGGCACGGTCGTCATCGCCGAAGAACAGACAGCGGGCAAGGGGCGCTTGGGCCGCAGTTGGGACTCTCCCGAGGGCGGGGCGTGGTTCTCCGTGTTACTCAAGCCGCCGATCCCCGTCGAGCAAGCGGGCTGGGTTTCTCTTCTGATCGCTGTCTCGCTCGCGCGCGCTCTGCGAGAACGCTGGGGAGTCCCCGTGGGCGTCAAGTGGCCTAATGATCTGTATGTGATGAGACCTAACCCCCTAGCTCCCTTCCCCGCAGGGGAAGGGGGAAGCTCCCCTCCCGGTGTCGGGGAGGGGACGGGAGAGAGGTTCGCCAAGCTCGGCGGAATCTTAATCGAGCTGAGCAGCCAAGCCCAAAAGATCGAGTGGCTCGTCGCCGGCATTGGAGTCAACGTGAATAATGAGCCTCCAAAAGAGACTCGTGTTCCCGCGACGTCGCTGGCCCGCGAGCTGGGAAGGACTCTCTCTCTTGAAGAGTTCCTCGACGCGGTTCTCGATGCCATCGCTCACGACTACGAGCGATTTCTCGCCGAGGGACCTGAGTTCGTGCGTCGGCAGTGGGAACGATTCTCGATCTTAGGAGAGCACGTCACCGTATGCTCCCCTCCCGGGGAGGGGCTAGAGGGGGAGGGGTCTTCTTATGAGGCTGATGTGCTGGGGTTGTCCGAATCTGGTAAACTGATCGTGCGCGTGGGGGGAAGAGTGCGCGAACTCTCCAGCGAGGAAGTGACGCTATGCCTGCCGTAGCCGTCTTGGGCGCACAGTGGGGCGACGAGGGCAAGGGGAAGGTCGTTCACTTGCTCTGTCGAGAGGCCGACTTTTGCGTGCGTTTCAACGGCGGCACCAACGCCGGCCATCGCGTCGTCACCAGTCGGGTTCCCTCTCTGGTAGGGGACGGTGCCGAGAGCGACAGCGAGCTGCCCGCGCAGGAGTTTAAGTTTCATCTCATCCCGTCAGGCGCGCTGCACGAGAACTGCACTGGCGTTTTGGGCAACGGCATGGTCGTGGACCCCTACGCGCTCGTCCAAGAACTCAATGCCCTGCGCGAGCTGCGCGGCAGCGACCCCGATATCTATATCAGCTACGGCGCGCATCTCTTGCTGCCCTATCATCCGATCATTGAGCGCTTAGAAGGCTCACAATCGGCGCTCGACACGACCGCCAAGGGGATCGGCCCGGCCTATCGAGACAAGGCCGCACGGATCGGCTTGAGAATGTCCGATCTGCTCTTCCCCCAAACGTTCTTGGAGAAGCTTGATAAAATCTTAGAGCGCTATCGGCGCATCTGGCCGGAGTCCAAAGAGCTGCAACAGTTCGAGAGCCAAGAACTGGGCGAAGATCTCCTAAGACTTTCAGAAGTCTTTCGCGAGCGCATTGTAGATACAGTTCAGCTCTTGCATGACGCGCTCGACCAAGGGAAACTGATCGTCTTTGAGGGCGCTCAAGCCGCGCTGCTCGATCTGGACTTTGGAACCTATCCGTACGTGACGTCCTCGACGGCGACGATCGGCGGAATTGGTTCTGGCGCGGGCGTCCCTCCCAACCGAGTGGGTCGCATTATCGGCGTGGCCAAGGCGTATACGACGCGCGTGGGGCACGGCCCCTTCCCGACCGAGATTCACGGACCGTTGGGGGAGCATCTGCGTCAACAAGGGCACGAGTTCGGCACGACGACGGGACGCCCCAGACGCTGCGGCTGGCTCGATCTGGTCGCGTTGCGCTATGTGTCAAAGCTCAACGGTTTTACAGAACTAGCGCTCACCAAGCTCGACGTGCTGTCGGGTCTGTTTGAGATCCCCGTCGCGACGGCCTATCGCTATCACGGGCGCACGCTCTACGAATTTCCCGCGGTCTGCGAGATGCTTCATGAGTGCGAGCCGATCTACGAGCGCCTCCCCGGGTGGAAGGAGCCGCTGCAAGGATGCCAGACGTTTTCGGACCTGCCCCGCGCTGCCCAAGACTATATTCGCTTTATCGAAGACGAACTCAATCTGCCGATATCGCTCATCTCCGTAGGCCCTGGCGAGGACGAGAACCTGTGGCGCTAGGGGGCTACTTGCTTTTGCCCTGAGGGTTCTGTTACAATAGGACGCCCGTTATGAAGGGGAGGCGTTATGCGCAGGCTCTGGGGAAGCATAGTCGGGCTGGTGGGGCTAGAGAAGATAGCTTTGGCTCAAACCAACACGGCCCCCTACAGCCCCAGCGGCGGCGAGATGATCTTCATCGTCTTGCTCACGGCGATCGTCTTCGGCTTCTGGGTGCTCTACGAGTGGGTGCGCCGTCGTCACCCGGCCTGAGAAGAGTGTAGCGGGAAGGGGTCGCCATCATACCCCCTCATCCTTAGGAAGGGCTTGGCGACCGCTCAGACGGCAGACGCCAAGTCGGAACCCCCTTTCCCGCGGGACGGTCTCCACCCCGGACCGTCCCGCTCCTTCCGCTATGATTCTAGATTCTTCCCAGCCCCTCCGGGGGCTTTTTTGATAAAGATCAATACCCGCGCTGATCGCTATCATAGCTTTTTGGGGGCTTCCCCCTCTATGATGAAGCGACGAAAGGAGGCGGCAGGCACCATGGCGGCCGTAGCGAATCTTCCGCGAACTCTCTCTCTCTATGAGGAGATCCATCCCCCGTTGAGCGAATCTCAAGCGTTTGTGGAGTCCGATCGTTGTCTGGAGTGCGGTGGCCCCTCGGCGCCTGCGCCGTGCTTTGCCGCCTGTCCGGCTCAAGTCCCTGTGCCTCACTTTATTCGCGCCATCCGCGAGGGCCGCCCCGATGAAGCTGCGCGCTTGATCTTTGAAGCGAATATCTTGGGAGGCAGTTGCGCGCGCGTCTGCCCGGTCGAAGAGCTGTGCGAGGGCGCGTGTGTCTTAGTAAAAGAGGGCCGTCGCGCGGTGCAGATCGGACGATTGCAGAGATTCGCCACCGACGTTGCGCTCCAGAAGCAGTTGCACTTTTTCACCAGAACGCAGGCGAAGCTGCAGAGCGTCGGGGTGATCGGCGCGGGGCCGGCGGGACTGGCCTGTGCGGCCGAGCTAGCCAAGCGCGGCTATGACGTCGTCGTCTACGAGAGCCGCCCCGACCCCGGGGGCTTGATCACCTCCGCGATTGCCCCGTACAAACAGTGGCGCGAGCCACTCCCTCAAGAAGTGCAGATGATCGAGCGCCTGGGCGTGAAGTTTCGCTACGGGATCACCGTGGGCAGAGATCTATCTATAGACGAGCTGAAGCGGCGCCACGCGGCGCTCTTTTTGGGGGTAGGCTTGGGCAAAGACTTGCCCGCCCGACTGGAAGGGGAAAATCTGGCCGGGATTTGGAACTCGCTGGAGTTCATCGAAGCGATCAAGAACGGTGACCTTCCCAAGATCGGGTCTACGGTAGCCGTTATTGGCGGTGGCAACACGGCGATCGACGTGGCGCGCGAGGCGGTGCGCTTGGGAGCAACGAATGTGATGGTGCTCTATCGGCGCACCGAAGACCAAATGCCCGCGTTCAAGCACGAAGTCAAAGCCGCGCGCAAAGAGGGCGTGCACTTCTATTGGCTGACCGCGCCGCTAAGATTCATCGGCGAGGGGAGGGTGCGGGCGATCGAGTGTATTCACATGAAGCTAGGCGCGCCCGATAAGTCGGGCCGCCCCGCCCCCGAACCCATCCCCGGCACGGAATTTCTGCTAGAAGTGGATACGGTGATCAAGGCCATCGGGCAAGAGAGACGCAGCGCATTACTGGAGCAATTTGGGATTGAGCTTTCTGGCGGCTTGGTGAAGGTGAACGAAGATTTTCAGACGAGCTGTGCGTCTATCTTCGCCGGGGGCGATTGTATTAACGGCGGAGGCACGGTCGTCGAGGCGGTCGCGCACGGCAAGCGCGCCGCCGAGGGAATAGATCGGTATCTCTCTCGCGTAGCTGCGTAACGGAGGTGGAGCCGTGATCGAGATCCGCTGGCACGGACGAGGCGGTCAAGGGGCCAAGACGGTCGCACAGCTCTTGGCAGCGGCCGCCCTGCGCGGGGGACTGTGGGCGCAGGCGTTCCCCGAATACGGCCCCGAACGCAGCGGCGCTCCCGTTAGGGCTTTTACCCGCCTAGATCGCAGGGAGATCCGTCTCCACTGTGGGGTCTATCAACCGGATATCGTCGTGGTGCTCGATCCGACTCTTCTGGACTCTAAAGAAGTCGGAGTCTTGGAGGGGCTGAAGCGCCACGGCGTGCTCGTGGTGAACAGTCCCAAGAGCAGCGAGGAGCTACGCGAGCAGATCAAGTTCTCCGGGCGTATCGTCGCTCTGGACGCGAACCGATTAGCGCGCGAGGCCGGGACGCGCTTTGCCAACGTCGTGCTCTTGGGCGCGCTGGCCGCGTTGCTGCCAGAGGAGATCTCCCTCTCGGACGTGGAAGAAGAACTCCAGCTGACCATGCGCGACAAACCCAAGGCGCTCGAAGCGAATCTCGCCGCGCTGCGCGCGGGGTTTTACGCGCTAAGACGCCAACAAGAGCCTGAGGTGCTGGTATGCTGAAGCGCTATCAAGAGTTGCCCATAGGGGGAGTCGTCGTCGGGGGGGCGACGCCCCAATTGGTGAAGACCGGGAGCTGGCGCTCTGGCCAGAAGCCCGTCTATGATCAGCAGCGCTGCATTCACTGTCTGCTCTGCTGGGTGCACTGCCCCGAAGCGACGATTCTGATTGAACGCGGGCAGATGCGCGGCTTCGATTACGAGCACTGCAAGGGCTGCGGCCTCTGCGCGGAGCACTGTCCCACGGGTGCGATTCAGATGCTCAAGGAGACAGGAGGGTCGTGATGGCGTTGAAGATGTTGGAGAGGGAAGAACGAACGCTGCTGACGGGCGCGGAGGCGGCTGCCCACGCGATGCGCCAGCTCCGTCCCGCCGTTGTCCCCGTCTATCCCATCACCCCGCAGACGCCCATTATTGAGACATTTGCGCAGTTCGTCGCCGACGGATTGGTAGACACCGAGATCATCAACGTCGAGAGCGAACACAGCGCGATGAGCGCAGCGGTTGGCGCTTCGTGCGCGGGCGCGCGCGTGCTCACCGCGACAAGTTCCCAAGGGCTGGCCCTGATGCTCGAAATCTGTTACATCGCGTCGGCGATGCGCTGCCCCATTGGGATGGCCGTCGGCAGTCGCGCCCTCTCCGGGCCTATTAATATTCACTGCGATCACTCCGATAGCATGATGGCCCGCGACGCCGGCTGGATCCAGATCTTCTGCGAGAACGCCCAAGAAGCTTACGATCTCTCGGTGGTCGGCCAAAGGCTCGCCGAAGACGGACGAGTGCTCTTGCCGGTGATGACCATCCAAGACGGGTTTACGATCACGCACTCGGCCGAACCCGTTGCCCTCCTGCCCGACGACGCCGTAGCCGAGTTCGTCGGCGAATACCAAGCGCTCTATCCGTTGTTAGATACAGATCATCCGACGACGCAGGGGCCGTTTGCGTTGCCTGACTATTACTTTGAGATCAAGCGCCAGCAAGTAGATGCGATGGCGAACGTCGGTGGCGTTTGGAGCGAGCTGCAAGAGGAGTTTGCCAAGCTGTCGGGGCGCTACTATCGCGGGGTCTTTGAAGCTTATAAGCTCGACGATGCCGACTATGTCTATGTGATCTTGGGGGCGACCGCGGGGACAGCGAAAGTCGCGATAGATCGTCTGCGTCGGCAGCGCAAGCGCGTGGGGCTGCTGAAGCTCTGGCTCTTCCGGCCCTTCCCCGCCCGAGAGATCGCCCAGGCTCTCCAAGGACGCAAGGCCGTGGCGATCTTGGATCGTGCGCTCTCACTGGGGAGTTGGGGGCCGCTCTACTCTGAGATCAGCGCGGCGTTGAACGCGATCAGCGCTCGCCCAGTGCTCTATAACTATATCTACGGCCTAGGCGGGCGTGATATCCGCCCGGAGCAGCTCATGAGCATCGTGAACGATCTGGAATGCGAAGCCAACGCGGATGTGCAGCGCTTTATCGGGCTACGGGAGTGAGCAGCGATGCCAAACACCAAAGCCTTAGCGATGCGCGAAGAACGCGAGAAGCGCTTCACGGGGGCACACGCGCTCTGCGCCGGCTGCGGCACTCCCATCGCCGTGCGCGCCGTGCTCAACGCCATCGAAGAACCCGTAGTAGTGGTCACGGCCACGGGCTGTCTGGAGGTCGCCACGACGCGCTACCCCACGACCGCGTGGAACGTCCCGTGGCTGCACGTGGCGTTTGAGAACGCGGCGGCGGTGGCCAGCGGCGTCGAGAGCGCCTATCGCGTCTTGCGGCGGCGTGGCCGGATCTCCAAAGAGATCAGAGTGGTCGCGTTTGCCGGCGATGGCGGCACGTATGATATCGGGCTGCAGGCGCTCTCGGGGGCGTTAGAACGGGGACACAGATTTCTCTACGTCTGCTGCGACAACGAGGCCTACATGAACACAGGCAATCAGCGCTCCGGGGCCACGCCCTTCGCCGCGCAGACGACAACCGCGCCCGTGGGCCAAGAGAGTTTCGGCAAGATCCAAAGACGCAAAGATCTCACCGAGATCGTCGTTGCCCATCGCATTCCCTACGTCGCACAGGCTTCGATTGGGGATTGGTACGATTTGGTGACCAAAGTGCGCAAGGCGGTCTCCCAAGACGGCCCGTCGTTTATCAACGTGATGACGAGCTGTCCGCGCGGCTGGGGGCATGACTCCAGCCAGACGGTCAAGATCACGCGATTGGCGATTGAGACGTGCTTCTGGCCGCTCTTTGAGGTCGAAGACGGTCGTTGGAGGCTCACTTATATCCCCGAGGAGAAGCTGCCCATAGAGATGTGGCTGCGGCCGCAGAAGCGCTTCGCGCATCTGTTTGAGCCGCAAGAGCAGACCGAACTCTTGAGGGAGATCCAAAAGCAAATAGATCGCGACTGGGAGAGGCTGTTACGGCGCTGCGAGGTGAGCGCGAGTGCAAGCGTATAAGATCGGGAGCTACGCGCTCGTTGTAGAGCCAAAGCGCTGCAAGGGCTGTGCGCTCTGTGTGTACAGTTGCCCGAAACAGATCCTCTTCTTGAACGGCTCGGGGAAGATCGCCGTGAAAGAGATCGAGCCGTGTATCTTCTGTCGAATATGCGAGATGCGCTGTCCCGATTTTGCGATCTGGGTGGAGAAGGCCCTCACCCCCGGCCCCTCTCCCGTGATGACTCACGGGAGAGGGGTGGCGTAGCCGGGGTGAGGGCCAGTCAGAAAAAGAGTATGAACAATCAAGAGCTGGTCCAAGGGAACGAGGCCTGCGCGCGCGGCGCCCTCTACGCGGGCTGTCGCTTCTTCGCGGGCTATCCCATCACGCCCAGCAGTGAGATCATGGAGTACTTGGCGCGCGAGATGCCCAAAGTCGGGGGCGTCTGCGTCCAATTAGAGGACGAGATCGCTTCGATCTCCGCGGTGATCGGCGCGTCGTGGGGCGGCGTCAAGGCCATGACCGCTACGAGCGGGCCGGGGTTCTCGCTCATGCAAGAGAACATCGGCTACGCGGCGATTACCGAAACGCCCTGTGTGATCGTAGACTGCCAGCGCTGGGGACCGAGCACGGGGCAGCCCACCAAAGCCGCCCAAGGCGACGTGATGCAAGCGCGCTGGGGCACCCACGGGGATCACCCCGTGATCGTCCTGACGGCCTCGTGGGTGCGCGAGGTCTTCGAGATGACCGTGCTCGCGTTTAATCTCGCAGAAATATATCGCGTCCCGGTGATCTTGCTCTTGGACGAAGTCTTGGCCCATCTGCGCGAGAACGTCACGCTGCCCGTTGCGGGCGAACTCCAAGTCGTTGAGCGCGTTGAAAAAACAAACGGAAGCATGCCAAGTTTTGGGGCTGGGGCGCGTCTGATGGTCACGGGCATGGCACACGACGAAACGGGCTTCCCGGTGCAGGGCGAAAAGGCCGCACAGCTCTTGAAGAGAATCGTGGGGAAGATCGAAGAGCACAAAGAGCGATTGGTGCGCTATCAGGGCTTCTATCTCGATGATGCGGACTTCTTGATCGTGAGTTACGGGATCACCAGTCGAGCGGTAGAGGCGGCCGTGGAGCGGCTGCGGGCTGGGGGCGTTCCCATTGGGTGGCTCGATCTGAAGATTCTCTGGCCCTTCCCGGACAAGCCGATCCGAGAGATCGCGTCTCACGTGAAGGATATCTTAGTGCCGGAACTGAATCTGGGGCAGTTGGTGCGCGAAGTAGAGCGAGCGGCGGCGGGCCACGCTCCCGTATCGCACCTGGGGCGCGTGGACGGCTCGCTTATCACTCCAGAGGAGATCTGCAGATACGTCCGAGAGAAGATCGCTAGAGTGTGTCTATGACCAGAGATTATCGTCAGTATCTGAGAGTGGAGAAGTTGCCGCACGTGTGGTGTCCGGGCTGCGGGCACGGCATCATTACGCACGCGATTGCCAATGCGCTGGCTGAGTTGCAGCTCGATCCCGATACGATCGCCGTGCTAGGGGGGATTGGCTGTTCGGGCCGGGCGAGCTTTCTCTTCCAGACCGATGCGATGCATACGACCCACGGGCGCGCCGTGGCGTTTGCGACGGGGCTGAAGCTCGCGCGTCCCGATCTGCACGTGATCGTGGTCATGGGCGATGGCGACGCGCTGGGCATCGGCGGGAATCACTTCATTCATGCGTGTCGGCGCAACATAGACTTGACGGCTGTGATCTATAACAATGCGATCTACGGCCAGACAGGGGGCCAGCTCGCGCCCACGACCCCGACAGAGAAGCGCAGCACGACCAGCCCCTACGGCAACGTCGAGCATCCGTTTGACATCGCGCGTCTGGCGATGGCGGCCGGAGCGACCTATGTCGCTCGGACCACAAGCTTTGATTTCCCAGAGATCGTGCGCTTTGTCAAGCGAGGCATCGCTCACAAGGGCTTCTCCGTGATAGAAGTCCTCACGCAGTGCCCCACGTACTATGGCCGGCTCAACGATCTGCGCGATCCGTCGCAGATGCTCTATGAACTTAAATCTCAGACGGTCCCGTTGGACGAGTACCATCAGATGACGCCCGAAGAGCGAGCGGGGAAGATCCCCATTGGGGAGTTTCTCTGCGAAGAGCGTGCAGAGTTTGTCGAGAGCTATTACAGGCTATGTCAACTCGGCAGATCCGGTTAAGCGGTGCAGGCGGGCAGGGTCTGGTGCTCGCCGGGATCATCTTGGCCGAAGCGGCGATGCGCGCGGGCTACAACGTCGCCGTGGCGCAGAGCTACGGCCCCGAAGCGCGGCTGGGCGCCAGCCGCGCCGAGGTGATCATCTCGACGGAGAAGATCGCCTATCCTCAGGTGGACAAGCCCGATGTGCTCTTATGTCTCTCTCAAGAGGCGTTTGACAAGTATCTGGTGGGGTTGGGAGAAGAGGCGCTTGTCTTGGTGGATTCTAGCCAAGTGCTCATCTCGACGAACCATCGCAAGCCCAAGATCATAGCGCTCCCTTTGCAGCGAGCCGCGATGGAGCAAGTGGGGAGCAAGCTCGTGACGAACGTCGTAGCGCTGGGGGCGCTCAACGCGCTGGCGGGTATAGTCTCGTGGGAGCACCTAGCGACGGCCGTTGCCGCGCGCACTCCCTCCAAATATCGAGATCAAAATCTGAAAGCTCTCGACGTGGGACGCGCGCTGGCGAGCGGGGCTTCTCTTGCGTAATAACTGTCTTCTATCACCGTGCCGCGATGCGATAGAGCGCGCCGCCGTGATGCACGACATAGAGCTCGCCCTGCTCGTCTTCCCCAAATGAGCTGATGCTGTAGGGCGAATCTATCAGTTGGCGCATGCCCCATCTGCCCGAACTCTCTTGCACCAACGACCAGATGCGCCCGCTGCAGTAGTCCCCAAAGAGATAGTGCCCAACCAAAGACGGGTACTGAGTACCCCGATAGACATAGCCCCCCGTGACGGAGCAGCCCAGTGAGTGATCGTACTCGGCGATGGGCAGCTCCAGCCCTTGGGTGTTACACAACGTCGGAGGATCGTAGCACTGCGAGCCTTCCATGATCTTCCAGCCGTAGTTCTTCCCCTTCTCGATCAAGTCTATTTCTTCGAGACGATTCTGGCCCACGTCACCGGCGAAGAGTCGCCCGGTGCAGCGATCAAACGAGAATCGCCACGGGTTTCGCAAGCCGTAGGCCCAGATCTCGCCCTTGGCGTTGGCTTGACCGACGAAGGGGTTGTCTTGGGGAATCGCGTAGGGTTCTCTCTCGATGTCAATCCGTAAGATCTTGCCCAAGAGCGTGTCTAGGCTTTGGCCGGCGTTGAGGGGATCGCCGGCGGCGCCGCCGTCGCCCAGCCCGATATACAAAAACCCATCGGGGCCAAATTTATTCAGTCCCCCGTTGTGGTTTGGAAAGGGTTGCTCGACTTCCAAGATAACTCTCTCTGTGCGGTCGGCGATATCGGGATTTGCGGAGACCCTGTACTCAGCGATGATGGATTTGAGCACTCCTCCGCGTCGCCCCGTGTAGTTCACAAAGAAGCGTCCGTTCTCTTTGTATTTGGGATGGAACGCGACGCTGAGCAGCCCGCGCTCGTCGCTCATGCGCGCGCCCATCTCGACTCGGTCGCGAATATCCAAAAACGGGGTCGCGAGCGTTCGTCCATCGCGAATGATCTTAATAATTCCGGCTTGCTCGACGACGAACAGGCGACCCGAGCCGTCGCCGGCGTGGGTTAGATAGACGGGGCGCGCGAAGCCCGTCGCGATCTGTTGCAGTTCGATCTGGGAGACGGTCGCAGGAGTTTGCACGCCGCACGGGTCAACGGGTTGTGGTTGATGTACGGTAGAGAGAGCGCATGCGCTAGGGATCAAGATTACGCCGAGACAACCCCCGAGAACGCGCCGCAGAGAGATGCGCATCCATATCCCTCCTCTTGATAAGCGATGGGTCTATTGTGACGAATACTCACGGTGTCTGCAAGCGCTCCCAGAAATCGCAGTAGGGCTTGCGTAGGTTCTTATCGGCTCTGATCGGGATGTCAAGCTGCAGATGCGGGTCTTCGCTGAGCGTATACGCGGGCCATGTCGGCAGTTTGCCCTCGTTGGGATCGCCGGTCTTGGCGAAGCTCGTCCAGTACGTCATCATAGAGTTGGAAAGCGCTCGCTCTTGGGGAGTCGGGTTTGCCGCGTTCCCGAAGACGAAGGGGATCTCCGAGCCGTGAAACGCCCCTAACCCCGCTTGGGCCGCCGCCCGCGTCACATACGTGAAGTGATAGAGAAACGTCTTGGGCTGATACTGTGAAACATCGCGCACGAACCTTCGCGTCGGGCAGACAAAAAAGACATCCGAGAGCAGCGCGTCGAGCGCGGCTTTGGGACTGGGATAGGGCGCCGCGGGATAGAGCGCCAGCACTTGATTGGCCAGCCCGCGAAAGAGACTGCGCACATACGCTTCGTACTGCGCGACGGTCTGAATGTTGAGCGAGAGCGTAAAGATCGAGGCTTCGTTGCCGGTCGTGCCGGCGATCAACGGCACGAGATAAAAATTTCCAGATTCGAGCGCGCGCCCCGGAGAGTCCGGCAGCGCGTAGCCATCAACGATGAAGTCCCAATTCTCGGCCGTGCTGATGATGCTCGCCTCGCCGGGGAGGGTATTCAAAATCTCTCGAATAGTCTTGGAGCGCAAGCACGCTAAGACGTCGGGAGCGTTTGCGCAGCCGATGGCGCGGGCGAAGCGCTCGCCCTGAGCCTCGGCGCTCTCGCGCCCAGGCGAATCGCGAAGCCTTCGCAAATTCAAAGGGCAGCCCCCGCTCTGGATGATCGCCCGATGGAAAAGCCCGCGAGCTACGGGCGACGCGAGCAGCGCGCAGACGCTCTTGCCGCCTGCGGATTCCCCAAAGATCGTGACGTTTGTCGGATCGCCCCCAAAGTTCTGAATGTTCTTCTGCACCCAGCGCAGCGCGAAGATCTGATCGAGCAGTCCGTAGTTCCCAGAGACGTTCTGTTCGCTCTCAGCGCTCAAAGCTGAGTGAGCGAGAAAGCCCAACTGCCCCAAGCGATAATTGATCGTCACGATCACAACGTTAAATCTTTCGGCCAAGAAGCGCCCATCGTAGGTCGCTCGATGGTTGACTTGCTGCGCGCTGCTCCCCTGCACGAGGCCGCCGCCGTGAATCCAGACCATCACGGGGAGTTTTGCGCTGGGATCGGTCTTTGGAGTCCAGATGTTGAGCGAGAGACAGTCTTCGTCGGTCTCTAACTGATAGCGCAAGATCGTGCCGGGGAGTTGGGGGCATGATTTCCCAAATCTCGTCGCCTCGCGCACGCCCTCCCAAGACGGGTGCTCTTGCGGGGCCTTCCAGCGCAACTCTTTCACTGGCGGGGCTGCATAGGGGATCCCGCGAAAGACGTTGACCGCGCCAAGAGACTCGCCGCGCACGCAGCCCTTGTCGGTCATAACCGTGTTCTCGTCCAACGGGCAAGGCTGACTCGGAGAATCTGTCGTCGCTCTCGTTCGCTTCGGAGTCGCCCCAAGCAGATATTCCCAAACGGGCTTATAGACCGGCGTGCCATCGGGAAGCAGTATCAAGTTTCGATCTACGACGATGCAGCCGTGATAGTTCCCCGTGGGTGCGTCGAGATTGGATGTCAACATATGAGAGTTCTGATACGGCGGCGCTGTCTTGTCTACGTTGACGACGGGCCCGAACTTATCCATGCCGAAGGCCGGCCAGACCTGCGTGGAGAGAATAGTAAAATTGACCCCTTCGTCGCGTTGATGCGAGAAGCCGTAGAATCGTTCAGGTGGAGTCGCGTTAGGCGTGGAGCTGGGCTGGGCAATCCAATTGGCCGGTCTCCCGACACGAGCGTTATAGTCCATGGAGGCAAACATCACGACGCGCGCGACAGGGTGATACCGCCCGATGATCCCCGCGTGCCCACCGCCCTGCGAATGCCCACTAACCACAATAGACGACCATTTGATCGTCAAATCTTTGTCGAGATACTGCCCCCAGCCTTCGTTGGGGAATCGCGTGTGCAAATAGATCAAAAGCTTGATCAGACGGTTCTCGATAGAGTTCGCACGGGTGATGTTCAGCAAGGGCGTGCGATCGATGCCGTCTTTTATCTCTAGGCGCACCTTGGCGTAGCAGTCTAAGTCTGTATTGGTGCCGCCGCAGAGCGTCGGCCCGTTCACGGGTTGGTCGTTAGGATAGTTCAGCCCGATGGCGTGAAAGCCCAGATCGGCCGCGGTGTTCACGATCTGTTGACAATTTTGGGGTTTGCCTCTGGTTCCGGGCAAGAAGAGAAAGAGCTGATTGCGAGCGGGCACGGAACGTTTGAGCACGACGTAGTGCGGGTCTAGATCGGTCGTGATCTCGCTATCTGTCTCTTTTGGCAAGACGAAGCGCGCTTGGCGCTCTTGGGCCGGGTGAGCAGCCAGTAGACCGTTTACAACGAGCATCACTAAAACAGCTATGACGAGAACTCTGAAGCTCATGCTCGATCTCCCTCTCAGCCTGTGTTGGAGATACTGTATCACGGAGAGCAATAGAAAGACCATAGAAAGATTGTGAAATTCAAGCCGACGAGAGCAGCGCCAACGCTTTCTTTACTAACTCTTCGGTCGTCGTCGCTCCCGTCGCTTTGGCGCGCGCAACGGCGCGGCGCGCTTCGGTCTCGTTAAAGCCCAGCGAGCGCGTCAGCGCTTTAATCGCCAACTCTTCTTGGGTCGTCGCCGGCGCTGCGGTCGGCTCGCCCCCCAACGGAATCTGGTTGATTTTTTCTCTGAGCTCGACGATCAAGCGCTCAGCTGTCTTGCGTCCCACGCCCTTGAGGTCTTCTAAGAGATCACGACGGTTCTGCAAGATCGCTTGGGCGAAATAGTGGGGAGTAGTGGCCGAGAGAATCCCCATCGCGACCTTGGGGCCGACCCCTGAGACGGAGATCAAGAGCTGAAAGAGCTGGCGCTCTTCGGGAGTGGCAAAGCCGTAGAGGGCGAGATCGTTGGGCGTGTAGTGCAGGTGCGTGAAGATCTTGACAGAGCCGGTCTGGCCGCGCAGCGCTTCGACCGTCGCTTTTGAGACTATCACGCGATAGCCGACGCCGTTGGCGGCTAAGACGAGAGAGTTCTCCGCCAGCTCAACGACCTCGCCCTCAAGAAAGTCGATCACGGCTTCTCAAACTGCTCGTCCCCGACCCCGGTGTTGATCCTAAACTCCAGAATCTCAAAGTTTCCAACCAGCTCTTGGTCTTCTAGGTCCTTCTGGGCAAAGGGAACCCAGAAGCCCTCGACTTGGCGATAGTCGCTCAGCAGCCGCTCGCGCTTCTTGCCCTCGGCCGTCTGCGTGACGATCTTCAACGGCACAAACTTCTTGAGGTCAAAGTAGAGATCAGCCGACTTGCCCCGTTCGTTGGTCACGCGCACGATCTGAACTTCTTGACCCTCTACTTGATCTTTGCCCCCCAGCTCGAACTGATAGCCCTCGCGAGCGATGTTCCAGAGCATCAGGAGCGGATCGAGTTCGATGGCCTCGCGGACGTCTTCAAGGGCCTGTGCCGTATAGTCGCGCACCTGTCCGCCGAATTGGAGCCAGACCTGCACGCCGTCGTAGACGAGCAGCGCCTCGCCGCCGGGGAACTTCATTTGGAGTCTGAGCTTGTTGGGCAGCTTGATCCAAAGCTCGTCGTCGCGCTTGCTCTCGCGTCCTCCTTGGAAGACGCTCCCGCGCGACTTGGTATACGTATCTCGGATCTGCGCAACCCTCTCAAAGCCGCCCTGCGCGGCTAGGGCTTTCTCCAAGAGCGCTTTGGCGTCAGGGGTAATCTGCGCCTTCCATTCGAGCTTGGTGGGGCCTTTGGGCGCGGCCGCCGCCGCGAGAAACTCGGTGTAGGATTTGGCTTTTGCCGTGATCGGCGCCAGCCAGTCCACTACCCCGACGTTCTCCATCGAGAGGCCGGAAATCAGCTCGCTCCTGCCCTCTAAGATCTTCGCGTCGCTCAAGAGAACGATCGCCAAGTTCTCCGGGTCAAAACGATCTCTGATCGCTTGGTTCGCTTGCTCCAACGTCACCGAGCGCACCAGCTTGCGATAGTTGCGCACCCTATCGAGCGTGAACCCGTAAAACTCGACGTTGCTGATGGTCGTCGCCAGGCCGGAGAGCGTCTCTAAGCGAAGAATATAGCTGCCGGCGATGTTGTCCTGTGCGGCTTGCAGCTCCTCAGCGGTGATCCCGCCCTCTTTGAACTTCTTAAATTCGTCCAAGATCAATTGGAGCGT
Source organism: Candidatus Bipolaricaulota bacterium (assembly GCA_025061735.1). Lineage (GTDB taxonomy): Bacteria > Bipolaricaulota > Bipolaricaulia > RBG-16-55-9 > DRXL01 > SKYB132. The sequence goes on from JANXAU010000016.1 coordinate 58,611, forward strand.
CTCGAAGGCCTGCTCGTTGCGGGTGAACGTCGAGATTCTGAAATACCCACCGACGTCTTTGCTGTAGCTGGGGAAGAAGCTGAAGATCGAGTAGGTCTTGCCCGCTTGCGAGCGCACGACTTGCAAAAGACGCGACGAGAACGCGCCTCCCCCCAACACATAGTTGGCCAAGACCGTGGGGATGTAGTCGCTATCGTTGACCGAGACGCCGAAGTGCCCCATCTCGATGTGCATCTGCGTCTGGCCCGGTTTGTGCACAAAGCGCACGGTGTAGCCCTTGGGCTTGGTCGTGGCGGGCATCAGGGTGGGCGGGACTTCTTTTCTCGTCCATCCGGCCAAAGCGTCTCGGATCAATTTAACTATCTCGTCGGATTTAACATCCCCAGCGACGGTCAAAATCGCGTTGTTAGGGCGATAGTACATCGCGTGGAAGTTGACCAAGTCATCGCGCGTGATCGCTTTGATGGACTCTTCGGTCATGGGGCGTCCCAAGGGATGGATCGAGCCGAAGAGCGCGAAATTAAAGTGCGCTTCGGCGAGTTCGCTGGGGTCGTCGCGCATCCCACGCACGCTGGCCAAGAACTGATTGCGCAGGATCCCCATCTCTTTTTCGGGGAAGTTGGGGTTCTGCACGATGTCCGCGAGCAGATTCAGACCGACTTGGAGGTCTTTCTTCAGCACGCGCGCCGTGACGGAGGTGCGCTCGACATCGGCGCTGGCGCCCAGCGAGCCACCCACAAAGTCAATCTCTTCGGAGATCTGTTCTGCCGTGCGTGTGCTCGTCCCCTGACGCAGCATCGAAGCCGTAAACTGCGCCAGCCCGGCCTTGTCCGAGGGATCGTGAATGTTGCCCACGCGCACCAAGAGATTCAATTGCACGATGGGCAGCGACGGTTGCTCGATCACGATTACTTTCAGCCCGTTATCTAAAGTGACGTTTTTAATCGGCGGAAGCTGAATAGGCTCGATGGTGCTCTGCGCCCAGACCGATACCGAGCCGAGCAGCAGAACGAGCAGGAGCTTAGCGACTTGGAGCGGTCTCATGGTGCGCCTCCTTCTGGCTTGAGCGTTACGATGGTCAAGTTCTCGCGCTTGAAGTACGTCTGTGCGACGCGCTGCACGTCAGCGATGGTGATATTGTCGTAGCGCGTCTTGGATTTTTCAAACTCTCGGTAGTCGCCCTGAAGGACTTCGGCTCGGGCCAGCCCGTTGGCTACCGTAGAGATCGAATCCAACCCGAAGATATACTGAGCCGTAAGTTGGTTTTTGGCCTTTTGCAGCTCTTTTTCGTCTATGGGTTCGTTGGCGAGTTTCTCGATCTCCTTTAAGAGCGCGTCTTTGACTTGGGCGGGATCTTTATCGGGGGTGAAGAACGCGTAGATCAGCATCGTTCCTAGGTCTTTGAAGACCAAGGGGAAGCCGCCCGCGCCCACGCTGATCTGCTGCTCTCGGACCAAGCTCTTATAGAGCCGAGCGCTCTGCCCTCCAGAGAGAACCAGCCCCGCGACCTCCAGCGCCGGTTGATCGGCATGGCCGATGCCGGGCAAGGCATAGCCCCCCACGATCACGGGAAGCTGCACCGCCAACTGGAGCGACTCCTCGCGCATCTCGGTTTGCGGAGGAAGCGTCACCGTCACGGCCGGAGGCGTGGGGCCCTTGGGGATCGCGCCGAAATATTTTTTCACCAACTCCAAGACCCGATTGGCCTCTACGTCGCCGGCGACGACGAGCACGGCGTTGTTGGGAGCGTAATACGTCTTATAGAAATTCTGAAGGTCTTCAAGAGTGATGCTATCTAGATCTTCCATGTAGCCTTCGGGGCCTTTGGCGTAAGGCGTTCCGGCGAACGCGATGTCTCTAAATTTGTCTAACGCTTTGCTCACGGGTTGGTTCTCGAGACGAACGCGCCACTCTTCTTTGACGACCTCGCGTTCAGAGTCCAGATTCTCTTGGGTAAGCACCAGGTTCTCCATGCGTTCGGCTTCCAAGCGCAGGGCGAGTTCCAACTTCTCTTTGGGGAGCATCGCCCAGTATCCGGTGACGTCGTCGCTGGTGAAGGCGTTATCGCGGCCGCCGGCTTGATCTATGAGTCGGGAGTGCTCTTCGGGCTTGATATTTTTCGAGCCTTTGAACATCATGTGTTCCATTAAGTGAGCCATGCCGCGCTTGCCGGTGGGTTCGTCGCGCGAGCCGACTCGGTATAAGAGATTGACGGAGACCACGGGGGCCGTGTTATCTTGATAGACAAGCAGGACCAGCCCGTTGTCGAGGGTGAATTTGCTGATGTTGCCGACCTTGGGGGTGGGCGTCTGGCCCATCTGCCAGAGGACCAGCGCGGCCGCGACCGCTAAGACGACGACGGGAACCGTCAGCCAAAGGACAGAACGGTTGGAGCGTTTCGGTGATGAAGATGCCATAGATGCTACAGTTCGCCTCCTTTTGTTGTCGCTACTCTTAAGTATAACAACCTTTTGCGAGCCTTAGATATTCTATTCTAAGAGTTCACAAAGTTCCACAAGCGTCTTTAATACATCGTTTGCATGTCGATCAAGCCATGCTCCTTAGCGCGATGCTCGCACCACCGATAGAAGCCCACCGAGAACACAGCCAACACGAGCGTCGAGCCTATGAGAATCAGCAGGATCGTCTCATCAGAAATCGGCGCTAAGAGCGAGCTGAAGCCCCTCCCCAAGACGGCTCGGCGCAGGCCCTCCAACCAATACGTCAACGGCAGGCCCAGCCCCAAATACTGCAACGGCTGTGGCAACACGTCCAACGGAAACACCGCCCCGCAGAAGAGATAGAGCGCCCCCGCGACGGCCTCCCCAATAAACCCGCTGTGCCGCGCCGTGATCAGCGCCACCCCCGCCAAGAGAATCCCCATCAGCGCTAGTGCTGCCAATCCCAACAAGAACGTCGTCCAGAAGAGCGCATGATTCATCGAGAGAAAATCATACGGGATGCGCAGCACGAGCATCCCAAACGCCAGCGTGATGATCACCGCGACAGTCGCGGTGAGCGTCTTGGCCACGCCTCGCCCCAAGAGATAAAAATAGACTTGGATGGGCGCTGCGTAGATATACTTCAAAATGCCATAATGTTCTCGGTCGTCAGTGACCGTCCAGCTGATGCCGATCATCACCGAGGCGACATAGATATAGAACGCATTGCCCAGATAGATCGCGGCAAAGAGCGGGTTGTCCATCCCCCCTTGGGCAATCACCAAGTACATAAAGACCAAGATCAGAGCGCTGGCGACGGGCCGAGCGATCGAATAGATCATAAAGAGAAACGGCTCGGTCCAGTTCGATTCGATCTGCCAGCCCAACCATGTAGCTACGCGAAAGCTGCGAGCGCTCTCGCGCCACGTGTTT